>CAZZWE010000126.1:0-13107 GCA_964657675.1 uncultured Steroidobacteraceae bacterium
CGCCCGACTGTCCGGCAAGACCAGCCGCATCGGCCATCTCTACGATCTGGCCAGCGATGCCGCGGTGACGATCTTTGTGTTTATCGCCATGGGCATCGGCGTTGGCATGCCCATGCTAGGTTTGGTGTCCGGATTGGCCATCGCGTTGATTTTTTATCTGCGTCTGCGCATTGAAGACCGGATGGGGAAGGCGGGTACGCAACAAGCGTCATTCGGCGGTTTTGAAACTGAGGATGTGTTGTACCTCGCGCCGCTGGTCACGTTGTGTAATGGCATCGCGACATTCCTACCGGTCGCCGCTGTGTGTGCGCCGCTGTACGCCATCTGGGTCGTGATCGAATATCGACGCGCCGTTGCCGGTTAGCGGATGTCTTTCCCCGCATTAGACAGCTTGCCGGCGAGACTGGCCTCGCTGGACATTCAGCAACTGCGGGAGCGCTACGCAAGCCAAGGCTCGTTTCTCAGCGTCAATGAGTTCTTACCGCCTACGATCAGCGCGCAATTGATCGCTGCGGTCGGCGCTGTAGAGCCTGCAGTAAACCGCAACTACCTACCGGGCCACAAGCAGGGCGGAAGCGTCAGCCGCTACACCATTGATAGCCTGGCCCCGGCGATCGCGCAGCTGTACCGCTCGCCTGAGTTATTGCAGTGGTTGGAACAACTGACTGGGGAAAGGCTGCAATTGTCGCCGGCCGATGATCCACACGCCTATGCGCTGTATTTCTACACAAAACCGGGCGATCACATCGGTTGGCACTACGACACCTCCTATTACGCGGGACGCCGCTATACGTTGCTATTCGGCGTGATCGACCGCTCGTCCTGCAAACTGGACTATGAGTTGCACACACGCGAGCCGACCGCCACGGTAGTGCGAGGTTCGCTGCAGATACCGACCGGGGGGCTGGTGGTATTCGATGGCGATAAACTGCGTCACCGCATCACACCGTTGGGTGAGGGAGAGATGCGCGTGTCTTTGACCTTTGAATACGTCACCGACCCGCGCATGCATCCGTGGTGGCGGCTGATCTCCAACATGAAAGATGCATTTGCTTATTTTGGGTTTCGCCAGGTATTCAAACGTCTGCTCCAAGGCCGCCCATAATGTCGCGCACGGCGACTTGGCTGCTCACCGTTGGCGTACTGCTGTTTGTTGCAGTGTTGGTGTCGCAGGGGCTGCCGGAAATCCTGGCCACGCTGGCGCACGCGGGGTGGGGGCTGTTGTTGGTCGCGGCATTTCACCTGATTCCGCTGTTCATCGATGCGTTGGCGATATGCGTACTGTTCGAAACACCGCTTGGCCGAGACCCTTTGCGTGACGCCCTACTGGCCCGTTGGGCGGGAGAGTCCGCCAACAGCCTCATGCCAGGAGGCCAAATCGGCGGGCCGGTGCTGATGGCCAGACACTTGGCGCAGCGGGGCATGCCAATGGACGATGCGGCCGCCGCGATCACGGTGAGCACCACGCTGCAATCATTTGCACAGATTGCCTTTGCCATCGTCGGCGTTTTGTTGCTCGGCGCTCACGCCTCCATCTCCGAGCACGCGCTGCGTACTTCGGCGCTGGCGGCCAGCGCATTCCTGGCCGTGCAAGTGGGCGGGTTTTTTTTGGTGCAACGGCGCGGATTTTTCAGCAAGTTGACCCGCACGGTGACTCGCTTTTCGAGCAAGCGCGACTGGTCACAGTGGGTCAATCAAGCGCACGCCATCGATCTGGCCATTCAATCGACGTACAAGCGCAGTGGCCCCGTGTTCGCGAGCTTCGTGTTGAGTCTGGTGGGTTGGTTTATCGGTACCGGTGAGGTTTATCTCATCGCGTATTTTCTGGGTACGCCGGTTAACTGGTTTGATGCATTGCTGCTGGAAAGCCTTGGCCAGGCCATTCGCGGCGCCGGTTTCGCGATTCCTGGCGCGCTGGGGGTACAGGAGGGCGGCTACCTACTGCTGGCACCCATTGTGGGTTTACAACCGGGCGCGGCGATCGCTTTATCGCTTGCAAAGCGCACACGCGAATTGCTGCTGGGGCTCCCCGGACTGCTGTATTTGCATCTGGCCTCCCGTAATATCCCTGCCCCTAAAGCCCAAGGAAAATCATTTTGATGCGCGCCATTATTCTCGCCGCCGGCCGGGGCCTGCGATTAAAGCAACCCGAAGATGAGCAGATCCCCAAGTGCCTGTTACGTTTTGGTGGTATGAGCCTGCTTGAGCGGCATTTGCGTATGTTGCGAACAGCGGGCATTAGCGATCTGGTGTTGGCGCTTGGATTTCGTCACGAACTGGTCGAGGCGGAGTTGGATCGATTGCAGTGGATTCCGCGTCCTGAAATAGTCATCAACGAGAAGTTCGAGCTCGGCAGCGTCCTTACGGTGCACACGGTGGCACAGGCTATGACGCGCGGCGGCGATGTATTACTGATGGATGCTGATGTGTTGTATGACGAGCGGATCATGCGGGCCTTGGTGGCCGGCGCCTCGCCGATTAACCGCTTGTTGATTGATCGGGAATTCGAGCCGGGAGATGAGCCGGTGAAGGTTTGTGTGCGCGACGGAGTGCCGATAGAGCTGCGCAAACAACCGGAACCGAACCTCAAATACGACACCATCGGTGAATCGGTGGGATTTTTTCGCTTCGATGCAACTGCGGCCCGGCGTCTGGCGCAGTTGGTGGCAGGCTATGTGAGCAGCGGTCGCGATCATATGCCGCATGAAGAGGCGGTCCGCGATCTGGTGCGCGAGGGCAGTCAGATGATCGACGTCAGCGACGTGACAGGGTCGCCTTGGATCGAGATTGATTTTTCGGTTGATGTGGAGCGCGCCGCTCGCGACGTGCTTCCGCAACTGCAACCTCTTACGGGAACTTAACCATGAATTTATCAGTGCGTCCGTCTAAAGCTGCGCCAGGTACTGGCGAGAAGAATCCGACTTTAAGCCGCGCCGCAAAATTGCGTCAGATGTTGCATAGCGCCGAGCTGGAATTTTTGATGGAGGCGCATAACGGATTGTCCGCGCGCATCGTGCGTGAAGCCGGCTTTAAGGGCATCTGGGCCTCGGGTCTGTCGATCTCGGCCCAGTTCGGCGTACGCGACAATAACGAAGCCAGCTGGACACAAGTCGTCGAGAATTTGGAGTTCATGGCCGACGCCAGCGACCTGCCGATCTTGTTGGACGGTGACACGGGTTACGGCAACTTCAACAACATGCGCCGCCTGGTGCGCAAGCTCGAGCAACGCGGTATCGCCGGGGTGTGCATTGAGGATAAGCAGTTTCCGAAAACCAACAGTTTCTTGAATGGCGAACGTCAGCCGCTGGCCGATATTGAAGAGTTCGTCGGTAAGATCGCCGCGGGCAAGGACACCCAGCAGGATGCAAACTTCTGCATCGTGGCGCGGGTGGAAGCATTGATTGCGGGATGGGGTATGGACGAAGCCTTGCGCCGTGCCGAAGCCTATCGGCTCGCTGGTGCGGATGCCATTCTGATTCACAGCAAGTTATCCAAGCCCGACGAAATCGTCACTTTTGCGCGCGAGTGGGCGAGACGCGCCCCGTTGGTCATCGTGCCGACGCGCTATTACAGTACGCCGACCGACGTGTTTCGAGAATCCGGCATCAGCACCGTCATCTGGGCCAATCATTTGGTGCGCGCCGCCGCGTCCGCGATGCAAAGCGTCGCCAAGGAAATATTCCAGAGCCAAACCTTGGTCAATGTCGAGGATCGCATCGTGTCGGTGAATGAGATCTTTCGCCTGCAGGATGCCGATGAGTACTCGGCGGCAGAGAAAATTTATCTGTCTGCCAGCGGCACCTCGCGCGCCGCCATTGTATTGGCGGCATCGCGCGGCAAGGGCCTCGAGGCCATTACGGAAGACCGCCCCAAAGTCATGCTGCCCATTGCCGGCAAGCCCTTATTGCGCTGGCTGGTGGATGGCTTCAAGAAAGAGAGCATCAACGACATCACCGTGGTGGGCGGCTATCGTTCGGATGCCATCGATACGGCGGGCATCAAGTTGGTGGTGAACGAACGCTATGCCGACACCGGCGAGCTGTCCTCGTTGGCTTGCGCGATTGACGCAACGGACTCGGATGTGCTCATCTCGTACGGCGATCTGCTGTTTCGTAGTTATGTGCTGCGCGACTTGGTGGAGTCGAAAGCTGAATTTTCGGTTGCGGTTGACTCGCTGCTCGAGGGCAACAGCAATCATACGGTGCGCGATTTTGCGTTTTGTTCGCGTGAAGATGACCGCGGTCTGTTCGGCACGCCGGTTTTACTGAAGCGCGTCAGCAGCACGGCGGATGCGGAGCCCAACGGCCGCTGGATCGGCGTGCTCAATGTCAGTCAAGCGGGGCTGGTCAAGCTCAAGGCCACCTTGTCAACGCTCAAGCGGCGCGCTGACTTTGATCAACTGGACATGCCGGCGCTGATCAACGCGTTGATTGCAGAGGGCGCGGCCGTTGAAGTGCAGTACGTGCACGGTCACTGGCGCGGCGTAAACGATCTTGACGATTTGCGGCGTGCAGTGGATTTTGCGCACGCGCAAACTCCGCCCGGCGATGATTGAGGCCCAACAGTTTGTCGCGGCAGCGCAGGCTCGCGGCTTTCGGTGGTACGCAGGCGTTCCGTGCTCTTTTCTCACGCCCTTCATCAACTACGTGCTGCAAGATGAGTCGCTGCGCTATGTGTCGATGACCAATGAGGGCGATGCCGTTGCACTGATCGCCGGCCTCGCTCTGGGCGGCAGCCGCGGCGTCACCATGATGCAGAATTCGGGACTGGGCAATGCCGTCAGCCCGCTGACCTCGCTCACCTGGACTTTCAATCTTCCGCAGCTGCTGATCGTCACGTGGCGCGCGCAACCGGGTGTCGCTGACGAGCCACAGCACGCGCTGATGGGTCCAATCACGCCCAGCATGCTGGAAACCATGCAAATTCCTTGGGAGTTATTTCCAACCGAGGCGTCCCAAATCGACGCCGCTTTGGCACGAGCCACACACCACATGGACACGACCGGACGTCCTTATGCCCTGGTCATGCAGAAGGGCAGCGTGGCGCCGTATGCGCTGCGCGGTAACGCGGGAGTCGGCCGCAAGTCCAAGCGCTCGCCGGCCACTTTGCATCCAAGGCTTTACTCACCTGAAGCGCGACCCTCTCGGGAGCAGGTCCTGCGTTTGGTGGTGGCTAACTCGCCGCCAGAATCGACCGCTGTGTTGGCATCCACCGGCTACTGCGGACGTGAGCTCTACGCCATCGCGGATCGAGCCAATCACTTATATATGGTTGGCTCGATGGGCTGCGTGGTGAGCCTGGCATTGGGTTTGGCGCTCGCGAGGCCGGACATCAAAGTCATCGCCGTCGATGGCGATGGGGCTGCGCTGATGCGCATGGGGGCTTTTGCCACGGTGGGAGCCTATGGTCCCCCTAACCTGTGGCATCTATTGTTGGACAATGGCGTGCACGACTCCACCGGCGGACAGGCCACCGTGTCGCCGCAGGTATCATTCGCCGAAGTTGCCGCGGCCTGCAGCTATGCATCCTCCCTGGAGACAGACGATTTGAGCCAAGTTTCAGCGTGGCTTAACACGCCGCCGTTGGACGGCGCTAAGTTCGCACGCTTGTTAATTCGCACCGGCACGCCCAGCGACTTACCGCGGCCGACGGTCACACCGGTTGAAGTTAAAAATCGGCTGATGCAACACTTTTTAGCTCGGAGCGGTCACTAATGCTGCTGCTTAACCCAGGTCCCGTCACACTCACTGAGCGGGTGCGCCGCAGCTTGCTCCAGCCAGATCTATGCCATCGGGAGAGCGAGTTCTTCGATTTACAGGATGAGGCGAGGACGCGCCTGCTGGCCAGTTACGCACTGCCGGCCGCGCAATGGACTGCGGTGTTACTGACTGCCTCCGGCACGGCGGCGGTCGAAAGTATGGTGGCTTCGCTGGTTCCCGCCCAGGGCCGTTTGTTGATCGTCGAGAATGGCGTGTACGGTGAGCGCATGGCGCAAATTTGCGCGCAGTATGGGATTCCTCACGACCGCATCATCGGCGACTGGATGCAGGCGCCTGACTGGACGGCGGTGGCGGCGCGCTTGGACGCGGCGATGGGCGACCGTCCGTTCACGCATGTGGCCATCGTCCACCATGAAACCACCACGGGCCGATTGAACGATTTGACCGCGTTGTGTGCCCTATGCCGCAGCCGCGGCGTTGGGGTATTGGCTGACTGCGTCAGCAGCTTTGGCGCCGAGCAAATTGATTTCTCCGACCCAAGCCTGCATGCCGTGGCCGCAACCGCTAACAAATGCCTACACGGCGTCCCCGGCGCTGCGTTCGTGATTGCACGCCGCTCGGCCGTGCAATTGGCCACCAGTCGCACCTATTATTTGGATTTGACCCGCTTGGTTCGTCTGCAAGATCAACGCAATACTCCGTTCACACCCTCGGTTCAGGCCTACTATGCCTTGGTCGAAGCGCTGCGCGAGTACGAGGAAGAAGGTGGGCGCGCCGCCCGTTATGCGCGGTATGCTGCGCTGGCTGAACAGGCTCGAGCGGGATTGGCGCGGATGGGGATCAATGCAGTGCTGCCGCCCGAGCAATCTTCGGTGGTACTGCGAGCTTATCGGCTGCCTGACGGCGTGGCGTACCCGACGCTGCACGATGCGCTGAAGGCGGCTGGGTTTGTAATTTATGCAGGGCAGGGCGGATTGTCGGCAACACTGTTTCGGATTTCCACCATGGGCGCTATGAACGCATCGGATATCGACCGCTTGTTGACCAGTATCGAGCGATTTCTGCAGTGAGTCGCGCGTGGCTGCCCGCATTGCTGTTCGTCGCGATGCAGCCCGTCATGACTACGTGGGCGCAAACGCCTCCTGGGGATCCCTCGACCAGCGCACCAGCCGGGCCTATCCCGGTCGAGACGCCGCCGCCTGACAAAAAGACCGGGCTTGCGCGTTGGTTTAATCCCGCGACTGCGCCGTTCATTCCGGTGCCCGAAATCGCGGTGGACCCTGACAGCGGCACCACCTTGGGGCTCATTCCCACTTGGATCAAGACTGACGAAAATCACAATGTCAGTCAGATCATTGCCCCTGACGTGCTGTACAACCCTTATTTCGGTTTCGGTGTGCATGCGCGCATCTACTCCTATGCATCGCCCGACGAGCAGTGGAATATCGTGGCGGGAATCAAGGAGCGGGTCGAGCGCAAATTCGATGGCGAGTTTCAGACCGGCAGACTGCGCGATGAGCGCTGGTCAGTGACTTACAGTTTGATTTACGATCGCGACGGCACGCCGCGCTTTTACGGCATCGGCAACAAAACCCCGATGTTTGCCGAAACCAACTACACCAGCCAGCAGGATTTCGGCCAGATTCAGGCCGGATTCAATATCACTCATGAGTGGCAGTTGCTATATACCGCGCGTTTCCAGGTAATCGACGTACTGCCCGGCACGCTGAACGACGTGGCGTCGATTGAAACGAGGTTTCCGCATTCGATCGGCATCGGCACCGACAAGCTCATGCTGAATCGATTTTCGGTGGTCTACGATACCCGCGACGATCCGACCATTCCCACCCATGGCATGAAATGGGTCGTCTACGGCGGCGCAGCCGCCAAGCACGGCATTATCAATGATTCCATGTACAGCGAAGCGGGCATCGACGGCCGCGGCTTTTGGCCGGTGGCCACGGATACCATACTGACTGCGCACATGGCGCTGCGTTACCTGCCGAGCGCTCATGACGTGCCGTTTTGGGCGTTGAGCAATATTGGCGGCGGCATCAGCGATATCGGCGGGGAGCAGCCGCTGCGCGGCTTCGGAGCGGGACGCTTCTATGACCGAGATTCCTTTTCGACCACCGTGGAGCTTCGGCGCAAGGTTTTCACCTTCGATGCGGTCACCACCAAGCTCGATATCGAGGTGGCCCCCTTCGTCGATTTAGGCCGGGTATTCTCTCGTTCGGGAACCGATCCTCTCTCGCAACTGCATCAGGTTTACGGGGTAGGATTTCGCGGCATCGCCCGGCCCTTCGTAGTGGGATACGTAGACATCGGGCATGGCAGCGAAGGTGCGGCGGTATTTACCGGACTCAACTATCCTTTTTGAGTGCTCACTGCCGGGCAGCTTCCCCTGCCCGACGCAAGGCGGCTCGCGCCAGTAAACGTGTCGAATCCAACGTCGGCAGAGGCGAGTTCTCATCATTGATGATTAGCGGGATTTCCGTGCACCCTAACACCACGGCGTCGCAACCCTCGCGATCTTTCAATCCGGCGATGACTGTCGTGAAATACGCGGCGGTGCGCGCCGTAAAAAGGCCGCGTACCAATTCTTCCATGATGAGACGATTGATTTCGTCGCGTTCCGCGACGGAAGGGCGGGCAAATTGCAATCCACGCTCGGCCAGCTTGTCCGGATACACAGCACTGTCCACCAACCAGCGTGTGCCGGTCAAGCCTAATCGTGCGTACCCACGTTCAGCCGCATAGGCGCCGACCACCTCAGCGATGTGCAACCACGGCAGCGGCAATCGATCTTGAATGAACGGCAGGGCCTGATGAATCGTATTGTCGGGGCAAATTAAAAAGTCAGCGCCCGCAGCTTCAAGCTTGCGCGCTGAAGACAGCATGATTTCGCCCACACCCGGCCAGTCGTTACGGTAGATGCATTGCATATAGTCGCCGAAGGAGTGCGTGTGCAGCGAGACCTCCGGGTGGGCATGCTGCGCCGACAGTTGCGCAGCCTCATTGCAAATGGTTTTATAGCAAAGTGCCGCGCCTTCTGCGGAACAGGCCACGATGCCAATGCGCAATGTCATCAATTAATTGTAGGAGTGACCTCTGACAAAAGCGAGCCACGTCCCGTCAATCGCATCTAGCGCAAACGCGGTCTCCTTTCACGATCTGAGCGCCGCCGGCAGCGTTCCAGAATCGTTGTATCGGCGCAGTGTTACCGACTTGAGCCGCTTCCGCGATGGGGCGCGCCCCATCATCGAGGCGGTGCGCCAGGAAGGAGACGCCGCGTTGATACGTTTTGCCAAGTTGCACGACGGCGTGACGGCCGCGGAGATGTCGGTCCGCGCGCAAGCCGAAGAGTTTGATGCCGCCGAGCGCGAGGTGCCGAAACACGTGGTCACCGCGATCAGGCACGCGATCGATAATATCCGCCGCTTTCATGAAGCCCAGAAGCCCGAGGAGATGTGGCTCAAAGAAATCGAACCCGGCATCTGGGTCGGTGATCGTCACGTGCCGATCGAATCGGTAGCCTGCTACGTACCGAGGGGCAAAGGATCCTTTCCAAGCGTGCTTAATATGACGGCGATTCCTGCGCTGGTGGCCGGAGTTCCACGCACCATCGTGATTACGCCGCCCGGGCCCGATGGACGCGTCGATGCGGGAACGCTCATCGCCGCGCGGTATGTGGGCATCACCGAGGTCTACAAATGCGGAGGCGCGCAGGCGGTCGCGGCGGTCGCCTATGGCACAGCCTCGGTGCCGAAATGCCGCAAGATCGTCGGACCCGGGAGCCCGTGGGTGCTGGCTGCGAAGGAATTGCTGGCGCATGAAATTGATCCCGGGGTGCCTGCAGGGCCGAGTGAATCCATTGTCTTGACGGACGATTCTGCAGACGGCGCACTGGCTGCGCTCGACCTGCTCATTGAATCCGAACACGGTCCCGATTCATGCGTTTATTTGGTGACCAACAGCCGACGCGTGGCGGAGGAGGCCCGCGACGCATTGCCTCAGTATTGGGCCAAGATGGAGCCGTCGCGCGCGGATTTTTCACGGCGTGTGCTGGGTGGCTCGTCAGGCGGAATTGTGCTCACGAAGGACTTCTCTGCGGCAGTCAATTTCGTGAACGAATTTGCCCCGGAGCATTTGGAAATCCTCGCCGCCGATCCGATGGAGGCATTGGGGCGAATTCGCAACGCCGGAGAGATTCTGCTCGGCAAGTACACGCCGATCACGCTTGGTAACTATTTGCTAGGCATCAATGCGGTGCTGCCCACCGGCGGCGCTGCCCGTACGCATTCGCCGCTGTCCGTGTTTGATTTTATGAAACGCATTTCAATCGGGCAGGTGACCGAGGCCGGCTATTCACGAGTGGCGAAAGATGCCCACACGCTGGCAACGTACGAGGGTTTTGACGCACATGCGCGCGCGGTTTCTGAGGAACGCATGCGCTTGCTGAATCGCCGGCATTAACCCGCTTTAATCTGACGCACGCTTACGGGACATTGTCTGACGCGCGTATCGGACAGGTGCTGTCGCCCCCCTCGCGCCCAATATGACAAAACGAGACCTCATAACTCTCGAGGTGTCGACATGCTGGAAAAAATTCCCGAATCGCTCGGCGCGAGTTTGCACAATCAGCGGGCCGGTATGGAAAACACCGTGTATCACCGGCTCGGCCGGCCGGCGATTCCCCGTATCGAGGTGCGCAGTGCAGCGTTTACGCCGGGTGGCACCATTCCTGTTCAATACACAGCGGACGGTATTGGATTTTCTCCGCCGTTAGCGTGGGTGGGAGTGCCGCTCCATACGGCATCCATCGCGATGATTGTCGAGGACGCAGATTCTCCGACGCCGCATCCCTTGGTCCACGCCATTGTGGTCAACATGGGTGTGGATGATGCTGAATTGCAGGAAGGCGCGTTGAACAGTCCGGATCATGAGGGCTTAGGACTACAGGTCGGGCGCAACTCATTCCTTAAGCAATCCTGGCTGCCCCCTGATCCGCCGCCCGGTCATGGGACGCACCGCTATGTCTTTCAAGTGTTCGCGTTGCATACGGGCACCGCGTTTTCAAATGTTCCGGGGCGACATGAACTCTTTGATGCCGTTAAAGCGCGCGCGATTGCCGGCGGGTATTTGATTGGCACCTATGGTCGAGAGGAGAAGGTGACGTCCAAGTTGAAGGAGCAGTCCATCGAAGAGGAATTGCTCGAACCGCAAGCTGTGGCGGTCGGTGTGCCCGCTTGAGGTCGAACGGCTAGCGGTGTGGATGGGGGTGAGTGCGCGCTGAGTTCGGCCGCGCCCGGTGCGACCGCGTGACGATCACGTAGCCCGGATAGCCGTTATAGGCGTTGTCGGTGGACACTGCGTCACCGCTTGTTTGATTTGGATAACCGGATTCCACCGGCGTCGGCGAAGCAGATGGCGCGTAAGTGTGTGTTACGCGATACATGGGCACCGGCGGCGGTTCCATGACATTGATGGGATTTAATTCACGCACCGTCGGATTCGTTCCGCACGGATTACTCGAGAAGGTACGCACACCCTTAGTGGTGCATTCCCAAATTTTATTCGTAGCGGATGGGGCTGTGGCCTCGGCGGCAGGCGCCGCGGTGACACTGGACGCCGGCAACACGACCGCTGGTGCGTCGGCCGCTGCGATCGAGCCAATTGCCAATGCCATGCCGCTGACGAAAACGCTTAAATAACGTTGCCGGGTGTGCATGACACTATGATTGCACAAATTCTGAGCAGTTTGTCGCCGCATGTAACATAGGTCTACAAAGACGCCAGTAGCCCTCCATCCACGTAGAGTATTTGACCGGTTATGTAGGATGCAGCATCGGAGCTTAGAAATACCGCGGCGCCGCTCAAGTCATCCAACTCGCCGAAGCGCTGTAATGGAATTTTGGGCAACATAATCTGCTGCCACGATGCGTCCTGATAAAATGCCTCGGTAAGGGCGGTTCGAAAGTACCCTGGGCCGATTCCATTCACGCGGATGCCTTTCGCCGCCCACTCGACTGCGAGTGACCTAGTGAGCCCTGCCAACCCCGATTTGGATGCACCGTAGGGTGCGGCGGTAGACACGCCGACTTCGCTCGTTAAAGAACACACGTTCACGATGCTACCGCCTCGAATCATGCACCGAGCCGCCGCCTGCGCGCAAAAGAAGGCACCTTTTAAATTCGTGTCGAGAATTCGATCCCAAATCGCTTCAGTGACCGCCAGCGATGGCGATACCTGCTCCACACCGGCGTTGTTGATCAAAATATCCACCGGTCCGAAATCCTGCAGTATCCGGTCGAATTGCAGGTTGATCTGAGCCACGTCGGTCACATCAAGAGTGGCCGTGCTCGCCGGGTATCCACTCTCTGCAATGACCCTCTGAACGTCACTCAGCGCGACGCCGTCGCGACCGAGCAGCACGACGCGCGCACCCGCACGCGCCAAGGCCCCAGCGATCGATGCACCGATGCCGCGCGATGCGCCAGTGATGACAGCGAGTTTATCGAGCAGAGAAAATGTGGCGGTGAACATGCAGGACTAAAGTATAATCCAAGGCTTATGGCCCAAACTCGAAGTGCAATGCGAATACTACACGCAGGACCCGGCGGCTCGAAAAAACGTAGCGGCGCGACTCCGTTGCGGCCGACGGATGCATTCGCTGTGACTCGAGTTCGCGGTCCCAGTATCGCGCACACCGCGCAGGTCACCGTGTTGTTTGCCGATTTGCGCGGCTACACCGGTCTCGCCGAGCGCTTGCCAGCGGCACGATTGGTGCCCTTGCTCGAGGAATTCTTTCAAGTGTTGTCGGGCGCTACGGATACTTTCGGCGGACAGATATTCCATATGGCCGGCGACGGCATCATGGCCGGTTTCGGAATAGAGTTGGATGCGGGTGACGGCGCTGCCGCCGGTTTGGCTGCCGGACACTCCATGTTGAAAGGCTTTGCGCCGCTGGCGCAGCGCTGGCACGCGGACCATTCGATTGAGGTGGGTATCGGGGTGGGCTTGCATTTAGGCGAAGTAGCCTTTGGTAGTTTGGGACCGCCGCGCCGTAAGTCGACCACTATCGTAGGCGACACGGTTAATGTGGCTGCCCGGCTTTGCAGCCGCGCGCGCGCGGGGGAGGTGCTGTTCTCATGCACGGTCGCCGCAGCGCTCCGAAACTTAGCGGACACCAGCGATAGCATGGGCACGGCACCGTTCCTGCAGCTGCCGCAATTCGAATTGCGCGGCCGCCGGGGGCCGATCGACATTTGGTGCGTACCCGCCCCGGAGCGACTGGCTCTGTAAGCTTCGGGCGAAGCTGCTAGACTTTTGCGCCTCGAAGCCCTCGTGGCGGAATTGGTAGACGCAACGGACTTAAAATCCGTCG
>CAZZWE010000127.1:0-12956 GCA_964657675.1 uncultured Steroidobacteraceae bacterium
GCGGGCCCGCGACGCCGTCACGCACTTGGCCGGGATGCTGCGCTACACGTTAAGCTCCAGTCAGGACGAGTTGGTCACGCTGGCGCAAGAACTGGAGATCGTGAATGACTATCTGGAGCTCGAATCCATGCGATTCGAGGAACGACTACAAATCGAGATGGACATTGCGGAGACTGCGCGGGGCGTGCGTATCCCGGTGATGCTGCTGCAGACGGTGGTGGAGAACGCGATCAAGCACGGCATCGCTGAACTGCCCGCGGGCGGCCTGCTCAGGGTTAGCGCCGCGCTCGAGGGAGATCTGCTGGCGATGGAAGTCTCCAATCCAAAACCGCACAGCGTTCCCCACTCGACGCAAGCTGGCGTGGGCTTGAAAAATGCCGCAGAGCGCTTACGGTTGTTGTTTGGTGCGCAAGGCTCGCTCGAGCTCGATCTGGCCGATGCGAACTTCGCTGTGGTTCATATCCGAATTCCGCTCGACTCATGAGAGCGGTCCTCGTCGACGATGAAGCTCCCGCGCGCCGCGAATTGCGCGGCCTGCTGACCGAGTTTCCCTGGATCGAGATCGTTGGCGAGGCCGCCAACATCGTGCAGGCGGCGAGCACTGTTGAAGCCACGAACCCTGAGCTGTTATTTTTGGACATTCAAATGCCCGGCGGCTCGGGCTTTGATTTGCTGGCACGCCTTGATCACCTGCCGAAAGTGATCTTTACCACCGCGCACGATGAACATGCGGTGCGGGCATTTGAGATCAACGCACTCGATTATTTGCTCAAGCCCATTCACCCTGCGCGCCTTGCGGCCGCTTTGGCCCGGCTCAACCACGAGCAGACCGCCGACGCGCCGCTGGCGGGTCCGGCCTTGGAACAGCTGTTCGTCCGCGATGGACCCCGATGCTGGTTCGTACCGTTACGTGAAGTGCGGCTTCTCAGCTCCGACGGCGACTATGTAAGGCTGTCTTGGAACAAGCTTCAGCCGCTGATCGCCCGGGCACTATCGGCCATTGAACAGCGGCTCGATCCAAAAAAATTCTTCCGTGCGAACCGCCGCCAGATCATCAATCTGGATTTCATCGAAAGCGTCGAGCTTGGCCTCAACGGCCGTCTTCACGTGCAGTTACGCGAGGGCCCGGAAGTCGAAATATCGCGCCGCCAGGCTTCGCTGTTCAAACAGAAAACCAGCGTATAGATTTCAGGATTTCGGCGGCTGTGTCAGCGCAAAGTGGCCGCCCTGATCGTCGATGCCCTGCATGACGCGCGAGCCTCCCGGCACATCCATGGGCGCCATGACCGTCTTGCCGCCCGCTTGTTCCACGCGCTGATGGGCCGCCTCGATATCATCCACATTGAAATAATATTGCCAGTGCGCGGGGATGCCGGGCGGCATTCCCGGGCCTTGACGGTTCATCATTCCGCCCGAATAAACCGGCAGGCCCATGCCGAAGGTCTGGTACACCCCCATCGCCCCCATGTCATGCGCGTAATCCTTGGTCCAGCCGTAATGCTTCGAGTAGTAATCGAATGCCTTGGCGGCATCGTCGGTGAGCAGTTCGTGCCAGCCAACATTGCCCGCGGCCCGCTGCTCCAGGCGCGGCGGCGCCGTCGTCTGGCGCGGCTCGAATAGCATGTACATGACGTTCTGCGGGTCGTGAACCACTGCGAACCGCCCGACGTCCGGTATGACCTGGGCGGGCTTGACGACGGTGCCGCCATCGGCTGCGACCGCCTTCAGTTCCTCATCGAGCTTTGCGGTATGGATATGCCCCATCCACTGAGGCGCGAGTGCTTCCTTGGCGCCGGCGCCAGCCCAGGTCATCATGCCGCCCACGTCCGTGCCATTCTTGCCGAAAATCATGTAAGTGAAACCGGGTATGCCCGCGTCCCTCACCTCCCAACCCACGACCTTCTTATAAAACGCCACTGCCTTCTGCATGTCGTTGGTGACCAACTCGTACCAGACAAAACCGTCCGCCATGGTGCAACTCTCCGATTGGTGTTAAGTAGACACTGTCCACATACGGTAATACTGAATGTGGACGATGTCCACAATTTTTGCATCCGATGTATAATTTGCCGGTGCCCCGGAAAACTTTTCGCCACGGCGATCTTCGCAACGCGCTTTTGGCGCATGGATTGAAAATGGCGCGGCTCGGGGGTCCCGATGCCGTCATATTGCGCGAGGCCACGCGCCACGCTGAAGTCTCCCCCAACGCGGCGTATCGGCACTTTGCCAATCAAGCGGCACTGCTCGAAGCCGTGCGGTCAGCGTGCTTGGCGAAGCTTGCGGCGGCCATCGAAGGGGAAATGGCAACCATGGGCGCGAGTCGCGATCCAAAACTGTATGCACGCCGGAGCCTGCGCGCCGTGGGTATGGCCTATATCGGCTTCGCGATGCGCGAGCCGGGACTGTTTCGTACCGCCTTCTCCGTGCCGCCGTCTGTTCACGAACACGACCCGGCCAAGACCGCCTCGTTGGGGCTCAATCCGTTTCAGCTGCTGTCGTTGGCACTGGACCGCATGTTGGAAAGCGGACTGATTAGCCGCAAAGACCGCAAGGATGCCGAATATCTCGCCTGGTCCACCGTGCATGGCCTGGCGCTGCTGGCGCTCGAAGGTCCGTTGCACGACATGCCGCGTGACGCCGTGCTGGCGCTGGGCGAGCGCTTGGTCGTCATGGTGGAGCGCGGCCTCGCTTAAGGCTGCTGGACTTCGCTATGCTGCTGCACATTCAACGCGGAGAAACAGGCATGGAACAAACTCAGAAACAAAAGATGCTGGCCGGCCAGCTGTATCACGCGGGCGATCCGGAGATCCAGGCCGACCAGCAGCTGGCCAAGGACTGGATGGTGCGTTACAACGCCGCCTCGAGCGCCCCCAGCGCGGAGCGGCGCGAGCTGCTGCGCGAGCGATTCGCGGCCGTGGGCAATGGCGCGGTGATCCGTCCGCCGTTCCATTGTGATTTCGGCTACAACATCACGCTGGGCGATGATGTTTTTCTAAATTTCAATTGCGTGATCCTCGATGTGGTGGCCGTCAGCATCGGATCAGGCACACAGATCGGCCCCGCGGTGCAGATTTATACGGCGGATCATCCGCGCGATCCCGCCGTGCGTCGGTCGGGGGCGGAATTCGGCAAGCCCATCAGCATCGGCCGCAACGTCTGGATCGGCGGCGGTGCGATTATTTTACCCGGAGTCACCATTGAAGACGATGCCATCATCGGCGCGGGCAGCGTGGTGACGCGCGATGTGCCCCGAGGCGCGACTGCGCTCGGCAATCCGGCGCGAGTGCGCGCCTAGACTGCGAGAAGGGGCGGCGAGGTGGCGTTAAATCGAACGCAGATTGACGCGCTTGGATAACTGGTCCGCACTTTCTTTGCGTTCGCTGTATCGATCGACAAGATACGGTGCCACATCACGGGTTAAAAGCGTGAATTTTATGAGCTCCTCCATCACATCGACCACGCGTTCATAAAAGGCGGAGGGCTTCATCCGATCGTGCTCATCGAATTCCAAATAGGCTTTGGCAACCGAGGACTGATTGGGAATCGTGATCATGCGCATCCAGCGCCCCAAAATGCGCATCTGATTGACTGCATTGAAGGACTGCGAGCCGCCGGCGACCTCCATCACCGCGAGCGTCTTGCCTTGCGTCGGGCGCACCGATCCAATCGACAGGGGAATCCAATCGATCTGCGCCTTCATGACGCCGGTCATCGCGCCATGGCGCTCCGGGGAAGTCCACACCATGCCCTCGGACCAGGCCGCAAGGACGCGCAACTCTTGCACCTTCGGATGATTTTCGGGATGGCTATCCGGCAGTGGCAGGCCTTCGGGGTCATATATGTGGGTTTCTGCGCCCATCGCAGTTAAGAGCCGCTGCGCCTCGAGGGTCAGCAATTTACTGAAGGAGCGCTTTCGCAGCGATCCGTATAGCAAGAGGATACGCGGCGCATGCGTTGAGGAGCCGACCCGCGCGAGCTGCTCGACGCCTGGGCGTCGAAACACTTCGGGGTCGATGTTCGGCAATTCAGGGAACGATGGCGACACGCCGGCCTTGAGCATCGATTAGGAGTTCGCCGTCTTCCTTTTTGAAAGGTCCTTTTTGCGGCAGGGGCAAAATATCGAGCAGCGCTTCGGAAGGCCGGCAGAGCTTTACTCCCCAGGGCGTCACCACGATGGGGCGATTAATGAGGATGGGATGCGCCATCATGGCATCAAGAAGCTGCGTATCGCTTAAAGCGTCATTGGCTAGGCCAAGCTCGGCGAACGGTGTGCCTCTTTCCCGCAGCAGCGCGCGCGGCGTAATGTGCATTTGATTAAGCAACGATTCCAGCGTCGCCCGATCAGGTGGCGTTTTTAAATATTCGATGATGGTCGGCTTGACGTCGGCATTGCGAATAAGTGCGAGAGTGTTGCGTGAGGTGCCGCAATTGGGATTGTGATAAATCGTAACCTCAATCATGGGTTCACCATCAGGGACCGGCCGGTATGTTCGTACCAACCTTTGGAACGATTAACGATGCTGACCACTAGCAGCATTACGGGGACTTCGATCAGAACGCCCACTACCGTGGCCAGCGCAGCGCCTGAATGAAAGCCAAACAAACTGATGGCCGCCGCGACGGCGAGCTCGAAGAAATTCGAGGCCCCGATCAGCGCCGAAGGACAAGCCACACTGTGGCTCTCGCCCACCGCGCGATTCAAGGTGTAGGCAAGGCCTGAGTTGAACAACACCTGGATCAGGATTGGCACCGCGAGCAGCGCGATCACGCGAGGCTGGTGCAGAATCTCCTCCCCCTGGAATGCAAACAGCAGCACCAAGGTCGCCAGCAGCGCACCGATTGACCATGGCCCGATACGGCTCATGGCGAGATTGAAAGCGGCCGGGCCGCGCGTGAGCAAGTGGCGGCGCCAGGCCTGCGCGATCGCGACCGGAATCACGATGTAAAGCACCACCGAAGTCACCAATGTTCCCCAGGGAACAACGATGGCGGAAATACCCAGCAACAATCCCACCAGCGGCGCGAACGCCACCATCATGATGGTGTCGTTCAACGCCACCTGCGAGAGCGTAAACAAAGGATCGCCATCGGTGAGGCGGCTCCAGACAAACACCATGGCGGTGCAGGGCGCGGCGGCGAGCAAAATCAACCCCGCGATATAACTATCGAGTTGATCAGCGGGCAGCAGGGTGGCAAAAAGATGACGAATAAAAATCCACCCCAATAGTGCCATCGAAAAAGGCTTCACCAGCCAGTTGACGAACAGCGTTACCCCGATGCCCTTCACATGGCGCCGGAGTTGCCCCAAGGCGCTGAAATCGACTTTCACCAGCATCGGAATAATCATCACCCAAACGAGCAGTCCGACCGGCAAGTTGACTTGGGCCACGGACAGACCGCCGATGGCTTGAAAGACACTAGGAAGAAATTGGCCGAGGGCAATGCCGATGACAATGCAAAGAAATACCCAGGCTGTGAGATATCGCTCGAAGCCACTCATCGCTTTACCATCAGGACTGCCGACGCAGGACACAGCGAGGCAAACTGATGTGAAGCGCGGATCGCGGGTGGCGCGAGGTCGCGGTGCAATCGTTGAAAGCCCAATGTTTGGAAGAATCGATCCGCGGTCGTGGTCAGCAAATAAATCGGTGACATGGCCTCACCTAAGGCCCGCTGCTCCGCCGCGGCGACGAGTTCCTTGCCGATCCCGCGCCCCGTGTGTGATTTATCGACAACCAGTGAGCGCAGGAGTACCGCATCCTGATAACGCTGAAGTCCTACCGCCCCGATGACGCCGCCGCGGCTGCGATAGACCAAAAAACTTCGAAGCGCCTCTGCGGACACATCCGCAATGGGTAATTCGGCCACCTCGAGCAGCCGGTGGATGCTCGGAAGATCTTGAGAAGTGGCTCGGTCAATCATGCACTGCGGCGCCTGGCCGGCGAGTCGATCGGCTTGCAATTCGCATCGCAGACTTCGTCCGCTTGGCTGCAGCATTGATCTGTCAGAAACCCGAGCAAATCACTCATGCGCTCAAATTGCGCGCTGTAGTACAAAAAACGGCCGTCCCGCCGTGTGCTTACTAATCCAGCGTTTTGAAGTTCTTTCAAATGGAAAGACAATGTCGGCGCTGGAATGCCTAACCTCTCCGACAAGACTCCGGGCGTGAATCCTTGGGGACCGCGCTTTACGAGCAAGCGGAATACCGCCAAGCGCGACTCCTGGGCAAGCGCGCTGAGTGCTCGGACCACTTCGTAAGCTTTCATACTTCTATATTTATGGAAATATTACTTGCCGTCAAGCACTCAGCCACCGCGGCGACGGTTGACGATCTTTGAGGTATTGCCTCAACGATATTTTCAACCTTTCCACTACGCTGCCGGCGTGAATTCAAGTTAAAGTTTTTCGGGCGTTGGAATCGGTCTACCGTGTGATTGTTGACGCGGACAAAGTCACAACCCGATAACGTTGGAAGTTAAAGAGCAACCCGATGGCATCTGTCGCTGAAGCAACCGCCACCATGGTCAAGAACATTGAGGCTGCCACCGGGTTAACCATGGGCGAATGGATCCGCCGCGCTCGCGCAACCGGGTTGGGCAAGCACGGCGAAATTCTCAAATGGCCGAAAGAAACTCACAAAATCGGTCATGGCTATGCGAATTACATAGCGAAAGAAGCACTGGCTTCAGACGATGTCGATGAATTCAGTTTGGTGGCAGCTCAATATACGGGCAAGAAAGCACCTTTGCCGCCCCTATACGACGCACTGGTTAAAGTCGCGAAGTCGTTTCCCACTGCACGACTAGAGGCAGCGGGCAGCTTCAACGCCTAGTTTACGCATAGGGTTCGAGTAAGTTCGAAGACTGAGATCGACGGGGAACTGAGAGCGTGGCTCAAGCAAGCCTACAACGCGGCTTAACGCGCCCGTCACGCGCGCCTAAAAAAATGGCGGAGCCCCCATGGACTCCGCCACTTCCTGCTCGAGCTTATACCTAACGGACCAAGGTCGTCCGCGTAGCAACTGCGTCGAAGCGTCCATCCGTTGGACCCGGTCGCGCGCGTGACAAAAGCCTGCGCGCATCCCTCAATGGCATCCTGGCCAGTACGAGGTACTGACTAACGAACAACCTCGCCACCAACCAACGCGCCCAGAGACGCGACCGAACCAACGATTGTATGTGCCACTTGGATCACCTCCTTCAGTTGCTGTGGGCTCATCATTGACGCGTGCCGCCCACCTAAGCCGCGCGTCCCAAATTCACTATCCCAAGAATGACCTCGATTGCGGCGCGAGTAAAGAATTGCAATGGGACGTAGCTCTAAATTTTTAAGGCTCGGATTCCCCGGTGATGGCCACAAACGTAGGCGAGCCGTCCCGGACAACGCGCACCAGCACCGGAGCCTGCGGGCTGGGTGTCGGGATGTGACTGGTGTCGAGTACATCGGTGAGAATGTGGTCACCCACTTGAGTGATGAGATCGCCCACTCTCAATCCCGCGATGGCGCCGGCCCCCGCTGGCCGCAACTGCGTGACGATCAGCCCGTTGGGCTCATCCGTTGCCTTGATGGCTTTGCGGATCGCCTCGGTGGTATTGGCGACGCCGAGGCGAAACGCGGGCACCCACGTGTCCTGATCGCCGTTCAGCGCAGGATCTGACGGCGGTTCGGGCAAGCGCCCAATTTTGAGTCCCACGGATTCGGTCTTACCCGATCGGTAGGTGCTAATGGTCACCAATGTATCCGGCAGCAGGCGCGCCATGATCTTGCTTAGATTCTTGAAGGTAACGTGGCTTGCGCCAATGGTCAAAATTACATCGCCCGGCACGAAGGTCCCATGCGCGGGCCCCGCCGCATCGACCGAACTCACGAGCGCGCCGGCGGGAGTCTTCATCCCCAATGCCTTTGCGAGCAGCGGCGTGAGTTCTTGTACACCCAGGCCGAGATAGCCACGCTCGACATGTCCCTTGCTTTCAATCTGACCGATGACCGCCGTGACGGTTTCGGCCGGAATCGCGAATCCCAGCCCCACCGAACCGCCGCTCGGCGAGAAAATGGCCGAGGTCACTCCCACCACCGTGCCATTTGCGCTCAGCAGTGGGCCGCCCGAATTGCCGTGATTGATGGCCGCGTCGGTCTGCAAAAAATCAATGTAAGGATCATCCTCGAGGGTGCGCGAACGCGCCGAGATGATGCCCGCGCTCACCGATTGGCCCAAGCCGAAGGGATTGCCAATGGCGATCACAGGATCGCCCACCGAAACGGACTGGGAGGTACCGAGATGCAAGGCCTGCAGATTCGTCAGGTCCACCTTCAGCAGCGCGATGTCCGTCACTGCGTCGGAGCCCAAGACTTTAGCCGGAACCTCGCGGCCATCCGGCAATCGCACCCGCACTTTCAGTGCGGCGTTGACGACATGACGGTTGGTCACGATGAGCCCATCGCCTCGGATTACAAACCCAGACCCCAAGGATCCCGAGGGTCGCTCGTTGTCCGGCGGACCCAGCGAACCGGTCAACAGACGGCGGATGGCCGCACCCACATCATTGCCGTTGTTCTCAGCCGACGCCTGCTCAGCCGCGAGCGCGCCCGCGCCCACGTGCTTGTCCTCGACAATGACGGTGACCACGCTGGGGGCGACTCGTCGCACCAGCGCGGCCGTGTTTTGCGGGGCTTGTGCCGGCGCCGCGGACCACACCATCACGCCCCACGCGCACAACACGGCCAATCGACGGGGACTCAACACATCAAAGAATCTTTTTTTCATAGCTGCAAGTGTTGCACTCTTCGACGGCGACCGGAAACATTTCACCTGGTTGAAGCCATCACATGACATATGCTCGAAAAAGCCGATTGCAATGCAGCCAAACCCTGCTTTATTTCCGTCAAGTCGACCGCGCCATAGCCAAATACCAGACCGCTCCGCGACGGTGGTCGTAGGTAGTATCGCTCCAGCGTATGAATCTTGAGCGCGCGCTCCGCTGCAGCTTGAGCAACCGCCTCGACATCAATCCCATCGCGCGCCCAAGCAGCGACGTGCATGCCGTACTGTGAAGGGATCGGGTCCAGCCAGTCCGAGAAGTCATCCCGTAGCAGCGTGTAGAGCAGATCGCGCCGCTCGCCATAGATCTGGCGCATTTTCCGAACGTGGCGCGACAGTTGTCCTGCGGTCATAAAGGCCGACACCGCCATTTGCAGCGGCACGGAGCAATGCCAATCCAAACAATTTTTAGCGGCCACCAAGCTACGCCGCGCCCACTCCGGCACGACAATGAACCCAAGACGCAGCGAGGGCAGCATGCACTTGGAGAACGTCCCCACATAAAACACCACGTCGGCCGCATCGGCGGCGCGCAGCGATTGCAGCGGCTTGTCGCCAAAGCGGAATTCGCCGTCATAGTCGTCCTCGATGATGACGGCGCCGTTGCGGCGGGCAAAGCTGACCAGTTCCGCGCGCCGGCGTTTCGACAGGGTGATGCCGAGAGGAAACTGGTGCGAGGGACACACGCAAATGATCCGCACGTCGGCCGGCAATTGATCGACTTTAAGTCCTTCATCATCGACTGCCACAGGCACGAGCCGCGCGCCGGCCGCCGCAAAGGCCACGCGCATCGGCGGATAACCCGGATCCTCGATGGCGACCACGGTCTCGCCCGCCGTCACCAAGACCCGTGCCAATAGGTCGAAGGCCTGCTGTGCGCCCGCGGTCACGACCACATCCTCAGGTCCGCACACCACGGCCCGCGTCAAGGCGATGTGGCCGGTGATGGCGCCGCGCAAATGAAAATTACCCTGGTTGCCCTGCGGGCTCTTCGACGCGGGCGGCTTTTTCTCCAGACCCCGCAACTGGCCGGCACTGAGGCGACGATATTCATCGAAGGGAAATAGACGGTGATCGATCAATGCGGGGCGAAAGTCGATGGCCGCCAGAACGCGTGCGGCGATCGAGGCCTCATCACGCCAAAAACCCATGGCCGAGGTCACTTCCTCTCGAAGCCAAAAGGGATTGAGTCGATAAGCACTCGTCCGAGTCGGTAACGCGTCAAGTTTCGAGGAGCGATCGGCCACGCTGGTGCCTGAACCGTGGCGCGCAATGACCAAGCCCTCACGACCGAGTCGATCGTAGACATCGGCCACGGTGTTGCGCGAGAGTCCGAAAAAAGCAGCCGATTTGCGACTGGCTGGCAACGGGGTACCCGCGGCGAGGCGGCCATCCTGAATTGCGTCTTTCAACTGTCGATAGAGCATTTGGCCCGCGTCTCGGGAGCCCGGATTGGGTCGCTCCAATTCGATTTCAAACAAGGGATCTGGCAAGTGGCCCGCCTAATTTTCTAACGAGTGGCCCTTTTTAACTGGGCCACTCACAGAATATCGTAACCTCATGAACAAAACCTGGGTTAACGCCCTCCCCCTGGCTCTAATTCTCGCCGCGCTGCTGATCGGCTCAACCGGGAAAGCAGCTCCCTCGAACTACCGAGTGCTGACCGCGGCCGTGGCCGACCCCACGCGCCCGGAAACGGATCGCACTCGCGACCCGGCCCGTAAGCCACTCGAGGTATTGCAATTCTCCGGCATCAAACCCGGCGATGCCGTGGCGGATTTCAACGCCGGCGCCGGCTACTTCACGCGGTTGTTTTCTGACGTGGTGGCAAACCAAGGGCAGGTCTATGCCATTGCACCGCAGGAGATCCAACACGCCATGACGAAGTCGACCGCGTCTTTGCGCGCCTACGCAGCCACCCGTCCCAACGTCACCGTCTTGACCACGACGGCACTCGACAGCCTGCGTCTACCCAGAAAACTCGATCTGTTCTGGATTTCGCAAAATTACCATGACCTTCACAACAGCTACTTTGGCCCGATGAACATGGCCGCCTTCAACAAGGCGGTGTTCGACGCGTTGAAGCCGGGCGGCGCGTACGTGGTACTCGATCACTCTGCGGCACCGGACCCCGCCACGGACGTCACCGAAACCTTGCATCGCATTGACGCATCGGCGGTACGCCGCGAAGTCGAAGCCGCGGGTTTCCACTTCGAGAGCGAGAGCCGAGTGCTTGCCAATCCCGCCGACCCTCGCACCCTCAAAGTGTTCGACCCATCGATTCAGGGCCACACGGATCAGTTCATTTTGAAGTTTAGAAAGCCACGGTAGGAGAACACCATGAATAACTTATTGCACCGAGCGGCGGCGCTAGGGATCACCACGCTCATTGGCCTCGGCAATCCCGGCCTCGGATCCACACAGACTCCCGCGCCCAACCCTGCGATTCGCGACGGCCAGCACGACTTTGATTTCAACATCGGCGTCTGGCGCACGCACATCAAACGAACTCTCGAGCCATTCGACGGCAACTCGCAAACCATCGAGTTGGACGGCACCGTCACGGTTCGCAAAGTCTGGGATGGCAAGGCGCAACTGGAGGAGATCGAAACGGAGGGACCGACGGGCCGTTGGGAAGGCCTGACGCTCTTTTTATATAACCCCAAAGCGCATCAATGGAGCCAGAACTTTGCGAACAGCAAGGTCGGGATCCTGTCCGCGAACGTTGGCCAGTATCAGGACGGCCAAATCGTATTGACTGGTCAGGACACCATCAACGACAAAACGGTGCTGGTGCGCGGCATTTGGTCCAACATCAAACCCGCGTCGCACCAATACGAAGAACTGTATTCCGCGGACGGCGGAACAACCTGGGTGCGAGCGTTCATCGGCAACCTGACGAGATTGAAGTAGTGAGCCGGATTTCTCGCCAACTGGCATCAATTATTATAGTCAGCGCACCGGCCTTCAGCATGGGCGTCAGCGCAATGCCGTTGCGCGATGGTCAGCATGACTTCGATTTCAATTTGGGCACCTGGAACACCCAGGTGACACGGCTGCTGCACCCACTCAGCCAGGGCTTGGGTTCTGCCCAATACCAGGGAATCTCGGTCGTCAGCACGTTATGGGACGGCCGCGCCAACGTACTGGTGCTCGAAGCGGACGGGCCCGCCGGACATATCGAAGGATTGGGGCTTCGTCTCTACAACCCCGGATCTCATCAGTGGAGCCTCAATTGGGCCTCGAGTGCCGATGGCGAATTCCAACCACCCATGATTGGACAATTCGTCGAAGGCCACGGCGATTTCTTCGACCAGGAAGTTTTTGCCGGAAAGAGCATTCTGTCGAAAAACGCATTTTACGGAGTGTCAACGAATTGCGCCCGATTCGAACAAGCATTCTCCGTAGACGGTGGACGCTCCTGGGAAATCAACTGGGCCATGACATTCACTCGGACGCCTGCGGACGCGCCCCCGAAAATGTCTGCCGTTAGCCACCGCGCGGCAGACGAACACGCTGGGCAGCATGACTTCGATTTCGCCTTCGGAACCTGGCACACCCGCATCCTGCGGCTGAAGGATCCGTTGTCAGGCTCGACCGTATGGCTCGCGTACGAGGGAACGCACACGATTCGAAAATTATGGAACGGCCGGGCCAACCTGGGTGAACTTAAGGTGGAGGGCGCCGCCGGACCGATGGAGGCGATGTCCCCGCGTCTTTATAATCCCACCACCCACCTTTGGAGCATTTCCTACGCGAATCCGCGGGATGGCACGTTGAGCCGCCCGGTCATCGGTCAATTCAACGACGGACGCGGCGAGTTTTTTGGCCAAGACACCTACAACGGCAGAGCCGTGCTGGTGCGCGAGATTTACACACCAATCGACGCGAAAACTCGGCGACTCGAAATTGCGTACTCAGAAGACGGCGGGAAGAACTGGGAGACCAATTGGAAAATGACCGACACGCTCGTCGGTTCTCAGAAGTAATCCAAGCGCACCCATCTGTTTCCCGATGCAGTTATGCTAAGGAACCATGGGCGATACCGTTCAACTCTTCATCATTCTGCTGATCGCAATCTCCGCGACCTCGGTACTCGCGCTGCGCCTGAAAATTCCGCCGGCGATCGTACTGGTAA
>CAZZWE010000128.1:0-1032 GCA_964657675.1 uncultured Steroidobacteraceae bacterium
CCCCGCGAGGCCATCGCGATTTGCGAGGACTGGGTCGACGCCTTATGCAACGGCGCGTTTCCGCGCATGCACAGCAAGGCCAAGCGACCCCGCGCCACCTAGCCGATATTCACGCGGTTGGCGCCGTTCCGCCTCTTGTTGTACAATCGTTCAACAAGAGATGGAGCGACCCCATGGATGCCACGCGCGCTGTTCTGCATTACCCCTGCCCGCAACCGCCGGCTGACCTCGAAGGTTTCAGCCTGCCGGGTTGGATATATCACGACGCCGACTATCTGAAGGCTGAGCGCGAGCGGGTATTCGCCACCTCATGGCAGATCGTGTGTCACGTGAATGACCTGCCGAAGGTCGGCGATTACCACACCCTTGATTTTCTGGGGGAGTCGCTGGTGGTGGTGCGCACGGCGAGTCAGGCCATCAAAGGGTTCTTCAATGTCTGCCGCCATCGCGGTGCGCGCTTGGTCGACGGCGCATCGGGCCACTGCGCCGGTCGCTTCGTGTGTCCCTACCACGCTTGGGCTTACGATTTCGAGGGGCGGCTCACCACCGTGCCGAACCGCAAGGATTTTGCGGATTTCCCGCTGGACCAATATGGCTTGAAGCCGCTCGATACCGAGATCTACCGTGGATTCGTGTTCGTTAGGCTCAAGGGCGGTCTGCCCAGCGTGGCGGAGATGCTCGCGCCCTATGAAGATGAGCTGGCGTGCTACCGTCTCGAGGAATTGCAGCCGCTGGGGCGGGTCACGTTGCGCACCCGTCACGTGAATTGGAAGAACGTCACCGATAATTATTCGGACGCCATGCATATCCCGGTGGCGCATCCGGGCCTGACCCGTTTGTTCGGCCAAAGCTATGGGGTGGAAGCACAGACCTGGGTCGACAAGATGTGGGGCTTCATGCGGGACACGCCGTCTTCGGCACTCTCGGAACGGCTGTATCAGTCCTTCCTGCCGACCAGCACGCACCTGAGTGATGAGCGGCAGCGGCTTTGGACCTATTTCAAGCTCTGGCCCAACATCGCCTTCGATGTGT
>CAZZWE010000128.1:1042-6476 GCA_964657675.1 uncultured Steroidobacteraceae bacterium
GTATCCCGATCAGATCGACTTCATGCAAATGATCCCCATCTCGCCCACCGAGACGTTGATCCGCGAGATTGCCTATGCGCTGCCGGATGAGCGGCGCGAAATGCGCGTGTCCCGCTACTTGAACTGGCGCATCAACCGGCGCGTCAGTTTGGAGGACAAGACCCTGATCGAGCGCGTGCAAAACGGCATGAGTTCTCGCAGCTACACGCCGGGGCCGCTGGGCCGCGGCGAAGTGGCACTGCGCAGCTTTGCGCGTCGCATGCGCGAACTCATCCCAGAAAGCCGCCTCGACAAGGCACCCGCGCCGGGTTGGTATCATGGCTGAGGCCACGCGCGATGCGTTGATTGTGGGCGGCGGCCACAACGGTCTGGTATGCGCCGCCTACCTGGCTGCGGCCGGCCTGAAAGTCACCGTGCTCGAGAGACGCAACGTGGTGGGCGGCGCGGCCGTCACCGAAGAGTTCCACCCGGGCTTCCGTAATTCCGTCGCCGCTTACACCGTGTCGTTGTTGAATCCCAAAGTGATCCGCGACTTGGATCTGCCGCGTCATGGTTTGCGTGTGGTGGAGCGGCAGCTGGCGAATTTTCTACCGCTGGATGAACGCACTTATCTGAAGATCGGGGCCGGTAAAACTGCCAGCGAAGTCGCGAAGTTTTCACAGCGCGATGCCGGGCAGCTCGACGCCTACGCGGGTCGGCTCGACATCATCGCCGATGTGCTGCGCGACCTGGTGTTGGAAACGCCGCCGAACGTATCGGCCGGCAGTTGGTTGGAAGCGCTGCCGGAATTGCTGCACAGCGCGCGACTCGGCAAGCGGCTGACCAAGCTCGACATGCCCATGCGCCGCGAACTGCTCGGACTGTTCGTCAAGTCGGCCGGCGATTATCTGGACGGCTGGTTTGAAAGCGCGCCGATCAAGGCCGCCTACGGTTTCGACGGCATCGTCGGCAATTACGCCAGCCCCTATGCCGCGGGATCGGCCTACGTGCTGCTGCACCATGTGTTTGGCGAAGTGAATGGCAAGAAAGGCGCTTGGGGCCACGCCATTGGCGGCATGGGCGCCATCACCCAGGCCATGGCCAAGGCGGCGACGGAACGCGGCGTCGACATTCGCGTTGCCACCGGGGTTCGGGAAGTTCTGGTGGAAGCCGGCCGCGCCGTGGGCGTGGTTACGGAAAACGGCGAGGCGCTGCGTGCGCGCTGCGTGATTTCGAATCTCAATCCGAAACTGCTGTACGGCTCGTTGATCGATCACTCGCTGCTGCCGCAAGACTTCAACCAGCGCATCAAACAATGGCGCTGCGGATCGGGCACGTTCCGGATGAATGTGGCGCTGTCAGAGTTGCCCGACTTCACCTCATTTCCGGGCAAAGTCCAGGCCGAACATCACACGGCCGGCATCATCATGGCGCCGAGCTTAGGCTACATGGAGCAGGCCTATCTGGATGCGAAGAGCGGTGGGTGGTCCAAGCGTCCCATCGTCGAAATGCTGATCCCCTCGACCCTGGACGATAGTTTGGCGCCGCCCGGACAACACGTCGCCAGCTTGTTTTGTCAGCACGTCGCGCCTGTTTTGCCAAATAATGCCTCGTGGGATGCGCACCGCGAGGAAGTGGCGGACGTCATGATTGATTTGGTGAATTCGCATGCACCGAATTTCAAAGCGTCGGTACTCGGGCGCCAGATCATGAGTCCCTTGGACCTCGAGCGCACCTTCGGCCTGATCGGCGGCGATATTTTTCACGGCGCCCTGGGGCTGGACCAGTTATTTTCGGCACGCCCGATGCTGGGCCACGGCGACTATCGCGGTCCTTTGAAAGGGCTGTACATGTGCGGATCGGGAACGCATCCCGGCGGCGGTGTGACCGGCGCGCCGGGGCATAACGCCGCGCGAGAAATCATCGCTGACTTCAAGCGCGGCCGCTTGAAACAGGCCTGAGCGCCGCGTCTATTTCTTTGACGGATCCGGATAGGCGAACGGATCGGTAAGCGCCGGTTGTGTCGGCAGGGTCTTGCGGGCCAACGACTTCTCGCTGTTGGCCGCCGACAGCAGCACGCTGGCCAGCACCACCGACGCCTGACGCATGTCCTGAATCCTCAAGTGATCGTAAACATCCAAGTCGGTGTGATGCACCCGGGTTTCGTAATCCAGGGGATCTTGGATGAATTGAAAAGCGGGCAATCCCAAGTGACTCAAGAACACATGATCAGTGCCGCCGGTGGGTTCGGCCACCACGCTGTTGGCACCTAAGCTGCTGAATGGCGCCAGCCACTCACGCAGCACCGGGACCACGGCAAAGTTGCCCTCGGTATAAATGCCGCGCAGCTTGCCCGAGCCATTGTCGATGTTGAAATAGCCGGCCATGTCCGCGAAGCCCGGCAATGTCTTGACCGGATAAGACTCCATCGAGAAATACGGCGATAGTCCCACCAAGTCAGGGTCGCTCGGCGGCGGCCGCGTGGCCAAATGCTGTTGCACATAGGCGGCCGAGCCCAACAGGC
Organism: uncultured Steroidobacteraceae bacterium; assembly: GCA_964657675.1. Taxonomy (GTDB): domain Bacteria; phylum Pseudomonadota; class Gammaproteobacteria; order Steroidobacterales; family Steroidobacteraceae; genus Bog-1198. Next base: position 3,546 of record CAZZWE010000128.1, read on the forward strand.
CCTGCTCTTCACCCGCCCACAAGGCAAAGCGGATGGTGCGTTTCGGCTGCACCTGAAGGGTGGCGAGAATGCGCGCCGCTTCCATGATCATCACGCTGCCCGCACCATTGTCGGCCGCGCCATCGCCGGCCACCCAACTGTCCAAGTGAGCGCCGGCCATCACATAGCCGGCCTTCGGATCGGTGCCGGGAATTTCCGCGAACACGTTATAGGCGTTGTGGTCCGCATCCTCGTAATGCACCTTGCTGTCGATTTCCAGGCGCGCGTCGCCGACTTTTGCGAGGCGGGCCAGCTTGCGATAGTCCTCAGCCGCAAGTTCCACTGCCGGCAGCTTCGGCGATTTACCCACTTGGTAGCTGTAGCCCTCGCCGTGCACCAAGCGGCCTTCGCTGCGCGACATGCTGACCCACGCCAGCGCGCCTTCCTGCGCCAGGAACGCATCCATGGCGATTCTGAATTTGAAGCGTTCTGCGCGTTTCTTGACGGTTTCCGGATCGAAGGTGGGTTGCTCGTACTTGTCGAGCTTGCTCACCTCCGCTTCGGACAGCCGCTGGAAGGGAGCCTCGGTGTCGTCCTTTTGCGGTCCTGGCCAGGTGACCAACACGATTTTTCCGCTGAGCTTGCCCTGGTAGTCGGCGAAGTCGCGTTCGTTGTTCATGGGTGCGACCACGATGGGTGCGGTGAGCGCGCCATTGGTGGCGGGTGTCCAGGCAATCGGAATGGAACGCAACTCCAAAGGACGCGGCGTCACCAAGCGCACATGTGCCGATTCGATCCACCAACCGCGGCCGAAGTCGAAGGCTTCGGTGTGTACGTTCTTCAAGCCCCAGCCGCTGAATTTGGACTGCGTCCAGCGCTCCGCTTTGCGCATCGCGGGGGAGTTGGTCATGCGTCCGCCGATCTGGTCGGACAGATACTCCGCGGTGAGCGGGACCTCGCTGTGATTGAAGCCCTCATCCGCAATGCGATTCAAGGAATTGGCGAAGGCCGGGGAAGCAGGGGTGGCCGGCTTGGTGGTGGCGGCGAAAGACAGGGTCACTACGCAGGAGAGGCAGGCGAGCACGATTTTCTGATTCATCCGCCAATCCTAGCAATGTACCTTTTAAGCGTCGATCCCTTGCTCCTTCAGATACTCATCATACGTGCCTCTGAAGTCGACGATGCCCTTGCCAGGCTGCAGTTCGATGATGCGCGTGGCCAAAGCACCCACGAACTCGCGGTCATGAGACACAAAGATCAGCGTGCCTGCGTAGTGTTCGAGTCCGATCTGCAGCGACTCGATAGTTTCCATGTCCATGTGGTTGGTGGGTTCGTCCATCAACAGCACATTGGGCTTGGTCAGCATCAGCTTGCCGTAAATCATGCGGCCCTTCTCGCCTCCGGACAGCACTTTCACCGACTTCTTGGTCTCATCGCCGGAGAACAGCAAACGGCCCAACGTGGCCCGCACGATTTGATCATCGTCGGCCTTGCCGGTGTACTGCGACATCCACGTGAACAAGTCGGTCTTATCGTCGAACTCGGCCTGAGGATCCTGCGGCATGTAGCCGGGCTGCGCGTTCTCGACCCACACGATTCGTCCGCTCGTCGGTCGCAGTTCGCCCGCCAGCAATCGCATCAACGTGGTCTTGCCCGCGCCGTTGGGTCCGATGATGGCAATCCGCTCGCCGCCCTCGACATTGATATCGAGGTTCTCGAGCACTTTTTCCTCCGAACCCGGATAGGAGAAACTTAACTTCTCAACGCTCAACGCCGAGCGATACAGCTTCTTGCCCTGCTCGAAGCGAATATAGGGATTCTGGCGCGAAGAAGGCCGGATCTCTTCGATTTTGATCTTCTCGAGCTGTTTCTTGCGCGAGGTGGCCTGCCGCGCCTTGGATGCATTGGCCGAGAAGCGCCGTACGAATTCTTGCAGATCCGAAATTCGATCCTTGGCCTTGGCATTGGCCGCTTCGACCCGCTCGCGTGCCTGCACGGAGGCCAGCATGAAGTCGTCGTAGTTGCCCGGATAGATTTTCAGCTGCTGGAAATCCAAGTCGGCCACGTGCGTGCACACTTGGTTCAAGAAATGACGATCGTGGCTGATGATCACCATGGTCGCGTTGTAGCGGTTCAGCGCGCCTTCGAGCCACCGAATCGAATTGATGTCCAAGTTGTTGGTGGGTTCGTCGAGCAACAGCACATCGGGGCTCGAGAACAGCGCCTGAGCCAACAGCACGCGAAGCTTCAAACCCGGGGGCACTTCGCGCATGGGACCGTTATGCCGCGCTTCGGCGATGCCGGCGTCCGTCAAGATAGCGCCGGCGCGGGCTTCCGCGTCGTAGCCACCGTACTCGGCGAACACGCCCTCGAGTTCCGCCGCCTTCATGTAATCCTCGTCGGTGGCGTTCGGATCCGCGTAAATCCGGTCGCGCTCTTTCATCGCCGTCCACAATTCATTGTGGCCGCGCATCACGACATCGAGAACGCGGTCGTCTTCATAGCCGAATTGATTTTGATTGAGCTTGCCCAAGCGCATGCCGGCTTGCAGCATCACATCGCCCATCGTGGGCTCGAGGTCGCCGCCCAGCACCTTCATCAACGTGGATTTGCCGGAGCCATTGGCGCCGATCAGCCCATAGCGATTGCCATCGGCAAACTTGACCGTGACCTGTTCGAACAGCGGCTTGGCGCCGAACTGGACGGCAATGTTGGAAGTGGCGAGCATTGTGTCGATCACGCTGATAAGGCGGCTGTTACAGCCACCGTGGACAAAAATCCTTGCAGTTTGGGGTGCCGTCGCCTTGGGCGGGACGAAGACAAATTCGCCCTATTCGGCCACGCCATTATAGCTCAAGCCGGCCCCCGGGCTCGGGCTTTTTCTGCCGCAGCGTAGCGCGCTATTTCTTACGGCGAGCGGATTTGGCCTTGGCGCGTTTGACCGCGGGCTTG
>CAZZWE010000128.1:6576-12528 GCA_964657675.1 uncultured Steroidobacteraceae bacterium
GCTTGGATTTGGACTTGGCCGGCGCAGCAGCCTTCTGCTTAGCCTTGACCTTGACCTTGGGTTTGGCTTTAGGCCGGGTCTTCGCCTTGATGCTGCTCTTAGGCTTCGCGGCGGCCTTGGACTTTGCTTTCACCGCAGGCTTGGTTTTGGCGTGAGTCGCCGGGGCGGCGGCCGCGGGCGACGCGGCCGTGGCGTTCGCTTTGGAGCCCTCGCCCCGCAGCTGATCGAGAATCGCGGGGTTCTCCAGCGTCGACATGTCCTGGGTGATCTCCTCGCCACGCGCGATGGCGCGCAGCAGCCGGCGCATGATTTTGCCGGAGCGGGTCTTGGGCAGATTGTCAGTCAGACGGATCTCGTCGGGCTTCGCAATCGGACTCAGCTCTTCCCCGACCCAGGCCCGCAGTTCCTCCAGCAAGGTTTTGGCCGCCGCACCTTCCGGTCGCGCGACGTTCAGCACCACGTAGGCAAACACCGATTCGCCTTTGATGTCATGCGCCCGGCTGACCACGGCGGCCTCCGCCACTTTCGGATGCGCCACCAGCGCAGACTCGATTTCCATGGTGCCCAAACGGTGCCCCGCCACATTCAAGACATCGTCGATGCGGCCCATGATCCAGTAGTAGCCGTCCTTATCGCGATTGGCGGAGTCACCGGCAACGTAGTAACGATTCTGGAATTTTTCCCAATAGGTGCTGAGGTAACGATTGTTGTCGTTCCAAATCGTACGCAGCATCGACGGCCAAGGCCGCTTGATTACCAGGTACCCGCCGCCGCCGGGGGTTTTTACGGGTCGGCCATCTTCGTCCACGATGTCCGCGAAAATGCCCGGTAACGGTTTGGTGCAGGAACCCGGCTTGGTCGCCGTCACACCCGGAATCGGCGTCATCATGATGGAGCCGGTTTCCGTCTGCCACCAGGTATCGACGATCGGACATCGCTCGCGGCCGATGACGCGGTGGTACCACATCCACGCCTCAGGATTGATGGGCTCGCCCACGCTGCCGAGCAACCGCAATTTGCTCAAGTCATATTTCGCCGGTATCTCATCGCCGAGCTTCATCAACGCACGGATCGCCGTGGGCGCCGTGTAGAAAATATTGACGCGATGCGTTTCGCAGATCTTCCAAAATCGTCCGCCATCGGGAAACGTCGGCGCTCCCTCGTACATCAGCACCGTCGCGCCGAGCGCCAAGGGACCGTATGCCACGTAGGTATGTCCCGTGATCCAGCCGACGTCGGCCGTACACCAATAGACATCACTGTCCTTGAGGTCGAACGTCCACTGCGTGGTGAGTTTGGCGTTGAGCAAGTAACCGGCGCTCGAGTGCTGAATGCCCTTGGGCTTGCCGGTGGACCCCGAGGTATACAACAGGAACAACGGATGTTCGGCGTCTACCCACTCCGGCTCACAATGGTCGCTTTCGTTCGCCACCGCATCGTGCCACCAGATATCGCGATCGAAGCGCATCTCGCAGGGATTGCCGGTGCGCTTGTAGACGATGACGCTCTCCACGCTGGCGCAGCCTTCGGCCAACGCCTTGTCGACCGCGCGCTTGAGCTCGATCGCGGTACCCCCTCGCCATCCGCCGTCCGCCGTGATCACCAAGCGGGCGCCGGCGTCTTCAATGCGGTCCTTCACGGCATTGGCGGAGAAGCCGCCAAATACCACTGAATGCACGGCGCCGATGCGCGCACAAGCCTGCATGGCAATGACCACTTCCGGCACCAGCGGCATGTAGATCACCACCCGATCGCCGCGCTGAATGCCCTTGGCCTTCAACGCGTTCGCGAAGCGGCAGACCTCTTGATGCAACTGGGCGTAGGTCAGCTTGCGCGAATCGCCCGCCTCGCCTTCGAAGATGATCGCGGTTTTATCGCCGCGCTCGGCGAGATGCACGTCGAGGCAGTTATGCGAGACGTTTAATTGGCCGTCGGTAAACCAACGGTAATTGGGTGCACGCGCATCATCCAGCGGCACCGTGAAGGGGCGATGCCATTCGATATTCGCGACGGCAAGATCAGCCCAAAACCCAATGTAATCTTCAGCGGCCTTGTCGTACATGCCCTGCAGCTGCGCGGCTTTCAACGAGGCTTGCTTGCGAAATGCCGCCGAGGGCGGGAACTCGCGCGTCTCTTGCAGCTGGGAACTGATATCTTTCTGCGCCATTCTCTTTACCCTAAGCTCAAACCGCGGCGGCAATGCGACGCGCTTGTTGCCTCAATATGTTTCCAAAACCGTGCTGATCGAAAAACACGCTCAAGCTGTTGCTGTCCTGAGGCCGCGGTTTCAAATCGTCCAGCGTCGCAGCCAGCGGCATGTCGCAGACGATTCCGGTCAGGCGTCGCGCTAAGTAAGCCGCTTCCTTGTGCTGCATCAGTTTAGCAGCGACCGCTGCGGCACCGCGCAACTTCATCAGCGGGATTCGATGAAGATTTTCATAAAGTTCATCGAGTGAACCAAAAATACTGAACAGCTCCGCCGCAGTTTTCTTGCCGACGCCCGGCACACCCGGAATGTTGTCCACGGTGTCGCCGGTTAGCGCCAGAAAATCCGCGATCAGTTCCGGTATCACTCCGAACCGCGGGCCGATGTCGTGGTAGTGATAATGGGCATTGCCGCTGTAATCCCAGAACACATCGCCATCGCGGATCAGCTGCGACAGGTCTTTGTCGCGCGTGACCAGCACATTGCGCAGCCCCGCGGCGCGCGAACGGGTCGCCAATGTGCCGATGATGTCATCGGCTTCATATTCGGCACTGGCGAATTCCGCCAAACCCATGTGCCGGCAAAACTCTCTACATAGCGCGAATTGCCGTTCAAGCGCCGCCGGCGGCGAGTCCCGATTGGCTTTGTAGGCAGGATAAATGCCGTTGCGGTAAGAGGTCCCGGTGCGCAGGCTTAAATCGAAGGCCACGCCAATGCGTTCCGGCCGAACCCGCTCCAACAGATCCGACAAAAAACGCGCAAACCCATATAAGGCGTGCGTCGCGTTGCCGTCGGGATCAACCATATCGGGCGGCATCGAGTGATACGCCCGAAAGATGAAGTAGTTCGCGTCGATGTAATACACCACGCCCGCCCGAGCCACGGGGAACCCCGTCATCGAATTCACATCGGCCAGCGTTGCATGCGCTCGTGCAGAGGGCTCGAACGAGGGAAGTGCGCCACCAAGTATTCCATCTGGTCTGCCAGCACGCGGCGGCCCTTCAAGAAAATGTACTCGGCGTAGGTGGGGGTGAAGGGCACCGCCAAGAGCTGCATGCCTGCCTGCTCCGGGGTGCGCGAGGCCTTGGCGTTGTTACACCGCCGGCAAGCCGACACCACATTGTTCCAAATATCCTGACCGCCGCGGCTGAACGGCGTGACATGGTCGCGCGATAACAAGCTATATGTAAAACGCGCTCCGCAATACAGACACAGGTAAGCGTCACGGCGAAACAGCGTTTGATTGTTCAGCGGCGGCGTGTAGCTGGCGCCGCGCAAGTTGCCCGGGTTACCGGTCACGCCCAAGGTGGCAATGATGGAATTGACGTCAACGATGGTTCGAAGCCCGGTCTTGGCGCAGGTACCGCCGTACAAGCGATACAAAAGTGTCCCGCAGGTATAAGCCACCTGCTCCGTGTGATACAGACGCGCCGCTTCTCGGTAATCGACCCACTCCAGCGGCATGCCCGCGACATCGGTGCGCAGGATTTGTTGCGACAACGGGTAGCTGTGAGACACGACAGCCAAGTCATCCCGCCAATCCAATAGTTGATATTTTTCCGGCATGCCCGTATTCATAACACCACTAAAGATAGTCGACTCTTATGCCATAATTCAACGACTGGCACATTACGGCGTTGACGAGTGTTGCATATCTGTCCCACCCATTGCTGGTGCATGGCGGCGTAAAATTTGAATCTGGTTAATCCGCCTTTCCCCGGCCCCTACTCTACGCCTTCGTCGTCATCAAACGCAGCCGGGGCAACGCGCGGCGCGTTCGCCGCCAAATTCATGCTGCTGGCCATGTGTTGCGCATCAACCGTGGGTCACACCGCGACTGAAGCCCATCCGACAGACCGCGTTCGCTGGGCAGCCCACGCTCAGGCCGTTGAAATTGTGCGCGACCAGTGGGGCATTGCGCATGTTTACGGAAAGTCTGACGCGGATACGGTGTTCGGCGCCATCTATGCCCAGGCCGAGGATGACTTTAACCGCGTCGAACGCAACTATCTCAATGGGCTGGGTTGGCTGGCCCAGGCCGAAGGTGAGTCGGCGATCTTTAGCGACCTTCGTGAACGGCTGTTCATCGACTCGGATCAACTCAAGCAGCAGTACCAAACCGCGCCGGCCTGGCTCAAGTCCTTGATGGTGGCGTGGTCCGACGGACTGAATTATTACTTGTCCAAGCATCCCGGCGTGAAGCCCAAGGTGATCCGACATTTCGAGCCGTGGATGGCGTTATCGTTCACCGAAGGCAGCATCGGCGGCGACATCGAAAGCGTCGACTTGAATAAGCTCGAACAGTTCTACGGCGCAGCGGTTGCGCCAGCGACGGCAAAGCTGCAACCCGTGCCAGAAGCATGGCCGGGCGGGTCAAATGGCTTCGCGATTGCGCCGAGCCGATCGGCGTCAGGCCACGCCATGCTGTGGATCAATCCGCATACCTCCTATTATTTTCGTTCGGAGCTGCAGATGGTCAGCGATGAGGGGCTGAACGTCTACGGCGCCGTTACCTGGGGACAGTTCTTCGTCTATCAGGGATTCAATTCTCATAACGGTTGGATGCACACCTCCTATGGCGGCGACGCCATCGATGAGTACGCCGAAACCATCATCCACAAGCCAGAAGGCTTGTATTACCGATACGGCGCAGATTCGAAGAAACTCACGGTGAGCGAAATTACCGTGCCCTTCAAACAGGGTAATAGGCTCAGCTATCGCAAGTTCACGGTTTATCGCAGCCACCACGGCCCCATCGTGCGCGCCGAGAACGGCAAATGGATTGCGATAAAACTGCTGCTTACTCCCGTACCCGCGCTGTCGCAGTCCTACCTGCGCACCAAGACCGCGAGCTACGCGGAGTTTCGCAAGACACAGGACATGCGCACCGACACCTCGAACAACACCGTGTACGCCGATGCCGACGGCACCATTGCCTACTTTCACGGCAATTTCATTCCGAAGCGCGACACCTCGTTCGATTTCACGCACCCGGTCGATGGCAGCAATCCCGCCACGGAATGGGGCGGCCCCCATGCCATCGAAGACACGATTACCTTGCTCAATCCGCCCAACGGCTACCTCTTCAACACCAACAATTGGCCGTTTTCCGCCGCCGGCGCATCCAGTCCGAAACGCGAGAATTACCCGGCCTACATGTGGATCAAGGGCGAGAACCCCCGCGGCATTCACGCCGAAGAAATGCTGCACGATATTCACGGCGTGACCTTGGATAGCTTGATTGCGGCGGCCTACGACGGCCACCTGACGGCGTTCGATGAACTGCTGCCCCCGCTGCTGGCCGCTTACGATGCGCTGCCCGCCAGTGATGTCCGCCGCGCGCCGCTGCAGAAGCCGGTGGCGGTTTTAAAAGCGTGGAATCACCGCACCTCGGCAGAGTCAGTGCCCACGGCGCTCGCGATTTTTTGGGGACAGGAACTGGTAGATCGCAAGGGCGCAGAGGCCCGAGAAGCGGATGAACCGGTGTATGACTATCTCGTTGGCAATCTCTCCGATGCGGAGCGAATCGATGCGCTCACGGCCGCCTTGGGCAAGCTGCAGCGCGATTTCGGCACGTGGCAGACGCCCTGGGGCGAGATCAATCGCTTCCAGCGTCTGACCGATGACATCGTGCAGCCGTTCGACGATGCAAAGCCCAGCCTTGCGGTCGGCTTTGCATCGTCGCAATGGGGCGCGCTCGCCTCATTCGATTCGACCAAGCCGCGCAAGACCAAAAAGATTTATGG
>CAZZWE010000129.1:0-12521 GCA_964657675.1 uncultured Steroidobacteraceae bacterium
CGGGAATCTACAACTCTGAGTTTTGGATCGATCCAGTAAAGCGCGTTGGTGGCGTGATGATGATGCAGGTGCTTCCGTTTTACGACGAGGGTGCTATCCACGCGTTCCGTTCCTTCGAACGATCGGTGTATCAGGCCATCGACCAGCCGTAGAGTCAGAATCGATGCACAAAAGAGTTAGATGACGAGGCTTGTGACACTAATGGCGTTGCTGTTCGCCACTGCGGCAGCGAAGGCCTCTGTAGATCTGCCCGTTTACTTCATAGACAATCGACCCTTCATAGAAGTTCGGATCGATGGAAAAGGTCCTTTCTGGTTCCTGTTAGACACGGGGTCCTCCGTGACGACCGTAAGCGCCGACCTTAGCCTCCACTTGCGTCTCCGACCGGTGAGAAACGGCGAAGGCGCAGGGGCTGGCGACAAGGCGATTTCGATCAAGGGTGTTCATGTGGCCTCGCTTGAGGTCGGCCCCGTTTCGCTCGGTCCCTTGGATGCACCGGCCATCGATGAAAAGCGGCTGAGCCAAGCGGTCGGCTTTCAGAGATTTGATGGCGTCCTGGGCGCTGAGATTTTCAAGAACCGAGTGGTCACCATAGACGCATCTCGCGGAATGCTTTCGCTCGTGAGCGAGGGTCAGTTTCGAGCGCCAGCCGGCGCAGTTGCCATCCCATTCCTTCTCGACGAGAACGATATGCCGGTTGTTCAGGCACCGGTGGATGGAATTAGTGGCTCGTTTCAGGTTGATACTGGCGATCGCTCAAGCCTCACGCTGTTCGGCCCGTTTTGGCGCAAGTACGATCTCGACCAGTCCGTTGCTCCGACGGTCAGGGCGATGACCGGTTTCGGGGTTGGAGGACCGATCATCGCGATCTTGGGAAGACCGAAGGGCTTCGCGATCGGCGACGTGGCCGTACCTCCGCCCGTGACCAGGCTCTCGCTTCAGAGGGGAGGCACATTCACAAGGACCGATCGTGCGGGAAGCATCGGTATGGGGATTTTGAAGCGCTTCGATATGACCTTCGATTACTCAAATCATGTCATGTGGTTGTCCAAGAGGCAGGCATTCGATTCACCTGATCGGTACGACCGAAGCGGATTGTGGCTAGGACTGGTCGAAGGAAATGGATTACAGGTTGTCGCCGTGACGCCTGACGGCCCCGCCGCACACGCCGGTGTGCATGCAGGTGATTTGATTAGGAATGTTGCTGCCATTCCGGCGACCGCCGCGAACTTGTTCACGATTAGGCGCCTTTTGGAGGAGCCCCACATACGGCTGATATCCGTATCCGCAACCAGGGGGCTGCGTCGCTATCACGCCACCCTTGAGATGAAAGATCAGATTTCGCCGCCGTTGGTAAACAGCAGCTTCGCACATCGCCTAGGCATTCGGAACGATTAAAATGCGGTCGTGGCCCTCGGTGTCGATTCCCAGCCACATCAGCGCCCCTAGCGCCGCCGATCCCGTGCCGATGGCGAAGGCCACAGTCCAGTGACCACCCCCTGAAAGATAGGCGACGATGGGAATGCCGATGAGGCCGCCGATGTTCCCACCGGTGTTCAAAATCCCGGTGGCCGCCATGGTGTCGCTGCGAGCCACGAACATGGTGGCGCTCCAATAGGCGGCCTCATTGAGCTCCAGCACGGCGAACGACAACGCCAGCGCCAGCACGGCGGCGTGAGGGTTATGTAGGTGCACCGCCACCAGAAGCAAAACGCCTGATGCAGGCAGTGCCAGTAACGGGAGTAAGCGAAATCCCCAGCGGTTGCCGAACCGCTTGCACAGCAGCTCGACCAGTTTGCCGCCGACCCCCGCGCCGATGCCTGCGGCCAAGGGCGGCAGCATCGCCAACCAGCCGCTTTCCAGAATGTTGATGTGGCGTTCCTGCACCAGGTAAAGGAAGCACCAATTAGATATCAAATAAAAAACATAGTTTAGACAGGTATAAGAGGACGTCAGCAAGATGATGGAGCGATTGGCGAGCAGCCCTCGGATCCTGCGCGCTGAAATTGCCGTGACTGACTCCTCGGGGCGCTCAAGCTCGTCGACTTCCGCGTCGGTCACGCTGGGATGCTCGCTCGGTGTGTTGCGTCCATACCATGCCCACAGTGCAATCACGATCACCGCCGGCAAAGCGGGCCACAGCAATGCCTTTTGCCAGCCGACCGAGTTCATCAAATAAGCCACCAGCGGCGGAGTGGCGGCGGCGGCAAATTGCGTACCGGTCGAAAGAAGGCCCTGCACGATGGCCCATTTCTCCGGACGAAACCACGCCTCAACCACGCCGGAACTGACTGGGTAGATGGCACCCTGAGCCAATCCCATCAGCAGCTGCAATGAAAACAGCACGGCAATCAGCAAGCCGCCCGCCAACACCTGCGGCGCGAGAGGGGTCAACACCGTTGCCAGAAAGGCGACGGCGCCGATCAGCGTAAACATGCGCCGCGCACCGATGCGTTGGCCGATGACGCCACCGGGAAACTGAAACGCGGCATAGCCGAGAACGAACGCCCACTCGAGCCAGCCAATCTGTAATTGGGTGAAACCCAATTCCGGCATCATGCGCTCGGCCGCCACCGTCAGCCCTTTTTGCTGAAAGTAGGCGATGAACCCGAACGCAAATAGAAACGCGAATATTCGCCAGCGAATCCGGTGAGTGAGTGCGTACAGTCCTGAAGCGCTGGACGATTTCACTCCGCGTCCAGGCGCTCCCGAACGTAGCGGCGGATATCCAGGCTGTAATCCTCCATCGGTGCGTAGTAGCCATGCGCGTGCACGCGGCTATGCATGCCTCTTTGCACCGATTCGCAGATCGACCAGTCCTGCCGATTGGTGATGTCCCAGAACTCTACCGCGTCGCTTGGATCGAAATCGGCTTTCGCAATCTCGTAGGGTTCAAACAGAAAATGACACAAGATGTCAGTGCGCTCGGGTCCCCGCGGAAACAAAATGAAGACCGCGGCGTGATCGCAGGCCAGGCTTACAAATAAATTCGGGTAGATGACTTCGCCCTTGTGGCGAGTCTGCTCATCCACGCTGAGGCCTGGAAATGCGCGGCGGGTGGTTCTCCCGGAGTGGGTAAAAGTGACGGCGCCATCGCGATGCGCGATGCCGCGCGACCAATCCAAATTGGAGCCGCCTGCCTCTTTGAACGAAGGCACCACCGCGCAGAGTTCGGGATGCACGCCGCCGCAGTGATAGCACTCGTTGTAGTTCTCGCAGATTGCCTTCCAGTTGGCGGCAACTTGATAGCGAATTGAGTGCCCGATCCGCAGCTGGGCCAAAGGATAGCGCTCGATGCGTGTCGGAATCTCGCCCAGTTGCGCAGCGAGCGGCGTAGCCTCCGCGGGCGTGAGATGCAGAAATACTAAGCCGCCCCAACATTCCAAGCCAACCGGATACAAATTCACCGAGCTCTTGTCGAAGCCGACGAGTGCGCTCATATGGGGTGCGGCGATCAGTCGCCCGTTGAGGTCTTAAGACCACTGATGGTAAGGGCAGATGATGGAGCGGCCAGCCACCACGCCGCCTTGCACAGCCATGCCGGGAGTGCCAGGCTCATCGGCGCGACATAGGCGCGCGCCGCGATGGCGACATACATTGTAGAACGCGCGCAGCTCGCCATCGCGATTGCGCACCACAAGAATGCTCTCGCCGGCGATATCCAGCACGAGATGATCACCCGGCGCCGGCAATTGCTCCTCGCGCGCGGCGCAAAACCATTCGCGATAGAAAATTCGTTCCTTCTCCCGCCGGAAGATGCCCTCATCGATGTACCAGCTCGAGGGCAGGGTTTGTTCCAATCCAGCGATCGGCGCGGCGGCGGTTGTCATGATGCGCGCCCCGGGTCATATAGCAGGGGTTCGCTCTCCAGGATGGGAGAATCGCGGCGATAGATGAGGTGATCCGGTGCTTGGTCCATTTCGCGCGCGAACCGATGGCCGCTGTGAACTGCATGTGCGATGGCTCCCGGAGCAAGGGCATCACCGATGCAATCGACGCTGGTGACTCCCGCAGCCTGCCAATCATTCCGGCGATTCAGCAATGCCTCGTAGAGTTCGCTTCCGCCAAGGCGGGCGCCGACAATGACCAAGGATTGGCAGGGCAGAAGATCTTCCTGGCCCGTGAACAGATTCGCGAGGGTGACGGTGTCTTCCACGAGGCCGGTCACAAGGCTCAAGGTCCTAAGCGTCACCCCGGCGCTTGCCAGCGCCCGATGGATTTGCGGCTGCTCGTTGGTCATGAGCGTCCACGCCGATGCATGTCCGGCCGGCGTGACATAGGTGACACGATTACCGAGTTTAGCCAAATGTTCGGCCAACAGGCCGCCCATGTAGTAATTGTCGAAATCAAACACGACGATTGGCCCTTGGATGGGTACGCCCGCAGCAACATCATCCGGCGTGAATACCGCTGGGAGATCAAGAAATCCCACGGGAAGCTCTAGCGTGGAATACAACATGCGCGTCCAACGCGCGCCGGTGGCAATCACCACGCGCTGATGTTCAAGGTTGAGAATATCCTCGACCGACAGCGCGTTGCCTGGGTACAAGGTTACATTGTCGAGCCTCTGCAGCTGCGCCAAACGCCAATCGAGCACACGGCCCCAAGCCGAAAGCCCGGGCAGCTTGGTTTCAAAGCGCAAGCGCCCACCGAATTTGGTATCGGCTTCCGCGAGCGAAACGGGATAGCCGCGCCGCGCCAGCGTCAGCGCACACTCCAGGCCCGACGGTCCGCCGCCCACGACCAGGACCGGTGTTTGCTTCGGTGCTGCTTCGATGCGCTCGGGGTGCCAGTTGCGGCGCCACTCCTCGCCAATGGTGGGATTCTGCGTGCAGCGCACCGGCACGCTGTCATGCCAGCTGGAAATGCAAATGTTGCAGCCAATGCATTCGCGAATTTCATGTTCGCGGCCTTCGTTGATCTTCTTCGGCAGAAACGGGTCAGCGATGGAGGGGCGTGCCGCGCCGATGAGATCGAGCACGCCACGCTTAATCTGCGACACCATGGCGTCCGGCGAGGTGAAACGGCCCACGCCGACCACCGGCTTTTTCGTCAGACGTTTGACAAAGTCAATGGTGGGCTCGTGGCTGCCTTCGCCGCTGAAGCGCGAGGGCGAGCAGTCGGTAGGGCTCGAGTCCATTTTGACATCCCACAGATCGGGGCCATCGGCGAGCAGCGCCACCACTTCATGCGCTTCGGACTGGGCGCGCTCGCTGGGGCGACTGCGCAATTCCTCCAAACTGATGCGCAGCGCCACGGCGCAGGTATCGCCCACCGCCTCGCGGGTCACCTCGAGCAGCTCGCGCACGATGCGGACCCGGTTTTCAACGCAGCCGCCGTATTCGTCGGTGCGCAGGTTCCATTCGGGCAGCAAGAATTCATAGGGCAGGTAACCCATGCCTGCATATACATAAATGATATCGAAGCCCGCGCGTTTGGCTTTGCGCGCGCCTTCGGCCTGCCACTTCAGTAAATTCTTAATGTCCGTCTTGTCCATGGCCTTGGAGCGCTGGTTGCCCATGAATCCCACGTGGGTAGCCATCCAAGAGACGCCGGAAGGAGACAGAGGCGGCAGTCGGCTGGTCTTGTTGGATACCGACCCTCCGCCATGCCAAAGCTCGATGCCGGCCAATGCGCCATGGGCGTGCACGGCATCGGTCATCATGGCGTGGGATTTGATGTCGTTGTCGTCCCACAACGTCGCGTAGGGTAGGGGTGAGTCATCGCTGCTCGGGTGCACGGAGACGTAGCCCGTGCAAACGACGCCCCAGCCGCCCTCTGCTTTGGTACCGCGCAGAGCGGCGCGCATCCTTGGCATGGTGTTGGTCATGCCGCTGGCGTGAGGCACGCAATAGAAACGGTTCGGTGCCGTCACTGGGCCGATCTTGACGGGCTCGAACAAGACATCAAACCGGGAATCACGCAATCGAATACCCCACTTAAAGCTCTTGCTTGTAGACCTTGCCTTCCTTCATGACGAACTGAACGTGTTCGAGCGCTTTGATGTCTGACAGGGGATCGGCACTGACGGCGATGATGTCCGCAGACTTTCCCGCGGTGATGGAACCGAACAATTCCGAATGACCGATCAGGTCGGCGGCGTTCACCGTGGCTGACTGGATCGCCTGCATCGGCGTCATGCCATATTTCACCATGAAGGCGAACTGGCGCGCGTTGACGCCATGCGGACAGACGCCGGCATCGGTGCCGAAGGACATCTTCACCCCGGCCCGCACGGCCTTGGTGAAGTTGCGGCGCTGTGCTTCTGCCAAGCCCGCGTCATGCGCCAGAAAATCGGCCGGCGCAGCGGGATCACTCTGAATGCATTCTTCATCGTAAATATCCATATCCAGATAGGTGCCATGCTTTTTCGCGAGGGCAATGCCTTCATCGTCAATCAGCGTCGCGTGCTCGACGGATGCCACGCCGGCGCGAATGGCGTTTTTGATGCCTTCGGTATCATGCGCATGCGCTTCGACGCGCAGTCCAAAATTGGCTGCCTCATCCACCGCCGCCTTGATTTCTTCAGGGGTGAATTCAATGGACTTCAAAATGCTGCCGTGAGTCAGGACTGCGCCTGTCGTCAAGATCTTGATGTGGTCGGCACCGAGATGCGCCAATTCACGCACCACCTTGCGGACCTCCCAAGGCCCATCGGCCGTGCCGAAACGCAGATCGAGCGGCAAGGGAATGTCCATGGCCAGACCCGACATCGATCCTGCGCCTTGGCTGATGGTGAGATAGGCGCCGGCGACGTACATGCGCGGACCGATAAAAATCCCATGGGCAATGGCATCGCGCATCGCGACATCGTTGAAGGCGCGATATACACCGACATCGCGCACCGTGGTAAAGCCCGCCAGCAGGGTGGCGCTGGCATTGGGAATGGTGGCATACGCCGTTTGAGTGGCCGTCATGCGGAGCACCTCGAGCGGCTCCAGACTCGCAATGTCGGCCAGGTGCGTGTGACAGTCGATGAGGCCGGGCAGCACGGTCATTTTGGACAGATCGATGACCATGGCGCCGTCGGGAATGGCGAGATTGCCGCCCACCGCTTCTATCTTGCCGCCCCGAATGAGAATGATTTGGTCATTGAGCACACGGCCCGCTTGCACATCGATGAACTTGCCCGCGCGAATTGCTTCGAGCGGATTCGAGTCGACGGCTTGTGCTGTGGACAGGGCCGAGGTCAGCGCCAGACATAATGCTGAAATCAAAACTTTTATAATCACGATGTCCTTCTTGTGGCGTTTTTGTGATCAGCGGCCCGGCGACGACGGAAACTAGCATACGAAGCGGGGCGCAGTCGCGCGCAGTTACGCTCATGCAGATCAGCCGGATCGCATGCTAGGCTCGATCACATGAGCAAGCAGGACATGGCCGCCGGATTTCAGGACGCTTATCAACGGGCGCTTCGGCACCTTGAACGCGGCGAAGCGCAGGCCGCCGAGGCCGAACTTCGCGACATTCAGAAGCACTGGCCCGGCGAAGTGAATAGTCAGCGCGTGCTCGGCGTGGCGCTGTTGGCGCAGGGACAAAACTCCGCCGGCATTGCTTGCCTAGAAGCCGCCATCCGCACTGCGCCCGATTTTGCGCATGCCAAGGTGGACTTGGCGCTCGCTTACCGAGCGCAGGGGATGCTGGAGCCGGCCTTGCGCCTGCTGCATTCGGCGCTCGAACAGGACGGGAAGCTGCATGAGGCGTGGCGCTCGTATGCGGATTTGTTGGTGAACCTAGGCGACTACGCAGCCGCGAACCGCGCCTACCAGAAATTCATCGACACCGATCCGATCGGCGGCATTTTGCAGGAAGCGGCGGTGTGCATGGGCCGAGACGAGCGGCCGCAAGCGGAGGCTATTTTTCGTCGGGTGCTGCAACAAAACTCCAATCACATCGGGGCACTCTGCGGTTTGGCTGCCGTGTCGCTCGACGCGGGATACCCCAAGGATGCCGAGCGCTTGCTGCGTCACGCACTGAAGCAGTCAGCGCATATGCCGCTGATTTGGCGTGGATTGGCGCAAACCTTCCTGCAAGCGGGCGATCTTGTGAACGCGGAGGTCGCCGTGCGTCATTCCCTCATCGTCGATGAGGGCGCTTCGGCCAGCTGGGTGCTGTTCGCCTCGGTGTTGGCCCACACCATGCGTCAGGCCGAAGCGCTCGAGGCCTACGATCGGGCGCTGCGACTCGATCCGAATCAGGTCCGAGTGGCGCTGTCGCGGGGTCATGTACTCAAGACCTTGGGCCGACGCGCCGAGGCGGAGGCTGCCTACCAGCGCTGCCTCGAGCTGCAAGCCGATTTCGGCGAGGCGTATTACAGCTTTGCAGATCTTAAGAGTTATGTATTTTCCGACACCGAGGTCGCTGCCATGCGAGGACTACTCGCCGATGCCAAAACCTCGTCAAAATCCCAAGTGCAGATCCATTTCGCGCTCGGACGGGCGCTCGAGCAGCGCAAGCAATATTCAGACGCCTTTTCCCATTATGCGGCGGGAAATTCGGCAAAGCGCCGCACCGCGCCGTTCGACGCGGCCGCATTCGAGGATAAGTGTCGGCGAGTCGCTGCGACTTTTTCCACTGAATTCTTTCGTGCTCGCTCAGATTCGGGACTGAGTGATCCAGCACCGATCTTCATCGTCGGGTTACCCCGTTCCGGCTCGACCTTGGTCGAGCAAGTGTTGGCGAGCCATTCGCAGGTGGAAGGCACCATGGAGCTGCCGCATATTTTGCGCTATGTGCGCGAGTTGGATCATCGGGGCGGTGCAACGGATGCCTATCCTGAAAGTGTCGCTGAACTCGCGCCCGAGCAGCTGCTCGCGCTTGGCCGGCGTTTCCTCGCCGAGACGCGTATTTATCGAAGCGGCCGGACACGCTTCATCGACAAAATGCCGAATAATTTCAGTCACATCGGGCTCATCCACCTCATGCTGCCGCAGGCCACCATCATCGATGTGCGGCGTAACCCCATGGACGCTTGCTTTAGCGCCTTCAAACAGCATTTTGCGCAAGGTCAGTCCTTTAGCTATGACTTAGAGGATTTGGGCCGCTACTACCGCTGTTACGTCGAGCTCATGGATCATTGGGATGGCGTGCTTCCCGGCAAAGTTTTCCACCTGTCGTATGAGGCGCTGGTGCGCGACACCGACGCCCAAGTGCGCGAATTGCTGGCCTTTTGCGGTCTGGAATTCGAACCGGCCTGTTTGAAGTTTCACGAAACCCGCCGCTCGGTGCGTACCGCAAGCTCCGAGCAGGTCAGGCAACCCATGTATGACTCCAGCGTTGGCTTGTGGAGGCATTTCGAGGCGCACCTTGCGCCTCTGCGGCGCAGTTTGGGGGATGTGCTGAACCGTTTTGCGCTCCCGTAGCAGTTATACGGCTAAGTGAGAATTGTTATACGGCCGTATAATTTAAGTTGACGCCGATGGCGCCGCGCAGTAATGATTGGGCATAAGCCTTTAGGGAGAAGCCTTGGATGAAATCGCGCTCCGGACTTTGCGCCTCGCCGCTGCCTTCGAAAAACACGGCGCTGCGAATGGCCATCCTCTCCATCCTCGCGGGCGCAGCCGCCAGTAGCCCGCCGGTCCGCGCCGCTGACACGGACGCCATCGCCGAGGTGGTGGTCACCGCGCGAAAACAGACCGAAAAGCTACAGGATGTTCCGCAGAGCATTGATGTCTTCTCGGCGCAAGACATCCAGAACATGAATATCAATCAGTTCGAGGACTACGCGACAAAATCGCCGTCGATTTCTTTCATTAGCATTGGGCCGGGTTACCAGCAGTTTTTCATGCGTGGCGTGTCCGACGGCAGCAGCCCCAATGTGGCCAATACCTCAACCACCGGCTTTTACCTGGATGAGCAAAGTTTAGGCTACTTTGGCGGTATTCCTGACCTGCATATGTATGACATTCAGCGCATCGAGGTGTTGAATGGACCGCAGGGAACGCTCTACGGCGCCAGCTCCATGTCAGGCGCGGTCAAAATCATCACCAACAAACCCGACGCCTCATCAGTCGCGGCGGGGGTCGATTTGGATGCCGGGCAAATCGACGGCGGCGCGCAGAACAAAATTGTCGAGGGTTACGTCAACATTCCTCTGATCCAAGACGTTGCCGCGTTGCGTATCTCAGGGTTCTACGATTACCAGGGCGGCTTCATCGATAACCTGCTGACCACCCGCAATTGGATCAACGGCACCACCAGCAACAATGCGCAGTGGGCCGGAAACAACTATAACCGCGACACCCTCTACGGCGGCCGAGCGGCGCTTTCGTACAAGATTAACGATCGGTGGAAGGCGACCTTTTCCGGCGATTTCCAGACCCAGTCGACCCACGGCGCGTGGGACCAAGATCCGGATCGGTATGGAGAGCGCAACGTGTCGCGTTTTGCCCCGGAAAGCGGCGAGCGTATCAATCGCCTGATGTCGTTGACTGTCGAGGGGGATGTGGGTATTGGCGATTTGATTTACATCGGGGGCTACTGGAACCGCGCGAATCACACGGTCAACGAATATTCCGAGTACGTGCAGTACGCCAACATCCAGCCCAACACCACCGGATATCAGACCTATGCCGGTTGGGTCCAGAGCTTTGCCTGCGCGACATCGTCGCCCTCAGGGGTCGCCGGCGTCCCGGACAGCTACGGCGGGTGCAATGTGCCCACCATGTTTACCGACTACCGTGATCAAACTGACCGTTGGTCCCACGAATTGCGCTTGTCGTCCAAGCCGGGCGGCTCCACCCACTGGACCGCGGGCATCTACTTCGAACAAACGCGGGATCAGTACACCGATTTCTGGAACTACCCGGGCATTCAGCAGACCGGCCAAGCTGGGCAGGCCGCGATTGATTACTACTACGACACCGCCACGCCGCTGCCCAACGAGTGGTACAGCTACAAAGAGCGCACCGACAATCACCAAATCGCTGAGTTCGGCGAATTGACGCAAGACTTTGGCAAGCAGTGGAGCGTGATTGTCGGATTTCGCAATTTCAAATCGCGTGATGCCAGCTCCGCTGGCTGGAGCGGTTATTTCTACCAGCCCAAGGTTCCGGTGCCACTGGAATCGGTCAGTTTCTCCAAGCAAACCTACAAGGCAGGCGTGAATTTCAAATACAGCGACACCGCGCTGTATTACTTCTCCTTTTCACAGGGCTTCCGCGACGGCGGATTCAATACCAACGCCGTTGGAAATCCGGCGGTGCCGGCCACCTATCAACCCGATACCTTGAACAGCTATGAGCTCGGTTGGAAAACCGTGTTCAATAACGGAACGCTGCTCTGGAACGGCGCCGGCTACTACATGCCGTGGAAGAACTATCAGACGGCCGTGTTCGACTTGGCGATCTCGCCTTCGAGCTTCAATGCCAACATCGGCGATGCCCGCATTATCGGGGTGGAAAGCAATGTGGAATGGCGCCCCATCCATGGGCTGACCTTGGCGGTGTCCGGCAGCTATAACGATTCGAAGCTGACCAGCAACTCGTTCGAGAACCCTAATTTCGTCGTCACCAGCGGCCAGCGGCTGCCCTTTGTGCCTTACTTCAAAGGCAACGCCTCCGCTCGTTACGAGTTGAACCTCGGCCCCTCCTTTGTTGCTTATAGTCAGCTCGACATTGCTCGCACGGGCGGGGAGTGGAGCGACCTGAATCAGAGTACGTTGAGCGACACCTCGCGCGAGTTGCAGCCGGCTTATAACATCAGCAACTTGCGCTTAGGTCTCAACAGTGCCCAAGGCAACTGGGGCGTCGAGGGCTACATTACCAATCTCGATAACGTGCGAGCCGTCATTTACGAGAACCGCTATAACTACGATGGCCGCCAGACCACCAACATGCCACGGGTGTTTGGCGTACGCCTGAAGTATCGATTTGGGGGCAAGGACGGCGCAGGATAGTTAACCTGCGGCTCACCAACGGGGAGACGTCGTGCTCAAAACGCTGATTGCGGCGCTTGCCTTGGCGTTGGGATTAATCGACGGCGCGGTGTGTGAAGCAGCCGAGGAGAAGCGGCTCTACATCTACAATTGGTCGGACTTCATCGGTCCCGACACCATCGCGAAATTCGAGAAGCTCACTGGGATCAAGGTCGTCTACGATGTGTACGACGCCGAGGAAACCATGGAAGCGCGTCTGATGGCCGGAAGCTCCGGCTACGACGTCGTCAGTGCGTCGACAGACTTTTTCAGTCGCGAGATCAAAGCGGGCGTCTACGAGCCGCTGGACAAGCGCAAACTTACGCATTGGAATAATTTGGATCCGAGGATTCTCGCCATTCAGGCGCAGTACGACCCGGGCAATCAGCACGCCGTCCCCTATTTGCACTCCATCAACGGCTTTGCGTACAACGTGGACATGGTGCGCGCACGCATGCCGAATGCGCCGGTCGACAGTCTCGATCTCATCTTCAAGCCGGAAATCGTCGCCAAATTCGCCGATTGCGGCGTGACTTTTATCGACTCAGCCGAGGATGTGCTGCAACTCGCACTCAAGTACCTAAAGCTCGATCCGAATACCACCCGG
>CAZZWE010000130.1:0-12502 GCA_964657675.1 uncultured Steroidobacteraceae bacterium
CGTTCGAAGTCAACGGCGCGCCGGTCGAAGGCGTGGCCGTATGGGACGGCGCTACCCTGGTGGTCACCACCAAGGTCTCCAGCGTCGGATTGGTGTTCAAGGACAAGATGTCGTTGTCGGCGGATGGCAAGCAGCTCACCAGCGATGTGCAGATCGACTCCGAGCGCGGTCCTGCGCAGGTCAAGCTGGTCTTCGACCGCCAGTAGCGGCAGGCAAATTCACCATAACTGACTCGCGACCGAGAAACGCCTCCGGGAAAAGGCATTGCTGGGTCGCATCAACCCCTCCACGCGGCGATGAACGATTAGCGTCGTGCAATGTGCGGCCGGCGCCCGCCATCTTTGCGTACACTGGACCTTCGGACGCACGTCCGTATTTGACATGTTATTCGGAGAGGATTTGGTTAACGTCTGCGTGGTCAATCCGAACTATTTTCGTAGCAGCGGGATCACCGTTTCCATACGCCGAATCTACGAGAGTCTTCCCGAGGGCGAAATCACCCAGTATTTCGTCGATTGCGGCTATGGCGAGGAAAGCGCCGAGACCTCGTGGATTCCCCGTGCCCGCTTTGCAACCTTTCATCTGATGACGCTGAATCCTTTCGCACTCATGCAGGCTTGCAAATCGTTTCTGTCCTGGCTCAAACAGCACGACATACGCGTGGTGCATGTCCATCATCGAAGGCTCGCCGCCATTCTCAACGTGCTGAAAATGTTTGGCGGCTACCAGCTGATCTACACCGGCAACCTGACCTACCCATTCGAGTTCTGGTTCTGGCTGCTGTGCCCCCGTATTGCCACCGGGGTGACGCACTCCGTGATTGAGAATATGCGGCACACCTCGCGGGCCAAAGAATTTCATTTGATCAGCAACGGTTGTGACTTTCCGGCCGAATGCCCGGCGGTGGATGTGGCGCGCGTGGCAAACACCGCCATCTGCATCGGCAGACTGGAACCGGTGAAGGCCCACTCAATATTGCTGGATGCGTGGCGCATGCTGCTGGATCGCGGGCGTCAATGCCGCCTGTTGCTGGTGGGCGAAGGCAGCCTGCGCGAATCGCTGCTCGCCCAGGCCAAACACTTGAAGATCGATCACTTGGTCGAATTTCGCGGCTTCCAAAAGAATGTGCTCGCGCAGGTCGACGAGGCGCTGTTCGCCGTGCTGCCGAGTCAGGTTGAAGGACAGGCCATTGTCACGATCGAGTCGGCTACGATCGGGCGAGGATCCCTGGTCACGGACGTCGATGGTTCGAGAGATTGCGTCCCGCCGACGCATGCGCTGCCGAATCTGATCAAATTTGGCGATGCCGCGGGATTGGCCAACGCGCTGGAAGCCTGGTTCGCCCGACCTGAACTGGCCGTGGCCGAGGGTCGCCTGTTCTTCAACTATCTCAAGCGTACGAGTTCATCCGCATTCGTCGCCACTCAGTATCAGACCCTGTATCGGCAGGTGGCGGCCCCATGAGCGGCGAGGCCTCGAAAGTTGATTTGAAGCAAAGCAACCAGCAATGGGGGCTGCGGCAGAAATTGCGCCGCGGACTGTGGGAGCTCTGCTGGGTGTTGCTGTTTCGGCCGACGCCAAAGCGGCTGGGCAATCGTTGGCGACTGTGGCTGCTGCGCCGCTTCGGCGCCATCATCGAGGGCGATGCGTTGGTGCTGCCCTCCTGCCGAATCCTGCAGCCCTGGGAACTCGAGTTGGGCGATGGCGTCGCCATCGGCGCATCGGCGGAGCTGTATAACTACGCGCGCATCAAAATTGGCCGAATGAGCTTGGTATCGCAATACACCTTCTTGTGCACCGGCACGCACGATTTCCGGCAGCGCCACATGCCGCTTACCTGGGCGCCGATCACGGTGGGCGAGGAATGCTGGGTGGCCGCAGGCGCATTCTTAGGGCCGGGCGTGACCATCGGCGATGGCGCGGTGATTGGCGCTCGTGCCGTGGTCACTAAAGACATGCCGGCGTGGACCATTTGTGCAGGTAACCCCTGCAAACCGCTGAAGCCGCGCGTGATGTCACAGTGACCATAATGCCTGTCAGTTGTCGTGGTGGCGCAACGTGGGAGGCTGTCCTACACGCAATGGCGGCCCCTGCCAGCCGGTGCCTCGTTACTATCAAAATGCGGTTCGCTCGGCTTGATGGATGCGCATTGTGAAACTTCTGCACGTGATGTCCGGCTTAGATCCCCACGCCGGGGGACCGCGAGAGGGAGTATGCCGTCGCGGCGTATTTCTTGAGGGCTTAGGTCACTCGGTTTCCATCGTAACGCTGGACGCGCCGGACGCGCCTTTCTTGAAAGACGTACCCCTGAAGGTATACGCGCTCGGCCCTTCGAAGAGCGCGTTGCGCTACAACTCGAAACTCGTGCCCTGGCTAATGGCTCATGCGCGCGAATACGACGCCGTCATCGTCAACGGCTTGTGGCAATACCAAGGCATCGGAACGCGGCGCGCCTTGCGCAAACTCGGCATGCCCTACTACCTCTTCGTCCACGGCATGCTGGACCCCTGGTTCAAGCATACCTATCCGATGAAGCATCTGAAAAAGTGGCTGTATTGGCTGCTCGGCGAGTATCGAGTGTTGCGCGATGCCAAGGCGGTGCTGTTCACGTCGGAAGAAGAACGTCTCCAGGCGCGTCAGTCATTTTGGTTGTATCGGGCGGCCGAGCGGGTGGTGGCTTACGGGACCAGCCCACCGCCGGCCGACACGCCCGAACTACGCGCGCAATTTCAAACCGCGTTCCCTGAACTTAAGAGTTGCCGCGTTTTGCTGTTTCTCAGCCGCATCCATGTAAAGAAGGGCTGCGATCTGTTGATCGCGGCGTTCGCCAAGTTGGTGCGGAACGAACCCACGCTGCGCTTGGTGATGGCGGGACCGGCAAGTCCCGCATTGCTTGCGGAGTTGCAAGCCTTGGCGCGTGAGCACGGGGTTGCGGACCGCATCGTCTGGCCCGGGATGCTGCAGGGCGACGCCAAATGGGCGGCCTTCTACAACGCCGAAGCATTCGTGCTGCCCTCCCATCAGGAGAATTTCGGCATCGCGGTTGCCGAGGCATTGGGCTGCGGCGTGCCGGTGCTAATTTCGGACAAGGTCAATATTTGGCGCGAGATCGTGGCTGACAACGCCGGCCTCGCCGAAGCGGATACACAGGCGGGTACCGATGCGCTACTGGCACGCTGGCTCGCGCTGCCCGAGCAGAGGCGCCTGGACATGCGCTCGAATGCCAAACGCTGCTTCGAAACCCGTTTCAGAGTGGATGCGATGGCGTACGACTTGCTCGACGTCATTTCAGGAAAGCCGCAAACCGCGGTTCCGGTGGCCGGGCCCAAGGCGACGCCGTCCGATGCAAAACTACTTTCGCGATAAATCAACGATTCGAGGAATGCTATGAGAAATTACAACTCCACTAAGCGCTTTTTAGTCACCGGTGGAGCGGGGTTTTTGGGAAGTCACCTGTGCGACCGGCTCATCGAGCAAGGCCACGAAGTGCTGTGTGTCGATAACTTCTTCACCGGCAATAAGCGCAACGTCGAGAAGTTGCTGGCCAATCCGCGCTTCGAGTTGATGCGGCATGACGTGACGTTCCCGCTGTTCGTCGAAGTCGATGCAATCTTCAATCTCGCCTGTCCGGCATCGCCCGTTCACTATCAACACGACCCGGTGCAAACCACCAAGGTCAGCGTGCACGGCGCCATCAACATGCTCGGCCTCGCCAAGCGGCTGCGCTGCAAAATACTGCAGGCCTCGACCAGCGAAGTGTACGGCGATCCCGAGGTGCATCCGCAGCCGGAAAGCTACTGGGGCAAGGTCAATCCGATCGGCATCCGCTCCTGCTACGACGAGGGCAAACGCTGCGCGGAAACCTTGTTTTTTGACTACCACCGGCAGCATAAGCTGAACATCAAGGTGGTCCGAATTTTCAACACCTACGGCCCGCGCATGCACCCGAACGATGGACGAGTGGTGTCTAATTTCATCATGCAGGCGATTCGCGGCGACGACATCACGATGTTCGGCGATGGCACACAAACCCGCAGCTTCTGCTACGTCGATGATTTATTGGAAGCCATGATCCGCACGATGAACACGCCGGACGATTTCACCGGACCGGTCAATATCGGCAATCCGGTCGAATTTTCGATGCTGCAATTGGCCGAGACGGTGATCGAATTGACCAAGTCGAAGAGCAAGCTGGTATTCAAGCCGCTGCCGTCCGACGATCCAAAACAGCGCCGGCCCAACATCGACTTGGCGACCCGCACGCTCGGTGGTTGGGAGCCGAAAGTTCAACTGCGCGAAGGCCTGGAAAGAACCATTCATTACTTCTCCAGTCAGTTCAAATGACCGTGACGGGCAAGCCCTGCATCGTGGTCATTTTGACCTTCAATTCCGCAGGCATCATCGCTGAGACCGTGGCCCAGGCATTGAAGGTCAGCCCGCATATCTATGTGGTGGACTCAGGCTCCAAGGACGGGTGCGATGAGATCGCGCGGAAGATGGGTTGTGAGGTGGTGCAACGACCGTTCACGAATTACAGCGATCAGCGCAACTGGGCCATCGCGCAGATTGCCGGCCAGTCCACCTGGCAATTGCACCTGGACGCCGATGAGGTGCTGGACGAGCCCGCCGTGGCGGCCATGAACGGCATCATCAACGGCACGGCCGAATTCGACGCCTACATGCTCAAGCGGCGCGATTATTTCATGGGGAAGGAATTGCGCCACAGCGGCGTGAACCCCTGGCATCTGCGTTTGTTCAAGTCGGGCGTGGGGCAATGCGAGAGTCGATTGTACGATCAGCATTTCGTGGCGAACCGGCCGGCGGGGCGATTGGCCGGGCTGATGCATGATAAGAATTCGATGCCGATGACCGACTGGATTGCACGTCACAATCGCTGGAGCGATCTTGAGGCGGACCAGATGCTGCGCATCGGCGGCGGCGGCGACGGAGTGCTGCAAGCGCGTCTGTTCGGCGACGCCCGCGAGCGCACCCGCTATTTGAAATATGCATATTACCGCCTGCCGATTGCGATGCGGGCGATGTCGTACTTCGTGTATCGCTATTTTCTGCGTCTGGGGTTTCTAGACGGCAAGCCCGGGTTTTATTTCGCGTTTTTCCAGGCGCTGTGGTTTCGCATGTTGGTTGACGCGAAGATGTATGAACGGAAGCAGGCCGAGGCCGAAGCTTAAGGCCTTACCCCCGCCCGGCGAGCGTTACTTACCCGCGGGTTGATCCGGTGACGGCAACTTCTTCTGGTCTTTCACCGTGGAGTGCAGGCCGGCATCTTCGATCAAACGCTTGCGGACGTAGAGGAACCGCACCGTCTCATACTCGAACGGCGAACCGGTGGAGTAATAACGAAAACTCACGTTGGCGCGCTGATCGACCGAATTGACCACGCCCAAGCCCCACGACACATCGCCGCGGTACAGATGGAACACATCGATGCCATACAGCGTCGCGTAATCCGCGGCGAAGCCGAAACCGTCTCGCAACGTTGAAGGACCGAGCAGCGGCAGTACCAGATAAGGCCCGGGATGCATGCCCCACTTCGAAAGGGTTGTGGCAAAACCCGAGGGCGCGCCCGGCAGCTTGAGCTTGGTGGCCACATCGATCAATCCGCCGATACCGATGGTCGAATTGATGACCAGACGCTCCAAGCTGCGCCAGCCGTACTTCAAACGCCACTGCAGGGTGTAATTGATGACGCTGTCGATCTCCGACAAATTGCCGAAGAAATTATGCACGCCCGCCCGCAGCGGCGAGGGCACGCGCTTGTACACGTTGACCACAGGCAAAAAAATCGCATCGTCGAAACGCGCGTTGAACCGATAGGTGAAGCGATTCAGCCGCTCCCATGGGTCATAGGTATACATCGGGGGTGCATCGGCCGCGGTCAGTGGCGGCGCTGGTTTGTCTTCCGGCGCCACCGCCACGTCCTTGCTGGCAGGCGCTTCCGCTGGATTGGCTTCCGCGGTCGCAGCCGCTTCGGCGAACGCGGCCGCGTTGGCCGCCGCGGCGGCATTGTCGGCGGCCGGTGTCTCTGCCGGCAAGCTGTGAAATGACACGGGCTGAGTGGCGCAGCCACCGAGTGCGATCAATGCAAGGCCAACGGCGAGGCTGCGCATCATGTCGTGCTCCGCGGCCAGCGGCCCGCCAACATGTCGAGCATGTCGGCGATCTGTTGGCGCTCGCCCAAGGTGCCCAGGTGTCCACCATGGTCATACACCACGATTTTCGCACCCAGCGTGCTCTTGAGCCAGTTCAACTCGCGCTGATCAAGAATCAGGTCGTCTTTATTGGTCTGCACATAGTAGTCCGGGTTATTGCGCAGGTCATTGGCAATGATGTCCAAGCGATTGTCCGCGATCAGCGACGCGCTGGTCGAGCCCGGCCGGTGCTTCAGATAATACGGCGCGAATACCCGCGTGAAATACGCACTAAACGGCATGTCGCGCAATTCGCGCTGCATCTCTTCGAGCGAATCGCTCACCTTGGGCGGATGATTGGGATCGATCACCACACCCGTCTTGGCATACAAATCGCCGCAGAAAAACATATTGACCAGGTCGGTGCGAAACACCAGCGCGATGGCCGCGGAAAATTCCGCATCGGTCTTGAGCGTGGCGGCCGCCGCGCCCAACATGAAGTTCTCATCGATCTGCACCTGATCGGAAGCGCGGTACAGATTGGCCAGTTGCGCATAGAGCCGGCGATAGAGCTGCTCCACCCCTTCGTTGCCCGAGCCGATGTAGGCGGCAAACAGTTTGTCGAGCCGACCCACCGAGGAAAATAAACTCACCGGCGGATTGATCATCACCACGCGATGAATCTTGAGCTTGCCCTCTTTGGCATCGATCGATTTGACGATCGCCGCATTCGCGCCGCCCAAGCTGTAGCCGAGGACGTCGATGTCCGTGATCTTCACCTTGCGCGGCAGGTGGTTGATGATTTCCTGCATGGCGCCATATAGGTCGTGTCCGTCCTGCAGCAAGTCCCCCGCCACGCCGGTGCTAGAGGTTGACACGATGAAGCCGGGAAAGGTCGGCGAGGGCATGGTCAACACGTGATAGCCCGCGCCGTACAACGCGGCACGCAACACCTGCAGTTTGGACGTATTGCCGTCGCTGCCGGTGCCCGAAATCACAATCGCCAAGGGCGCCGGTTGCTTCTGCGCCGTAAACCAAACCTTCAATTTTTTGTTGAACCAAAGAACGGCGGGCACAGGCTGCCGCCATGGCAGAGTCACGTTCAATTCGGACACCGGCACCTTGTCGGGCAGCGTCGCCATGTCTTGGGGCGCTACACCGAACACGGTGGCGCGCAGCCCGGCAGAATCGGCGAGCCCGGCTGCGGGACCCGACACGGGCGGAGCGGTGATGACTTGAGCGCTGCAGAGTTGCGCGCCCCCGGCGATACTCACGAAGCCCATCATCAACGTCAAGACGGCCTGTTTCAAAAAACCCACACCCTTTATCATCCGCTCAATCCTTAAATTACAGCGTGCGATGGTCGCACAAGCCGGGCGCGTGAACGACCCCGCCGGATTGTAGGACGGAACCTTACGCGGAGATTCCTTGAAAATAGCGGCGCTTCATACCTTGTTAAGAACTTGCAATGGGCATCGTTTACCGCTGCCGCCTAAGCTGCTACGCCTCTATGGCGAATTCCGTCTAAGCCGCTGCGCTCGTCCCTATGTCTTCAGTAATTTCGTATCGACACTGGACGGCGTGGTGTCGCTGCAGGTGAAAGGTCATGAGGCCGGCGGCGATATCAGTGGCTTCAGCGCCGAAGATCGCATGGTCATGGGATTGCTACGCTCGGTCGCCGACGTGGTCGTGGCGGGATCCGGGACGCTGGATGCGGATCGCAAGCATGTCTGGACGGCCGAGGGCATCTGCCCTGAGCTTGCACCCTCGTACCGGCGCTTGCGCGATGCCCTGGCAAAGCCCCGCACCGCGCTCAACGTCGTGGTGAGCGCCAGCGGCGCGCTCGATTTACGTCGGCCGGTGTTCGCATCGGGCGAGGTGGACGCGCTGATCGTGACCACGCCCGCCGGCGCAAAGCGGCTGCTCAAGAACAAAGTGCCGAGCTCAGTCCAGATTGCTGCGATTCGCCGCAATTCCCCCCGGATCTCCGCCGCCGCCCTCTTGGATGAGGTGAGCCGGGTGCATTGCACCACCCACGTATTGGTCGAAGGCGGCCCGCGACTCCTCGGCACGTTCTATAAGGAGCGGCTCCTCGATGAGCAATTCCTGACGTTGGCGCCGCAGCTGGCGGGCCGAGAGTTCGGCGATCGCCGTCTCAGTCTGGTGATGGGAACCTCGTTTGCGCCGCGCGACCCACTGTGGGGCAGGCTGATCGACGTCCGCCAAGGCTCCAAACTACTCTTTCTCCGCTACCGATTCCGCGACTCGCGCTCTTAACCAGGTTGCTGGTCAGGAGCGGCTGCTTGGAAACCCGGCAAAGCCCGGCAGGCGGCGTCAATGGCCACAATATGCGGATACGGATTCATGTCCACCGAGAAGCGCCGCGCATTGAAAACCTGAGGCACCAAGCACACATCGGCCAGGGTCGGTGCATCACCATGACAAAAACGGCCGGTCTCCGCATCACGCGCCAACCCACGTTCGAGCGCATCGAAGCCCACTTGCACCCAGTGCCGGTACCAGGCGTCGCGCGTGCTCTTGTCTTGACCGAGCGCTGTCTCCAAGTAGCGCAGGACGCGTAAATTATTGAGAGGATGGATGTCGCTGGTAATCGCTTGCGCCAGGGATCGGACCCGCGCCCGCTCAAGCGGGGCGCTCGGCAGCAAGGGCGGATCCGGGTAGATCTCATCGAGGTACTCTATGATGGCGACGGACTGCCCGAGGACTGCGCCATCATCGAGGCCCAGGGAAGGTACGAACCCTTGCAGGTTGATGTTCAGATAATCCGACTGGCGATGTTCTCCAGCCCGCAGGTTCTTGATGATGGATTCGTACGGCCGCTGCTTGAGCGCCAACGCAATTCGCACGCGATAAGAGGCAGAACTTAGCGCGTAACCGTACAGAATCATTGGCACACCATGTTAAAGTCGGCGCTCAACGGGGAGACTTATGCACAAGAAAACCATCATCGCATCTTCTTTGCTGGGCGTCATCGTAGCCGCCTCGTGCTGGGCGCACGCGCGGCTGCAGAGCTCCACGCCCGCGGACCATGCACAGTTGAGCGAAGCGCCGAAGACATTGACGCTGCAGTTCAACGAAGCGGCCAAGCTGGCGATTTTGAAACTCACCACCGGCGAGAGGGAAATTTCCGTTCCTGTCGATAAAAGCGCCAAAGCCAGTCAAACCTTCAACATTCCGCTGCCCGGACTTGCCGCCGGAAAATACGTGGTGCAGTGGACAGCGGTGGCGGCCGACGACGGTCACATGACGAAGGGGTCGTTCGACTTCACGATCGGCGGCTAGCATAAACGGCTGGGATATCGGCGCGGTCGCGACCAAAACGCTGGTCTACGCCGCCACGCTGGGCAGCGCCGGCACGGTGTTTTTTCTGGCTTACTGCGCCGATCTGCTCAATGCCGAGCAAGGCATAAGGATCCGGCGGCTGCTCCGGCGGCAATTGATCGTCGCCACTCTCGCCAGCCTGATCCGGATGTTACTGCTGACGGGCGCGATGACCGGCGAACTCTCCGCAATGTTCGACCGTGAAATGGCCGCCATGATTCTCGGCGCCGGTGAAGGGCTCTCCGCGGCGCTGCGCGTCGCGGGCTTGGCGCTCGCCGCACTGGCCCTGGCGCGCAATCCTCGCTGGCAAATCCCGGCGCTGCTGGGCGCCGCGCTCGCTGCGGTTTCATTCGCCGGCGTCGGCCACACGCGCGCGCTGCGACCGCACGCCGTGGCCACTGCGTTGTCCTGCGTGCACCTCATCGGCGTGGCCTTTTGGCTGGGCGCGCTGTTACCCTTATTGATGGGTCTGCACGGGTCGGCGCGCCAAGTGGGACGACTCGCAAAACGTTTCGGCGACTGGGCGCTGGCGCTGGTCGCGGCGTTGATCGGCGCGGGCTTCTGCTTGCTGTGGATGTTGTCCCGCGGGCCGGCAGATTTCTGGGGCAGCGGCTACGCCCGCATGCTCATCGCCAAACTGATCTTGGTCGCCGCGCTGCTCACCGCCGCGGCCATCAACAAGCTACGGCTCACACCCCGATTGATGGATGGCGATGCGGGTGCTGTGGGAAGTCTGCGTGTCTCCATCCGATCGGAACTCGCGCTCGGCCTGTTGATCTTGGTCATCACCGCGAGTTTCACCTCGCTGCTGGGTCCGCCGCACTGATCAGGCGTAATCGACATAGGCGCTGCTGCCCACGCCGGATACGCAGGCATCCACCTCGAACGCCGCACGGATCAAATCCGGTGTGAGCGTGGTCCGCGTCGGGCCATCGCCCTGCACCGCGCCGTTCGTCAACGCCACTACGCGCGTCGCGTGGCGCGCGGCCACGGTCAAATCGTGGATCGAAGCGATTACCAACTTACCGCCGTCGGCCAATGCGCGTAAGCGCCGCGCGGTGTCGAGCGCATGTTTGGGATCCAGCCCCGCAATCGGTTCATCCACGATCAGTAATTCGGGGTCTCCCACCAAAGCGCGGGCCAACATGCCGCGCGCCAATTCTCCGCCCGACAAGGTGGTGACCGGCTGCAGGCGCCGCTGCAACAGATCGCACGCCTCAAGCGCTCGGGTAATGACGGCGTCAAAAGCCTTCGGTAAATCGCCCAGCGCCGGAAGTGTCGGCGTGAGGCCCAATGCCACCAAGCGTTCGACCGAGATCGGCCATTCGCAACGCGGGTTCTGCGGCAGATAGGCGCGGCGACGCGCCAACGCAACGCCGCGCTGCTCACTCAAGGGGATGCCGTCCAGCGTGACGGTTCCCGAATCCGCCTTCAACAATCCGGCCAGCACTGACAAGAGCGTCGACTTACCTGCGCCATTGGCCCCGATCACGGCGATGAATTCGCCGGGCACTGCGCGCAATGACACGTCGTCCAAGATCGCCCGGCGGCCGCGCCGCACGCACACCCCGGATGCCGAGAGTTCAATCATCCGAACTTGCTGAAGTCCGGCGTGCGCCGTTCCGAGAACGCGCTGAACGCCTCTTTGAACTCGGCTGATTGCAGTTGCCGGCCAAAGATGCCGGTCTCCTCGCTCATGCGTGCCAGCAACAGCGATTCATCGCGCATCAGGGATTTGGTGGCGATCACCGCAGCCGGTGCGCGCGCGGCGATGGCACTGGCCGCTGCGCGGGCCGCTGCGTGTAATTCAGCGGCCGGTACGGCGCGGTTCGCCAAGCCCCAACTCACCGCCTTCTCCGCATTCACCGGCTCGCCCAGCACGAACATTTCGAAGGCGCGCACATGGCCGATGCGCAGCGGCATCAGCAGACTGGAAGCCGCCTCCGGCACCAGCGCCAGATTGACGAACGGCGTCGTCAGCAAGGCGTTCTCTGAGACGAACACCATGTCGCAATGCAGGAGCATGGTGACGCCGACGCCGACTGCACGTCCGTTGACGGCCGCGACGATGGGCGTGCGCGAGCGCGCCAGCGCGGGCAGGAACGGATTGCCATCATCGTGCTTGGGCTGCGTGGAGGCGCCCATCGCCGCAAAGTCCGCCAGATCATTACCGGCGGTAAACATATCGCCGTTGCCCTTGATTAAAATACAGCGGATGCTCGGGTCGATGTCGGCATTGCCAATTTCAGTGGCCAAGGTTTTGTACATTGCGCGAGTCAGCGCATTTTTCTTATCCGGTCGGTTCAAGGTGAGAATCAGCAGCTTGTCCGCCTTTTCCACCAGCACATGATCAGTCACCACAATTCTCCTTACACTCAGCCCTTGAGCTGAATCACCAGCCAGAATGCGCCCAAGCCCGCCAAGGCCGTGGCCGCAACCTCTCCCGCGAGAGGGCTATATTGAGCGCGGCGGCGTGAGCGTCCCCACCACGCCTTCCCTCCCAGCAACACTGCCATTATGCCCAACTCCACGAACAGCGCGCCCAGGTTGAAAGACATCTGTGGCACTACTTGGAATTCCGGCCACATTTGCAGGCGCGCGTAGTCACCCGCCAGCACCACCCCGTCCAATAGACCAAACAGCAGCGGAAAACACATCAGCGCCACGATTGGCCGCCGGGAGGACAAGATCAGCAGGCTGCCGCTCAATAGGGCAGCCCCCATTAAGCCCCACGGTATCTCGCCCATCCCGCGCCCAATTGCCACGCAGACCAGCGCCAACGCCGCGGTGATGCCCCAACCCGCGCGGGGGCTGACCGAAATCCGCCCCGCCACCCATTGCGCTGCGCATAGCGCCACCAACAAGCCGATCGCCGACTCGAGCGCCGGCATGCGGGGCACTTGGTCGGCGATCGGAATCACCAAAGCGGCGCCATAGCCGCATGACAATGCCAGAGCGGCGATCCATCCCTCACGGCGGCTTTTGATCAGCAGCATCAGACCGAGTAAAAA
>CAZZWE010000131.1:0-12448 GCA_964657675.1 uncultured Steroidobacteraceae bacterium
GCCTTGGGCATCGGCGGAGGCGTCGGTGCACCAAACATCACTTGCACGCCCAATCCTACGATGGTGTCGCCCGGATTGTTGGGAATGTAGGGTATGCCTTGGACGAATTCCTTGCGGTAGCGGCCATCGAGACGCAGCTGCACTCGCGTGGAACCGGTCTGATCACCCAGGCCGTACAACATGCCGACACCCGCTTCAGCGTACAAAGCGGCTTGCGTATCGAAGCCCGCGACATGGTCGCCCGTGCCGCCGACGCCGGCGATCACGAAGGGACGAAATTTCGAGGTCATCGGCAAGAATTTGTACAGAACATCGATCCCGCCGCTGGTGAGCTTGTCATGCGCACCCGTGCCGCGAATGCCATAGCTGCCGTAGCTGATGGCCGCTTCGATCGCCAGGTTCGGCGCGAAGTCGTTACCCACGCCAAACGAGTACATCGGGCCATAGCTGGCATTGCGCGTCTTATCGAGGAAATCATATTGAATTTCAGGGATCACGTACCACGCGCCCGTATCGTCATAGGCATCGGCTGCCATGGCAGTGCTGGCGACGACACTGGCCGCTAAGAGCCCGCCCAAAATCGCTACTTTCATTAACTGTCTCCGTGCTTGGCGCAAAGGCAACAACCCAATGTCGTTGTCCGCGCTCAGATTGAATCCTATTTACGCTGGTTTTCTACACTTCCTGACACAGCGCAATAAAACTTGGTCATTCAGCGTAGCTTTTATACCACAACAAAAAGCAAGGTATGTAGGACGTTTGCTGGAGATAGTGTCAGCCGCGTCAGCAGTAAATTTACGGGGAATTCGTCTCTTTGAAGGCGGGGTGCAGCACGGTATCGCCGACCTTGATGCCTAGCTTGTCGCAAGCCCCGCCGTTCAATTCGAGCACTGCATATTCCGCAGTGCTGGGACCGATGAACGCTTCTGAGAACGGCGTGGCATTCGCTGCAATATATTCAATGACGCCGCGGCGGTTCATGAACAGCATGTCCAAGGGAATATAGGTATTTTTCATCCACATGGTGACGCGTTCATCTTTCGGAAAAACAAACAGCATGCCGGCGTGCAAATCCATTTCTCGCACGAACATCAGCCCTTGCTGGTCCCGAGCCGGCGTATCGGCGGTCCAGATTTTGAAGTTGATGACATTATGATTGGCGGTGCGGATGGCCAGCAGACTTTGCGGAAAGGCGGACAGGGGTTCGACCGCCGGTTGCGCGCGAGCAACGCTTATCATCAGCAATAAAGATAAACCGAGACCTAACAAGTAAGGCTTCACAAGGTTTCCTTGTCGGTTTGAAAATTCACCGGACCGGCAAACTCGAAGGTGCTCACCAGGACGTCGCCCTTACCCCGCACGGCGTGCGCGGGCTGGGTGAAAAATCCGCGAGCTTCGATGCGATACAGCCCGGGTTCCTTGAGCGGCCTTTGGGTCAACTTATCCACGGTGCAGCGAGAGTCTCCCAAAGTGCCGTAAATCCTGGGGGTTCCTTGCACAAAGACCGTTAGGTTCACGCCCAGTTCACTGGCGGGTTCGCCTTTGCGCACACCCGTCACGCCGAACACCAGCAACAGATTGGGCGCGCCGCCGGCGGCGCGTTGAAAACTCAAGCGCACGCCGGAGGGCTTGTCGCGCGATTCGCCCTGGCAGCGCGTACCGGTGTTAGGCCAATCGATTTTCGCTTCCACGGCGCCGG
Source organism: uncultured Steroidobacteraceae bacterium (assembly GCA_964657675.1). GTDB lineage: Bacteria > Pseudomonadota > Gammaproteobacteria > Steroidobacterales > Steroidobacteraceae > Bog-1198. The sequence continues at coordinate 1,700 of CAZZWE010000131.1, forward strand.
CCATTTCGGCGCGCAAGTAACCATCGCCGGAGCTCAGGCAGTTGGAGGGCGGCTTGGGCGGCGTGGGCAGCATCTTGGCTGAGTCGGCGGCTGTGGTGGGCGGTGCGTCAGGGGCATGCGGCTGTGTGGCGCCCGGCAGAATATAAGGCGGCTGGACGACGGCGGGCGAGGGTTCCGGTGCCGCTGAACCGTAGGCAGCCATGCTCAGTAGAAGTGTGCCCAAGCCCAGTGAGCCGGCGCGCGTTGCGGGGTGCGGTATCATTCGCGCATGTTGCCATGGCTTCCAAAATGTTTGTTGAGGCTGACGCGTTTCTCACTGTTCGCAATGCTTACCGGCGTGCTGGCAGTGTCGAGCGCATGTTCCTTGATTGCGCCGAAGTACAATCGGCCGAATGTAACGGTCAGCAGCATCGCGCTGCGCGGCGGCAATCTGATGCAGCAAAACTTCGCGGTCAAGTTGCACATTCAGAATCCCAATGACCGCGATCTGCCGGTGCGCGGCATTCATGCTGAATTGAGCGTGGGCGGCGAGCCAATCGCCACCGGCGTAAGTGACCATTCCATCGTCATTCCCGCGTTCGGCGAGGCCGATTTTGATGTCACGGTGACGGCCAATATGCTGCTGGCGCTCACAAAACTCGCCAACCGGGCGAACACTCAATCGGATTCGATCGACTACGACCTCACCGGTGCGGCCAGCATCGATCTGCCTTTCTTGCGCAATTTGCCGTTTCATCAGACCGGTAGCCTTCCGTTGGGCGGTATTTTCGTAAACCATTGAAAATATTGATTTTTTGAGGATCTTGAAGCCGCTTCACCGGCTTGCTCTGATAGACTGTCACCTTCTAAGAATAGTGACGATCTCGCCGGAAGGGTTTGATGGCCGCCTCGCCTTACGAACAATTGGAACAAGAGTTTCGCCGTTTGCACGCATTTCGCGGAGCGCTATCGCTGCTTCGCTGGGATGCCGCGGTGATGATGCCGCGCGGTAGTGCCGATGTCCGCGGCGAGCAGCTGGCTGCGTTGGAAACCGAACACCACGCGTTGCTGACGACGCCGAAGGTCGCGCGCTTGCTGGAGCGTGCCGAAGCCGGCGCCTCGCAACTCGAGGATTGGCCGTTGGCGAATCTGCATGAGATGCGCCGCCAACGCGACCACGCGATTGCTACGCCGCCTTCGCTGATTGCGCGTCTGGCCAAGGCCACCTCGCGCGCCGAGGTCTACTGGGTGGAGGCGAAAAAGGCCAACGACTTCAAGATTCTCGCGCCTCACCTCGAAGAGGTTGTGCATCTGGTGCGCGACAAGGCGGCATTGCTCGGTCAAGCACGGGGCCTTGCGCCGTATGACGCATTGGTGGACGGGTTCACGCCGGGCATCTCGACCGCCGATATCGACACCATCTTCAAGGCCTTGTCGCGCAAGCTCCCCAGTCTGATCAACCAAGCCATCGAGGTGCAGGCGGCGCATCCACCGCTTCCCTTGAGCGGCAAGTTCAGCGTCTCGCGCCAGCGTTCCCTCTCGACCGATGTGCTGAAGGCGTTGGGATTCCCGTTCGATCGCGGCCGGTTGGATGAAAGCGAACATCCGTTCACCGAAGGCGTGCCGGGTGACATTCGCGTCACCACCCGCTTCGACTTGAACGACCCGTTCTCCGGCCTGCTCGGTGCCATCCACGAAACCGGTCACGCCATGTACGATTTGGGGCTGCCGATGAAATGGCGCGATCAGCCGGTCGGCCGCGACCGCGGCTTGGCGCTCGAGGAGAGCCAGTCGCTGCTGTTTGAAATGAATCTATGTCGCAGCCGCTCCTTCGTGAAATACCTACGGCCGCTACTGGAGAAGTATTTGCAGGTCAGCGGCCCGGAGTGGGAGGACGCCAATCTTTATCGCCATTTGATCCGTGTGCGCCGCAGCCTGATCCGCATGGATGCCGATGAGCTGACCTATCCGGTGCACATCATGCTGCGTTACGAATTGGAGAAGAAAATTCTCGAGGGATCGCTGCCGGTGGCAGATCTGCCCGAGGCCTGGAACGCCAATCTCGAGCAGCGCCTGAGCATCCGGCCGAGCAACGATGTCGAGGGTTGCCTGCAGGACATCCATTGGGCGGTGGGGCATTTCGGCTATTTCCCCTCGTATGCGCTGGGCGCGGTGATTGCCGGACAACTGAACGAAGCCATGCGCGCGGCGCTTCCGGCGCTCGACGAAGAAGTGGCCGCCGGTCATTTCGGCGGCGTGATGGATTGGCTGAGAGACAATGTGCACGGCGTTGGCGCACGTTTGCCGGTGCAGGAACTGATCAAGCAAGCCACGGGCAAACCGCTGACCGCCGCGGCCTATCTGCGGTATCTGGAAGCCAAGTACCTCGAGGCGCCTTAAGATCATGTCCGCAGCCGCCAAGACCTCGTCGAATAATTTCAAGAAGCTGCAAGCGCAGCTGCGCGGCTCGGTCGGCAAGGCAATAGCCGACTATGCCATGATCGCCGACGGCGATCACGTCATGGTGTGCCTGTCGGGGGGCAAAGATTCCTACACGATGCTCGACGTCTTGCTGAGCCTGCAGCGCAGCGCGCCGGTGAGTTTCAAGCTCACGGCCGTCAACCTCGATCAGAAGCAGCCGAATTTTCCAGCGCACGTGCTGCCGGAATATCTGGCTGACCTGGGCGTTCCGTATCGCATCATCGAGCAGAACACCTATTCGGTGGTGAAACGCGTCATACCGGAAGGCAAGACCATGTGCGGTCTGTGCTCGCGCCTGCGCCGCGGTGCGCTGTACCGCTTCGCCGCCGAGAATGGCATGAATAAAATCGCCCTGGGCCACCATCGCGACGACATCATCGAGACCTTGTTCTTGAATATGTTCTTCGGCGGCAAGCTCAAGGCCATGCCGCCGAAATTGATGAGCGAAGATCGCCGCCACATCGTCATCCGCCCGTTGGCCTACGTGGCCGAGAGCGAGATTGCGCGCTACGCCGCGGCGCGCGAATTTCCAATCATTCCCTGCACCCTGTGCGGCTCTCAGGACAACATGCAGCGCCTGGTGGTGAAGAACATGCTGCGTGAGTGGGATACGAAGTTCCCGGGACGCATCGAAAGCATCTTCTCCAGCATCTGCAATGTTGCCGGTTCACAATTGGCAGATCCGAAGCTGTTCGATTTCGCCGGTCTCGATGGCCGCGTCATCCTCGAGGAAGTCGAGCGTATCGATGGCTAAAGCGACGCGACTCACGTGGGAACGGTTGACCGACGAGCAACTGCTGAGTCTGCGATTTTGTGATTTGAAGCTGACCATCGCCGGCACCGAACTCGAGGATGCCATCGAGCGTCTCTACGGCGAACTGACGGCGCGCGGCATCCGCTTCCGGCCGCATTGCTGGCTGGCGCAAGAGTGGTTTTCGCCCGACGGCATTCCCGGCATCGCGATTCCGTTTTATCTGGCCAATCGCCGATTGATGCGCCTGGAGCGTCGCTTCATGCGCGAGGCAGAGGGCGGCAATCGCAACTGGCTGATGCGCATCTTGCGCCATGAGGCGGGCCACGCGGTCGACACGGCCTATCGGCTTCGCCGCCGCGCTCCGTGGCGCGAGGTATTCGGACCGGCTTCCTTGCCCTATCCCGACACCTACCGGCCACGCCCCGGCAGCCGTCGTTTCGTGCAGCACCTGGGTGCCTGGTACGCCCAAGCCCATCCCACGGAAGATTTTGCCGAGACCTTCGCGGTGTGGCTGAAGCCGCATTCCTCGTGGCGGCGCGAGTACCAAGGCTGGCCGGCGTTTGCCAAGCTCACCTTCATCGATGAGTTGGCCGGGGAAATCGGCCCGCAAAAACCCTTGGTGACCGATCGCAGCAGGATCGAAGACGTCACTCAGGAAACGCGCACCTTACGCGAACACTACGAAGCGAAGCTGGCGCGCTATCGATTGCCGCGCCGCACGGGAGCTGATGAATTGCTGATGAAGGTATTTACCACGACGCCGCGCACCCGCGCAGCGCCCAAGGCTGCCACGGTGTTGCGTGAAATGCGCAGCGCGTTGCGTCAGCAGATTTTGCGCAACGGCGCTTTCAGCGAATACCTGGTGCACCAGGTATTGCGTCTGATGATTCAACGCTGTGAATCCTTGAATCTCTTCATGCGCGGTTCCAAACGGGAACTGAAGCCGCATCTGCTGTGGGTGATGGCGCGCTTGGCAGAATCCTACGAGGAGCGGCAGCTACCGAGGTTGGCCTTGTGAAAAGATTGCGAGTGCTGGTACTGGTGCATTCGACCTTGATACCACCGGATTCCCTGCAAGGGTCCACCGAAAAAGAAATCGAAGAGTGGCGCACCGAATACGATGTGATCTCGCATCTCAAGCAAAAAGGGCATGAGGTCATGCCGCTCGGCTTGAGCGACAGTCTGTCGGAGTTGCGCCGCGCCATTACGGAATGGAAGCCTGACGTGGTGTTCAACCTGATGGAGGAGTTCGACGGCATCGTGACCTACGATCAGCACGTCGTGGCTTTCCTCGAGCTGATGCACCAGCCCTACACGGGCTGCAATCCGCGGGGCATGCTGTTGTCGCGCGACAAGGTGTTGTCGAAGCAACTGCTGTCCTATCATCGGGTTCCGACGCCGCAGTTCATGGTATTTCCCCGCGGCCGAAAGCCGCGTTTTCCGAAGCGCCTGCGCTATCCATTGTTCGTGAAGTCCTCCACCGAGGATGCGTCATTGGGCATCGCTCAGGCGTCGGTGGTGGCCGATGAGCGGCAGTTGAGCGAACGCATCGCCTTCATTCACGAGCAGACGCATTCGGATGCCTTGGTGGAGGAGTACATCGAAGGCCGCGAGCTCTATGTGGGCGTGATGGGCAACGATCGCCTGAAGGTGTTGCCGGTGTGGGAGATGACCTTCGGCTCGCTGCCGGAGAATCTGCCGGCCATCGCCACCCGCAAGGTAAAATGGGACCGCCGCTACCAGCAGCGCTATGGCATCACCACCGCGGCGGCTGAAGGCTTGCCCGATGGCACGGTGGCGCGGCTGGAGCAGCTCTCCAAACGTATATTCCGCGCGCTTCACCTGACCGGCTACGCCCGCATGGATTTTCGCTTGCGGGCCGATGGCGAACTGTTCGTGCTGGAGGCCAACGCCAACCCGAACATTTCGGCTGCGGAGGACTTCGCCGCCTCCGCCAGCAACAGTGGCATGAGCTACGACGACCTGCTGCATCGGATCATGCAGCTCGGCGAGAACTATCCCGCAGCGTGGCGAGTCGCCGAGCCTTAAGTTCGGATCTGTTAAGGACTCGACGCGGTCCAGCGGCCGAGCCAGGCGAGCACGGTGTCATACCACTGCACGCTGTCCGCAGGCTTCAACACCCAGTGATTCTCGTTCGGGAAATACAACAGCTCGCTCGGAATGCCCTGGCGCTGAAGCGCACTGAACACCGCAATACCCTGCGCCTCCGGGATTCTGAAATCGAGACCGCCGTGGATCACCAACGTCGGCGTTTTCCACTTGCTCACGGTGTCGATGGGGTTGAACTTGGCGTAGGCCGCGGGGTTTTGATATTCGGTGCCTGAGAACTCGTGCTCGGGGAACCACAGTTCCTCGGTCGAGTAGTACATGCTGCGCTGATCGAAAATGCCGTCGTGACTGACCAGGCACTTGAAGCGATCGGCCCAGTTGCCGGCGATCCAGTTGATCATGAAGCCGCCATAGGATGCCCCCAGCGCGCACATATGCTCGCCGTCGAGCCAAGGATTGCTCTTGAGCGCCGCGTCCAGCCCGAGCTTTAAATCCTGCAGCGGCTTGCCGCCCCAGTCGCCGCTGATGGAATCGGTGAAGGCCTGGCCGTAACCGGTTGAGCCGTGAAAATCGATCGTGACCACGCCATAGCCCGCGCCTGCAAAGGCTTGCGCATTCCAGCGCCAACTCCAGGCGTTGCCCATGCTGCCCTGCGGCCCACCGTGAATCAGAAAAGCCACCGGATACCTGCCGCCACCTTTGAAGTTCACCGGTTTGATGACGTAGCCAAACACGTTGTCGTTATTCGCGCCCGCAAAGTTGAATTGTTGGTACTCGCTGAATTTGCGTTGGGCCAAGACCGTCTGGTTGATGCGCGTCAGTTGCGCCGGCTTGCCGCCCTCGAAGCCCACGGAGTAAAGGTCGGCGGGGCTGGCCAGCGTGCTGAAGGTATAAAAAATCTTGTGAGTGCCGACGCTAAAGCCTTCAACCTCGCCCGAGGCCGTGATGGCGGAGGCTCGACCGCTGGCGGCATCGATGCTCCACAAGGGCCGTTGCCCCAAGTGATCCGCCGTCGCGAACAGGCTCTTGCCGTCGCGCGACCAGGCATAGGCAGCGATCGACCGATCCCAGTCCTGGGTCAGGGGACGTTTCACACCGGTCTTTAAATTCAGCAGCACCAGATGAAAGCGATCCGCTTCAAAGCCGGGTCTATCCATGGCGAGATACGCGAGTTGGCTGCCGTCGGGCGAGAACAGCGGCTGCGCATCCCAGGCTTTGTTATCCGCCGTCAAGTTCTGCGGCGTCCCGCCGGCGGCTGCTACTTGGTAAATATCGAAATTGGTCGACCACGCCTCACCGCCGCTGGCGCGGACCGAAAATACCACCTGGCTGCCGTCCGGACTGAAGCTGTAGTCTTCGCGGCCGCCCGAAGGCTTCCCGGGAACATCGCCAATCCCGCCGGTGAGATTGACGGCTGCGCCATTCGCGATGCCGGCTTCATTGAGGCCCAACGAGAAAACCTGGGATTTGCGCCCGTCGTTCCAGGTGTCCCAGTGGCGTATGAACAGATCTTTGTGCAGCACGCCCGTGGCAGCGGTATGCGCCACGGCGTCGAGGCGTTGTTTGGTGCAGTCAAGGTCGCTGCAATCGAGAAACACGTCCAAGCTCACCAGCACGCGATCGCCCTTCGGTGAGACATGGAACGTGCCCACATCGAGCGGCAGATGGGTGACCTGTGCGGCATCGTCGGCATGTGCACCGACGCGCCACACCTGATTCGAGCCGCTGCTGTTCGAGAGGAAGTAAATAAACTTACCGTCGCGGCTCCATTCGGCGGCACTCGTGTTGTTCGCACTGTCGGTGAGCCTGAACGGTACCGCCCCGCGCTTTTGCGTGTCGATCAGCCACAAGCTGGTGCGGCCTTTGTTGGCCTCCATGTCGGTGGAGCGCTGGGTAAAGACGGCATGCTTGCCGTCGGGCGAAACCGCCACGTCGGAGATGCGTTCCAACCGCACCAAATCACGCACCGTGAACGGGGCCGAGGGCTCGGCCGGCGCCCACGGCGCCGCGATTGCATTGGCGGTGATCACGGTCGCCGTGAGAGCAAAGGCAATAAGACGAGGGGCTAACATGAGGCTCCTTTCAATTCTTAGCGGCAATCCCTAAGCGATCAACCTCGGGCAACGGATGTCCTTCCTGGACACAGGCGTTCTGCCAGTCTTGCATGAGTGGATCACTGAGCCCGTGTTGCAGATACTCCGCGCTGACGGGACTCAACGCCGCGCCATAGGTTTGAAAGCGAAACAGCACCGGCGCGAACATGGCGTCGGCCAGGCTGAACTCCCCAAACAGCCAGGGACCTGCGGCGCCGTAACTGTCGCGGCAGCCCGACCACAGCGCATCGATGCGCGCAATGTCGTTCTGCAGTTCGCTGCTTAGGCCCACGCGCCGATTGCGCGCGCGGACGTTCATGGGACATTCATTGCGCAGAGCGGAGAACCCGGAGTGCATTTCAGCCGCCGCTGAGCGGCACAGTGCGCGCGCGGCTCGATGTGGCGGCAACCCTCGCTGGGTGAGCTCGGCGACGTACTCACAGATCGCGAGCGAGTCCCATACTTTAAGCTCCGCATCGATCAACAACGGCACGCGCGCGGACGGGGAATAAGCGGCTATTTGCGCCTTGTAGTCCGGGGCATCGAAATATACCAAACGTTCCTCAAACTCGAAGCCGACTTTGCGCAAGAATAGCCAGGGCCGAAGCGACCAGCTGGAGTAGTTCTTGCTGCCGATCACGAGCAGTGGGTGCGATGCAAGCCTGGCCATGGGGTGGATTCTAGCAGGGGATGGGGCTACGCGATGATTGCGCCGTTGGTGTTGAGTTTCGATCTGGACGATACATTATGGCCGGTGGAACCGGTCATGGCGGCGGCCGAGCGATCGATGTGGGCCTGGCTGCGCGAACGTCATCCGGAATTGATGCGCGAGCAGGGCATGGACAGCATGCGTGCCATTCGAACGCGCATCGCGGAAACATACCCTGAGCGCGCGCACGACATGACCTTCATGCGACGCCGCACCTTGCAGGCGATGTTTGGCGATCATTCGCAGGCCGAAGCGTTGGCCGATCAGGCCTTCGAAGTGTTCTACACGGCGCGCAATCGCGTCACCTTCTATGAGGACGTGGAACCTGCCCTGAAGCGCCTGGGGAAACGCTATCGCCTGTTCGCCGTCAGCAATGGCAACGCCGATCTTGAGCGCTGTGGAATGTCGGGATGGTTCGAGGGCCACGTGACTGCCATCAGCGCCGGCGCCCCTAAGCCTGACGCGCGCATCTTCGCCAGCCTTCAGGCACTCGCGAACGTCGAGCCTTCGCGGATTTTACACGTGGGCGATGACCCGCATGCCGATGTGGTCGGCGCCACACAAGCCGGCATGCAGGCCGTGTGGCTCAACCGAGAAGCGCGCGAATGGCCGACAGCGTTCGCGCCGCCATTGCGCACCATCACGACGCTCGCAGAAATTTTTTAGCACCACGGCGAGGCATCCGCAACGTTAGCAGCCTAACGTGCCGATTGCTGATTGCAAAAACCCTGAAAATCTAGGCGTTTTCTGACTCCAGTTCGCGCTTTTGCTATTCACTCGAGCGGTACTTTGTCGATAGGATGGTGTCAGCTCAAAAAGATAGGACGCCAAGATGCAAGCATTGTCGGCAGGACCTCTGGTGGCGGTAAGTTCGTTACGCGAATTCTTTCGTGACGCATTTCACACGGCCAGCGAGCATCAACATCTCGACATCGATGAGCAGGCAGAGCAATACGTCGTCAACCTGCTGACCATGTTCTCCCGGGCAGACGCCCTGTATGAAAAGACCCCGGATGGTCTGCGCATCAGGCCGCTGGCGCACATGCTGGCCGATGCATTGGAGGCGCCGACCGCCGCTGCTCGGCACCGCTGCCTACAGCGCCTGGGCGATGTGTCGCTGTTCATCGCCGGCTTTTTCGCGCGCAGCTTCGCCCGCAAGCTGATCGACATCGACTATCACATCGCCATGGGCGGCAACGCCTACAGCTCGCTGGCCGACACCATGCAACGCACGAGCTCGGGTCGCAGTGTGGCGCCGGTGTATGCGCAGCTGGCACAGAAGTTTCAGCGGCTGGTCGATGCCTTGAACGAGGTCAGCGACATGTCGTATCGACACTCCGATGCCGACATCCTGCGGCTTTACGAGATTTGGATGAAAACCGGCAGCCAGCGGGCCCATGGGTTGCTGCGGCAATTGGGCGTGCAACCGGTTAAGGTCGGCGGCGCAAGGCGCGAGCACTAGGCATGGTGCTGCGAGGGCTGCAGTCGCTGATCGGGCGGCTGTACGACGTCGAACTGCGCTATGACGTGTACGATTTTCTGGTCACCGACCGGCGCGCAGTTGCGGGCTACACGCCCGAGAACGACCACCGCGTCAATGAAGAAGAGCTGCTGCTCGCCGAGGGACAGGACGCCGGCGGCAACGGCGCAGCCGGCGTCGCCTTGTATCTGGATCCCCAATTGCTGAGTCGACTGGAAAACGCCGATCCGCATCGCGCGCTCACGGACAGCAATCTTGCGGATTACTGCACGGCGCTCGAGGGGGTCAGTCACTTCGTCTACTCGACCTGGCGCTTGGAATACGATCTTCCGGTATCACTGCTGGAGCTCGAAACACAGGCGGAAGTCGACAAGTACGCCATCACCGTATTTTTGCTGGCCGCGCAGCAAGGCGGCGGATATCCCGCGCAGGTGCACCCGCGTTTGTTCGACCGGGTGAGCTTCGATGTGCGTTTGAGGCCGGAGCAGGCCGAGCGTTACTTAACCGCTCACCGCTGCGCCGCGCGGTATTGCCGTCGCCTGGAGCGGACTTTCGTAAATCGGGGCGTGGCGCGGATCGAGGCGCTGGTGCGCGAGCTGCGCAAATTCTATCGGCTGAGTGCGAGCGCAAAATTGAGTCACGCGCTGGCGTAATCTTAGGAGCGAGCTCAATCCTCCGACACTTCGTCCTTATTCTGATCGGCTTGCTTCTTGAGCTTCAGCCATTCACTCAACTTGCGCAGATCCTTCTTACGCGGCGGCGCCGGAGCTTTGCCGAGCTTACCGCTGTCATAAGGGTCGTAGCCCTTCTTGGTACCGAGCGGATTGGGACGAACTTGATCCACTGGCGTGGGCGCATCGTCCGCGATGGAAAGGGTCGGATGCTCGAGACGCTGCAGGCGTGAGGTGGAGACTTCTGGGCTGAAGGCGCCCGTGGCCACTTGCCACTCCCACACCGCGTTACCGCGGTCATCGAACTTGACCCTGCCGGTGGTCTTGGAAGTCCCGTCCGGATCATGCGGCGACTCAGCCGGGCCATTTGCGCCGGGTTTGGGGCTTGATTTGGATCTCTCTCTGCTCATGCCTCCTTTTTAGGCGATACGTATGTTAAGTCAACGTGGAGTCGTCAAATTTCCGGGGCCCGTCACAATTGCATTTGGTATTGGGCTCGCAACAGAGCATGC
>CAZZWE010000132.1:0-12351 GCA_964657675.1 uncultured Steroidobacteraceae bacterium
GAGCCGGCGCCGGCACTGGCGCTGCCGCAACGGGCTTGGGTGCGGGCGCCGCGATTAGCGGTTTCGCGATTGGCGTTGGTGCGGGCGCAGGCGCTGCAACAACGGCTTTCGGTGCTGACGGCACAACGATTGAAGGCGTGACCGGCGTTGTCGTAACGACCTTGGGTGCCGGTGTCGCGGCGACATCAGCGCGCTGCGTGACGACGGGCGGCGACACAGTGGCCTTAGACACGGGCGCGCTGACTTTTTTCATGGCGGTGAATTCAACGCGCTCCGTCACGAGCGGTGGCTCAACCCATTTGGGGGCTGTGCTGGCACGCGGGGCCGGCGATTCAGCCCGTACCGCAACGGTCGGGATTTCCGGGCGTGTCGGCGGAAGCATCTCGGCAATAGATAAATCGATACTGACCGTAATCGCCTCGACTGCCTTTTCGGGTGCAGGCTTGGGTGCCGGCACCGCGGTCATGGGAGTCGCCTGCGGTTTGGGCGCAACCGCTGCCGTCGGTCTGCTGGCTACCGCTTTAAGCGCCGCGTCGATCGGGTCGACGCGAGACACGACCACCGGTGGTTCCGGTTGCTTCGGCGGCGCAGGGGGTTTGCGTGCTTCGGCGGCTGCGGCCGCTTTGGCGCGAATGGTCGCAATTGATTTCAAATCATCGACGCCGGCGGTGGCGGTGAGTGCGCTCGGATAGATCTCGCGCACCATGCTTAAAATTAAGTCGGCGGCTTCTTCCGTTTCGAAAGGACCCAAGCGCAACCGATAGCGAGTGCGGCCGTCTTCGCTGCGCTGAATTTCATAGGCATGCGCGGATTCGCAACCAGCGAGGTTTAAAGTCGGCAGTCCGATGCCTGCGGTCGAGGAGCTTAGGTTGATGACGAAGGGGCCCGGTCCGCCGAGACGCGGCTTCTCAGGCAGCGGCGACAGCAAGTCGTCGATGCTCAGGTGCCAAATGTCTTCCGTTATCGGCGCACTCAGATTCGTCGCCATAAAACTCCTCAGGGATTCGATTCAGGCACGGGTGAGCATATTGACGAAGCGCACCCAGTGAAACCGTGATGAGCGTCTCTTAGCGGCGACAACCGGCAATATTTAGAAGTTTATGTCAAGCGCCTGTTGTTGTTTCTAGGCGGCAGCACTCGGTCGCGCAGAAATTCGCGAGTGCCACGCGCGCAATTGAGCCGCGTCTTCGGGAATTTCGATGCCGATGAATTTGGCGAAGTCTAACGTCGTCAGCGCGACGATGTCCGCCATGCTGAATCGATCGGGACAGATGAATTCGCGTGCGCTGATCTCACGATCGAGCCAATGCATCATCTCCAATGCGCGCACCCGCATGGCTTCGCCGTAGTCCTTGTATTGCGTGCCGAGGCTGGCCGTAAATCGATGAGTGTTGACCCACACCGCGCCGACACGCGTTGCGATCGCCAGTTCGATTCGTCGGATCCACATATCGGTTTGAGCGCGTTGCCAGGGGTCTGCGCCGAATAGGGACGGCGTGGGATGAAGGTCCTCGAGGTAGCGGCAAATCGCAATGCTTTCGCACAGCCTCGCGCCGTCATCCAACTCCAACACCGGCAATTGGCCCAGCGAGTTCTTGGCCATAAATGCGGGCTTCTTGTGGGCGCCGTCCCGCAACGCGGCGTGGGTTGGGGGCAGGATTGGCTTCGTTATAGAGTTTCATGGTGACAATTTGAACTCATGGGAGTGACTTGTGTCACATTATGGGTACCCCCTTACTCGATCAAGCTGGTGCGTAGGCCGCCGCCGGCGGATGATGGTCCCCAAGAATTTCCGTGAAATTAGCGCCAGCCAACCAAACTTATATTCCGGCATCGAATTCCGGCAGACAGCGTTTTGCCGTCTCCTCTTCGGATGATGCAAGTGCACAATTGGGGCAGGAAGCGCTAGGCCAGGCGTTGCGCACGGCGGTCAGCGGGGCGCAGCTGAAAAGCGTCACCATCGTCGCCTCCCGGCCCGATGACAATGTGGTGGTGGTCCAAGCGCAATATGCCTCGGAGCCGGATTCACCGAGCACTGCCGTGGCGACGGTGCCGAGCTTCTCACCGCGTCAACCGGGTGCTCCTCGCAGCTCCTCCTATTTAAGTCCCATCGAGCAATACACGCGGACTCAGAGCGGCGATTCTAGACTGGCGCCGCTGTTGGATGTTCGCGCGTAGCCACCTCTTGTGCGACTTCCGGGGCGAGTGCTGCCTGGGCCCGCCACCACTCCGCAGTTAGCAAACCGCCGTGCTCGCGCACGAATACTTCGCTGAGCGCGGACGGGATCGACAGGAATGGCAGCCACTGTTCTGGAAAAACATCGCGCGGCCCACAATGGAACCACGGTTCAGCGCTGGTTTCTTCTTCCTCATTGCGCGGCTGCGGCAGATCGCGAAACACACAATCGGACACACGGCAGATCTCATCGTAGTCGTAGAAGATCACCCGGCCGTGACTGGTGACGCCAAAGTTCTTCAGCAGCAAGTCGCCCGGGAAGACATTGGTGGCCGCCAGATCGCGCAACGCGTTGCCGTAGTCGATGATGGCCGACTCCGCGGCGGCAGGGTCAGCCTCGCGCAAAAATAAATTCAACGGCCTGAGGCGCCGCTCGACATAGCAGTGCTCGACGATCAAATCGTCACCCTCGATCCGGCAACTCTCGCTGGCTTCACGCAGCAATTCGTCGGCAAGGTCGGGCATGAACCGCGCGCGCGGCAAGCGCAGACGCTTGAACTCTTGCGCATCGACCAGGCGTCCGGCACGGTCGTGTCGGAAAACGAACTGGTAGCGATCCATGACTTCGGCGCGGGTGGTGTTCTTGGGGGCGCCAAAACGATCACGGATGACCTTGAAAACAAGATCGTGGGAAGGCAGCGTGAAGACAATCATCACCAGGCCGCGATCGCCGGGAGCGTGCACAAAGCTGTCGATGGACTTGCTCAAGTGGCGCTGTAAAGCAAAGTATCTTTCGGTCTTGCCTTGCTTGGCACGGCCGAGCACGGTGTACAACTCGTCCACCGACTTTCGTGGCATGAAGGAGCGCAGCAAGGTGATGGCTGCGCTGACGACGGGCAGGTCTACATGAAAATACGATCGGGCATAGCCGAACAATGAGCCGACCTCGGCCCGCGACATCATGACGGCATCGACTTGCACGCCGGCCGGCGAATTGGTGAAGGCCAGTACCAGCGGCGTGATGGCGCCATCGCCGATCAAACGGCCAACCACGAAAGCTTGCAAGCCGCGGTAGAACACCGGTTCAATGAACTCGATGGATTCTGGCGCACCGCTGTGCCGACCGGTTTGAAAATAACGGCCGATGTCGGCGCTGATGCGATGCACGGCCGCGTCGAGCCCGCGGATCGCGGCGCCGAAGGGCAGGTCCACCAGCACTTCGCGCACGGCGGTGGGCAAGGAGGCGCCGACCCGATACACCCGAATCGGTACTGATCCCGATGCACGTCCCACACTGGTGCTGCAAAATTCGACGTCGACGTTGACGCCGACGGTGCCGAACAAGTCGCGCGTAACGCTGTTGAAAAACGTGTGATAAAAGTCGCTGTCGGGGCGGCGCGCGACCAGCGTCTCGAACAGCTGTTTCACCTCGCGCCACAGATCGACGTCGGTACGTTTGGCCTGCAGTTGGTCGCTGACCGCTGCCACGCAGCGCGCCACGCGCTGTTCATACAATTCTATGCGCTCGATCGAATCGCGTTGCGCTGCGCGCCAATCCTCGACCAGAAAATTGAGCGCGGCGCGCCGCGTGATGCGGCTGAATTCCTCGTTGTACAGCCTGAAGTGGTCAGCAATGAACTCGGCTAAATCTTTGGCAGCACCGGGCGTCGCGGAGCGTGCGATGGCGGCAGAGAGTGCGGCTGTAAATCCTGCGGCCATAGCGCGGTTCTCCTTGCCAGTGTGAAGGGTGGCAGTCTAAAGTGATCATAGCGGATATTTACACATTGGAAATTTCACAGTGTGAATTTCACTGGAGAGGAGCATGACGGGGCTGATTCGTCAGGGGCATTTTTTGGGGGCTAAGTTGCGCTCCTTAAGAAAGCGCAACAACCTGACCTTGGATGAACTTTCGGCGCGTTGCGTTCAAATCGACGCCGCGGGCGCCCCCTCGGTCTCCTACCTGAGCATGGTTGAAACCGGCAAGCGCATGCCCTCGGAAGGCATGCTCAACATGCTGGCGGGAATCTTCAGTAAGGAGGCGCGTTGGTTCCTCGATGAAAATACCGATGTTGAGGCGGCCCCCACGACGCGGCAGCGGGGCGGTTTGGAAGCCATGCCGCTCGAGCCGGCCTTCCTGTTCTCCCATGAGTTGCTGCAAAACGCCTTGCCCGAACTGCTGTCCCAGACCGGCACCACCGGTCGGCAGTTCGCTCAGCTGCTGATCCGTGTCTGGCAGGAAACTCGCCACAACAATTTTCCTGACATCGAACGTGCGGCGGAGAGCTGCGGCAAGCGAGAAATGCCATTGAGCCTGGAGGCGCTGCTGGCGATTTGTAAACGTCATGGCCTCGATATCAAATGGTTCGATGGCGACGGGCGCAAGCCCAGCGGCGCATTGGTGCGTTCGCGCTTCGAGGCGCCCGGTACGGTGCTCATTAACAAGCGCTTGCGCAATCAAGAAGAGCGTCTGAAGTATGAGCTGGCATTTTTTGTCGGCCACAAGATTTTGCACAACGGCGATGGCGCCATATCGCCGCACAGCGCGGCGCCGCTGGGTGAGGTCGAGGCCCATAGTTCCGGAGCCGGCATGGGTGCGCAGGACGTGCTGTATGCATGGCGCGACTTCGAATGCAGTTTCTTCGCCGGCGCGTTGTTGTGCCCACGCATTCCGTTTCGCCGTTTTTTAATTCGCGAGGCACACAGTGTCACTAACTGCGCCAAGCTCGGTGTGACGCCGGCATTGGTCATGCGGCGCATGACGGCGGTGTCCCCGTATCGACATTGGCATTTCTTTGATGCCTATCCCCCCGGCTATTTACGCGCGGTTTATCGCGGCAACGGCATTCCTCTGCCGTGGGGAAACATGAGCTTGGTGTCGGATCCCTGTCCGCGTTGGGCGGTGTTCCGGTTGCTGCAGCAAACCCCGGATGCACCGACTATGCAGAAACCCAAGTCGCAGATCTCGGTGATGCAAGATGGCAAGCGCGACCGGCTGTATTGCTGCCACTCGTTATTGACGCGCGATGCACTCGATGAGCTGCACGTATTGTCGGTGGGTGTGGATCTGTTGCCGGCGCTCGACGCGCAAGGCTTCTCCGGCGAATCCATCGTCGCCTCGATCGCAGAGTCCTGCCGCCGTGGCAGCGGCGATGGCGAAATCCCTGCCGAGGCTGCCACGGCCATCCGCGCGGCCTCGCAGGTGCTGAACATCGCCTGGATCGCCGATGCGCTAAGCTCGCGCGCCAGCGTTATCTGCCCGCGCAGCGGAGCCTGCCCGAGGCAGCCTCGCTGCGATCGACTCTAGCCGGGAAACAATTTCTTCGCCGTCACGGCAATGAGCTCGCCTTGATGGCGCGCGCCCGCTAAATCCAATTCGCTGGGTTGACGCGCTCCGGTGCCGCCGGCAATGGTCGTGGCGCCATAAGGACTGCCGCCGACGATTTCGTCCAAAGTCATCTGTCCTTGATGGCTGTACGGCAGGCCAACGATGGTCATGCCGAAATGCAGCAGGTTGGTGATTAGCGAGAACAGCGTGACTTCCTGGCCGCCGTGCTGCGTGGCTGTTGAGGTGAATGCACCACCGACTTTGCCGTTTAGCGCGCCGCGCATCCACAAGCCGCCGGCTTGGTCGAGGAACGCGGCCATCTGGCCGGGAATGCGGCCGAAGCGGGTGGGCGCGCCGACAATGATGCCATCGTAATTGGCCAGATCTTCGATGTTGGCGATGGGCGCTTTTTGTTCCAGCTTGAAATGGGCGGCCTTGGCGACTTCCGCGGGCGCAGTCTCCGGCACTCGTTTGATATCCACGTGAGCGCCGGCTTTGCGAGCGCCTTCGGCCACTGCCTCGGCCATCGTTTCGATATGACCGTAGGACGAATAATAAAGTACCAATATCTTAGCCATCGACTGCTCCTCGCTGAAGGTAACCATGCATCACGGCGAGCATGCTAGGCTCATGTGATTCCTCGTACTAGATAGGCTAATATGCTTACACTCATCCACAAATGTACGTAATGGCCATGCTGGACTTGAATCAGGTGCGAATGTTCGTGCAGGTGGTGCGCTCCCGCAGCTTCGCGGAAGCAGGGCGTCGCTTGGGTGTTCCCTCGAACACGCTGAGCCGACACGTGCGTCAATTGGAAGACGCGCTCGATACCCGGCTGATGCAGCGTTCCACCCGAAAATTGACCCTGACGGCGGCGGGCACGGCCTTTTTTGAACGCTGTTCTCCGGCCGTCGACGATGTGCTGCAGGCCGGCAAGGCCTTGGGCGGAGCAGCCACCCCGAGCGGCAGCATCCGGGTTGCAGCGCCGGCTGATTTCATGGATCTGTTCAGCGCGGAGTGGGTGGCGGAGTTTTTGAAAGCGCATCCGAAGGTGAAGCTCGATTTCGTCTTGAGCGATAGCCGAGCCGATCTGATCGGCGAGGCCATCGACGTTGCCTTTCGGGGCGGCTGGGCGCGGGAGCTGCCCTTGGTGTACCGACAGTTGAGCTCACACGATTTCAGATTGGTGGCAAGCCCTGCGTATTTGCAGGCGCGTGGCGTTCCCTCGACGCTCAAGTCGCTGGCGGATCACGATTGTTTAACCGCGTCCGGAAGTTCAGGTGCGGCCACGTGGGTATTGTCGGGCGCGGACGGCGCGGAAGAAATCAAAGTGAGCGGGCGCTTCAGCGCCAACAGCTCGCGCAGCCTGTTGAAAAGCTGCTTGGCGGGTTTGGGAATTGCCTTATTGCCGGATATGTTGATCCGCGCGGAGATACGCTCTGGCCGGCTGCGCCAAGTACTGCCCGAATATCGCCGTGCCGGCACCGACTTTTGCGTGGTGCTGCCGAGCCATCAACAGATTCCCGCCGCGGTATTGGCGTTCGTTGAATTCGCGACTGCTAAACTAGAAACCCTCAGTACGCGGAGATAGTCATGGTGCAGGGCAAATGGAACATTACGTTGAAAACGCCCATGGGTGATCGCGTCGGCGTGCTGGAGTTATCCACGGTCGGTTCGACACTGAGCGGCAGCATGACCGATGGCAAGCATTCCGCGGTGATCAGCGACGGTCGGGTCGATGGCAATCGCTTGAGTTGGTCGGCGAAGATTACGACGCCGATGAAACTGAGCCTGAAATTCAGTGCGGTGATTGATGCCGACAAGATCAGCGGCTCAGCGCGCCACCTGCTTGGCAGCGCCACCTTTACCGGAACGCGGGCCTTGGCCGGCCGCGCCTTGCCTTAAGGCTTACCCCGCTTCGTGCAGTTCGCCCGCGGCGCTTTGCACGTAGTTCGGCAGGCCCATCTTTTCGATGAGGCCCAATTGCTCTTCAATGAAATCGATGTGTTCTTCTTCGCTCTTCTGTATGTGCACTAACAGGTCGCGAGTGACGTAGTCGGCCACGGTTTCACAATGCGCAATCGCGGCCTTGTACATGGGGTGCGCGGCCATTTCGAGCTTCAAGTCGCATTGCAGGACTTCGCGGACGTCCTCGCCGATATAAATTTTCCCAAGATCCTGAAGATTCGGCAGGCCATCTAGAAATAAGATGCGCTTGATCAGCCGATCGGCATGCTTCATCTCATCGATGGATTCTTCGTACTCGATTTTCCCGAGGCGCTTCATGCCCCAGTTGTCGAGCATGCGGGCGTGCAAGAAATACTGATTGATCGAGGTCAGCTCATTGCGCAGCGCCTGATTCAAGAAATCCAAAACCTTAGTGTCGCCCTGCACGTGATCCCCTTATGTTGACGCGAGGGGATTGTATCACCGGGCGTTTAGGTGGCGAATTCCGGCGATGCTGCGGTAAACAGATTGGCGGTGGAAAATTCGCAGGCGCTCGTGCTCAGCGACTCAGAGAGTGTCGAGCGGGCTTCAGGCACACATTTGCCGCAGCAAGTTCCCACACCCAATTCGCGAGTCAGGTCGCGCATGCAGGTGGCGCCGCCTTTCACAGCCGCTTTGATGTGACGATCAGAGACCGCTTTGCATACGCAGATAATCATGGGACTGATTGTGAACGCGAATGCGAATGATTGTCAATACCGAGCAGCAGGAAGCTTCAATACTCGTAGGACCAGAAGCTGGTGTTATTAGCTCAGGTCATCAAGATGTAGGACACAATGGTTGATTATGCGGGTATCCGCCTCGATTAACGGACGACTGTTAAATCTGCGGGATCGGGCTTCTGCTGTGGAAGCCTGACAGGCCAGGGAGAATTTGTGAGAAATATCAATATGTTAGTGATGCTCGGCATCACCGTTGGTGGGTCTTTGGTCCTTGGCGCGTGTGGCAAGCCCGCAGGTCCGCAAGGCGCTCCGCCTCCCCCGCAAGTCAGCGTTGCCCAGGTGTTGGAGAAGCGGGTAAAGGACTGGGATGAGTTCACCGGCCGCCTGCAGGCGGTTGAAACCGTGGAGATCAGGCCGCGGGTCTCGGGCTATATCGACAAGGTGGCCTTCACCGAGGGCGGTCAGGTGAGGCGCGGCGATCTTTTGTTCATCATCGATCCGCGGCCGTATAAGGCGGAATACGATCGCGCCAACGCCGATGTCAGGCGTTACAAGACGGTACTCGACTTGGGCAAAATCGAGTTGGCCCGCGTACAGAAATTGAAGGACAGCGGCGCGGTCTCCGAAGAGGAACTCGACGAGCGCAAGAGCACCATGGCACAGGCCGAAGCCAATGTCGGCGGAGCCGAAGCGGCATTGGAAGCCGCGGCGCTCAATTTGGAATTCACGCGGGTTACCAGTCCGATCGACGGGCGGGCCAGCCGCGCCGAGGTCACTCGGGGCAATCTGGTCACGGGCGGCACTAACGGCGGCACGCTGCTGTCCTCGGTGGTGTCGCTCGATCCGATTTATCTGTACTTCGACGCCGATGAGCAAAGCTATTTGCGCTACTCGAAGCTTGCGGTCAAAGACAAATCCAACACGCATTACAGCGGCGCTCCGGTGCAAGTGGGTTTGGCCAACGAAGAAGGTTTTCCGCACACCGGTACCCTGGATTTCGTCGACAACCAATTGAATTCGCAAACCGGCACCATTCGCGCGCGTGCGGTGCTGCCGAACAAGGATGGGCAATTCACGCCCGGTCTATTTGCCCGGGTGCAGCTGCTCAGCGGGGGTGAATATTCCGCGATACTGATCGAGGACCGCGCCGTGGGTACCGATCAGAGTCAGAAGTATGTGTTGGTGCTAGGCCCCAACAATGTGATCGAGTACCGCAAGGTCACGCTCGGACGCGTCATCGATGGATTACGCGTGGTGCGCGACGGCCTGAAGGCGGGCGATGTGATCGTGGTGAACGGCGCGCAGCGCGTGCATCCAGGCGTGACGGTGACGCCGCAGAAAGTCGTGATGGGTGCCGCTGCCACACCGGCCGCTTCGTAAGGCCCCACGATGAATATTTCTTCGTTTTTTATCGAGCGGCCGATCTTTGCGACGGTGCTCGCCATCCTGATCACGGTGGCGGGCCTTCTGGCGATGCCGATTCTGCCGATCAGTGAGTATCCGGAAATCGTGCCACCGACGGTGGTGGTCAGCGGCCAGTATCCGGGCGCCTCGCCTAAAACCATCGCCGAGACGGTGATCACGCCGCTGGAGCAGCAGATCAATGGCGTCGAGAACGCCATTTATACCAACTCGACTTCGACGCCCGATGGTGCCTTCTCCATCACCGTGACCTTCCGTCTCGGGACCGATCTCGACATCGCTCAGGTTCAAACACAGAACCGCGTATCGCAGGCGGAGCCTCGATTACCGGACGTGGTACGCCAAGTGGGTCTCATCACCCAGAAGCGTTCGCCGGATCTCACCATGGTGGTGTTTCTCAAGTCGGGCGATCGGCGCTACGACTCCTTATATCTGCGCAATTATGCAGTGATCCAAATCAGGGACGTGCTGGCGCGCCTGAAAGGCGCCGGCGATGTGCAGGTATTCGGCTCGGGCGATTATTCCATGCGGCTGTGGCTGGATCCGGGCAAGATCGCCGCGCGCAACATGGATGTGGATGAGGTGTTGGCGGCGGTGCGCGAGCAGAACGTGCAGGTGGCTGCCGGTCAGATCGGCGGCCAGCCCGCACTGCCGGGGCAGCAATTTCAATACATCGTGAACGCGCAAGGCCGGCTGCAGACCGAGCAGGAATTCGGCAACATCGTCGTCAAGAGCGGCACGGGCGGCGAAACCACCTATTTGCGTGATGTGGCCCGTATCGAACTCGGTCCGGATAACTATGCCTTGCGCAGTATGTTGGACGGAGGTCCAGCCGTGGCGATCCCGGTGTTCCAGTTGCCCGGCGCCAATGCGCTGCAGCTGTCTGATGCGGTGCGGGCCACCATGAAGGAGCTGGCCAAGAACTTTCCGGAAGGCGTCAGCTACGAAATCGATTACGACCCCACGGTGTTCGTACGCCATTCGATCGAATCGGTGGTGCACACCTTGTTCGAGGCGGTGCTGCTGGTCGTGTTGGTGGTGGTGATATTCCTTCAGACCTGGCGGGCCAGCGTCATTCCCTTGGTCGCCGTGCCCGTGGCCATTATCGGCACGCTGGCGGTGTTGCTGCTCGCGGGCTTCACCATCAACTCGCTGACCTTGTTCGGCCTGGTGCTCGCTACCGGCATCGTGGTCGATGATGCCATCGTGGTGGTCGAGAACATCGAACGCAAAATCGAGGAAGGATTAAATCCGCATGCCGCCGCACACGCGGCCATGGCGGAAGTCACCCGGCCCATCATCTCGATCTGCTTGGTGCTGTGCGCGGTGTTCGTGCCCGTGGCCTTTGTATCGGGCCTCACCGGCCAGTTCTATCGGCAGTTCGGCATCACCATCGCGGCCAGCACTTTGATCTCGACCTTCAATTCCCTGACGCTGTCGCCGGCCTTGGCTGCCTTGCTGCTGAAGCCTCGCAATGCACCGCCCGATGCGTTTCAACGCGGCATCAATAAAGTATTGGGTCCATTTTTCCGCTGGTTCAATCGCGGCTTCGAAAGCGCCTCGGAGCGCTACGGCCACGGCGTGAAGCGCATCACGGGCATCCGCGTGGTGATATTGGGTGTGTTCGTGCTGCTGCTGGTGGGCACCTGGGGCATTTTCCAGCTGGTTCCGGGCGGCTTCATCCCGGCGCAAGACAAGCAGTACCTGGTCGGCATCGTGCAGTTGCCGGACGCCGCGTCGCTCGATCGGACCGAGGCGGTCGTCGCGCAAATGTCGAAGCTCGCCAAGGAAACGCCGGGCGTCGATCATGTCATCGGCTTCAGCGGCCTGTCGGTGCAGGGATTTGTAAACTTGAGCAACACCGCCGTGCTGTTCTTCCCGCTCAAGTCCTTCGAAGAGCGCACCAGCAAGGATCTATCGGCTGCGGCCATCGCGCAATCGTTGAATGCCAAGTTCAGCACCATCCAAGATGCCGTGATTTTCGCGGTCTCGCCGCCGCCGGTGCAGGGCCTCGGCAATACGGGCGGCTTCAAGCTGTTCATACAAGATCGCGGCGCGCATGGCTATGATGAGTTGGCGCGAGTCACCAATGAGGTGCTCAACAAGGCGCGCCAACAAAAAGAGTTGAATCCTTACGCGACCTATACGACGTTCCAAAACAGTGTTCCGCAGTTGTACGCAGACGTCGATCGCGTCAAGGCCAAGCGTCAGGCGGTGCCGTTGTCGAAGATCTTCGACACGCTGCAGACCTACCTGGGCTCGACCTACGTCAACGACTTCAATCGTTTCGGCCGAACCTACCGGGTCTATGCCCAGGCGGAGGCGCAGTTTCGCGCTCAACCCGAAGATGTCGCCAACTTGAAAATGCGCAACTTGAATGGCGATGAAGTCCCCATGGGTGCAGTGGCCGACATTCACTTCGAGGCAGGCCCTGATCGCGTTTCGCATTACAACGTCTATCTGGCCTCGGACATCAATAGCCAGGCCGCGCCGGGGGTTTCCTCCGATCAGGCGAACTCAGCCATGGAGCGGGTGCTGCATGAGGTGTTGCCGAATGGGTTCGGCTTCGAGTGGACCGATCTGACCTTCCAGCAGAAGAGCGCCGGCAACACGGCACTGTTGGTATTTCCGTTGTGCGTCATGCTGGTATTCCTGATCTTGTCGGCGCAGTACGAAAGCTGGGCATTGCCCTTGGCGGTGATCCTCATCGTGCCGATGTGTCTGCTGTCGGCCATGGTCGGCGTTTATTTAAAGGGTTC
>CAZZWE010000133.1:0-12313 GCA_964657675.1 uncultured Steroidobacteraceae bacterium
CATGAAGACCTTGAGTGCGGGACTTAAAGAACTGAACTCCATGGAATACTCTCCGCCCAGCAGTGCCAGATCAATTTTCAAACCCGCGCCAACGTAGGCCCACGAGGTGCTGGCTTCAATGATCAATGGAGCGCCTTGCTCGTCTTCCAACGTGATGGTGGCGCGGGCGAAATCCTCCACCGGCCGGCGAATCACATCCGCGCCCGGCCCGAATTTTTCGAGCAATGTCGCGGCGTCTTGCGGGCGATGCCATTTCAAGAAGCCCACTGAGCCCTGCACGGACTTGACCGTGACGCTGGATCGGGCGGCGCCGGGGGCCGTCAGAAGATAACGAGCGACCTCGACGGAATGGCACATCATGTCGGACATGACACCGCCCCCCTGGCGCTCGCCATTCCAAAACCACGCCTCGTGCGGGCCGGAATGTTCTTCCGCAGCACGCGCCAGATACGGCCGGCCCGCGGAGGGCACCGCGCGACGCCAGACTATTTCCTTACCCCGAGTCACCGCCGAAGCGAACACCTGGTTCTCGAGATAGCCATGCGACAGACCTGCATCCTGCGCCAAACGCAACACCTCGCGCGCTTCTGCTAGCGTTCGGCCGAGAGGTTTTTCACAAGCAACCGCACGGATTGTCGAGCGTCCGGACTTAATTGCGCCATGCAAGGCACGCATGACCTCCAAACGCGAGTCGTTGGGCGACAAAATCCACAATGCATCGATATCCGTGGCCGTCAGTAAGTCCTCGAGTGAAGCGTAAGCGCGGCACGGTCCCAATTCCAACGCATCGACCGATTTCCTGAAGGCCTCCCGTTTGGAGGCTGTGGGACTAAAGACGCCGGTGATCGCCGCATGGCGTACGCTTGCAAAACTGCGCAAATGGAAGTTGGCAATGAAGCCTGTGCCAACGAAGCCAATGCGAAGAGGAGGGGGAATGTTCATGACCAGACCGATGCCGAACGCGCGGCGGCCAATGTGTAAGACCTTGCCATGGGGCTCCCCAGCCGATGTAATGGATTGCATACTACACCGACTCTGCGTACCAATCGCAAGATTTAAACCGCCGGCACGAATATGTTAGACATAGGCATGAAATCTGTGAGGGCGGCATGAGTACGATAAAAATGGTCGCCGATCGCGCTGGCGTGTCGACCGCGACGGTGTCGCGGGCGCTGAGCAATCCCGAAGTCGTATTGCCCGAGACGCGCGCTGCCATCCACGCGGCGATCGATGCGCTCGGCTATGCACCGAACTTCGCCGCAAAAAGTCTAAGGACGCTGCGCACCTCGAAGATCATCGTCATGGTGCCGGATATCTCCAATCCGTTTTTCTCTGAGGTGTTGCGCGGCGCGGAAGATGCGGCGCAATCCGTCGGTTACTCGGTGCTACTGGGCGATACCCGCGATGATTTGAAGCGCGAGTCGCAATACGCCGGCATGCTGCAGAGAAAGGAAGCGGACGGCGTGATCTTTCTCGGCCATCGAATCGCGCCAGCATTGGCGAAATTGGTCGTCGACAAAGGACCTCTCGCCCCAGTGGTCAACGGCTGTGATTTCTCTCCGGATCACCACGTCGCCAGCGTACACATCGACAATGTCAAAGCCGCGGAAGAGGCGATGAATCTGCTGTTTTCAATGGGGCATCGTCGCATTGCCATCATTTCTGGGCCGCTGGAAAGCCACATCACCCGAGACCGAATCCGAGGTGTGAAACAGAGCGCCGCAGGCTGCGCGGGGAGCGATGTGGCCATTTCGCATGCGCACTACAGTATCGAAGCCGGGGAGGCGGAGATGCGCGCGATACTAGCCCGCAAAATCACACCCACCGCCGTGTTTTGCTTCAGCGATGAGTTGGCCATCGGTGCGTTGGCGGCCTGCCGGTCGCGAGGCGTGGAGTGCCCCAGGGATGTCTCCATTATCGGGTTTGACGATATCCGCTATGCGCGATTTGCGGATCCTCCCTTGACCACCATTCGTCAGCCAAAATCTTTGATCGGCGAAACTGCAGTACAGCTATTGCTCGCCATTTTGCGCGGCAAGGTCGACCGCTGCGAACGCATTACGCTGAAACACGAAGTCGTGGTACGCGCCAGTACGGGTCCCGCCAAGAGCCAGTCTCCCCGCCGTTCCGCTAGGTGAAATCTGAATCGAGAGACCCTTGAGATTGCATTTAAATCACAAAATAGCTGGACACATTGATTGAACAGCGTGTAGATTTTTAAATGTAGATCGATTACATCAGAATAATTACACGGAAAATTGGCGCAGCCTTGGGCTGTAGGGAGTTGCGATGTCAGGCTTGGCTTCCCGCAGGACGTTCCTTGCTCTGAGCGCAGCTTTTTGTGCCAGCCGTGCGTTCGCCGCGAGGACATCGTTGCAGCCTTTTTTTCAGCGCAACCATTTGCCCTTGGGGTTGCAGCTCTACACCGTATCGGCGGCTCTGAAAGAAGACCTGGCGGGCAGTTTAAAAGCGCTGGCGCAAATGGGATATCAAACGGTCGAGCTTGCCGGTCTAATGGGAAAGTCGCCTGATGAGTGGCGGTCCGCGCTTAAAAGTGCCGGGCTGCGCTGTCCTGCTGCGCACCTCTCGCCGCGCCCGTTCGCGCCCGGTCCCAGTTTGCAAGACGATCCTCAAAGCATTGCAGAATTGGCACATAGCCTGGGATTCGAGACGGTGGTGTGCTCACTGTTTCTAATCCCGGACCGCATGCAGTTGAAGCCCAATCCGGGAGAAGGCTTGGGCGAGATGCTGGCGCGTTTTGCGTCACAGTTGACCGAACAGGATTGGAAGAACACGGCCGAGTATCTCAATGCCAAGGGCGCAGCCTTCAAGAAGATCGGCTTGCGGTTCGGATATCACAATCATAACAACGAATTTGCGCCGGTCGGCGGCAGTACCGGAATGGCGATATTGATGAAGGAAACCAATCCGCAATTGGTTTCCTTCGAAATGGACGCAGGCTGGGTGGCTTCGGCGGGGATCGATCCATTGACACTGCTGTCGCAGTATTCGGGCCGCTTTTCAGGCATGCATATCAAGGACATCAAGGCCAGTACCGTCCCGAACTATGCGTTCAAGTTGGATCCCACGGAGGTGGGCCAGGGCACCATCGATTGGTCCAAGCTGTTGGCCAGAGCCTACGCCGACAATATCCGCCAGTTCTACGTCGAACAGGAACAGCCTTTCAGTAAGCCGCCGCTCGAGGAAGCGGCGGCCTGCATCGAATTCCTGAAAGGCGTCGTTTGATGACTTCGCTCAAGCACTTCAGTCGGCGGGTGATGCTACAAGGTCTTGGGGCCGGCGTGCTCAGTGCGCTGGCGCCCAATCTGGTTTTCTCGCAGAGCAAAAAGTTCTTCGCGCGTCACGATCTGCCGTTGGGTGTACAGCTGTATTCCGTCGGCGATCTCGCGCGCCAGGACTTTGCCGGCACGTTGAAACAATTGGCGGCGGCCGGCTATCGGACTACCGAACTTGCGGGCTATTTCGGTCGCACACCGACCGAAATCCGCCGGCTACACGATGAGGCGGGTCTTAAATGCACCGGCGCGCATGTCAAAATCGAGACCGGCTCCGCGGACGAACCCGGGCTCGACGGCGACTTGGAGAAGCTCGCCGAACAAATGCATGTCATCGGTGCTTCCTATGTCATCGTGCCGGGGTTTCCCATCCCACCGGATGTAAAGCTGACACCCGAGCCTAACGAAGGTTATGCGTTTTACGCGCGTGTCTCACGCGCCATCACTCCGGAGCATTGGCAGGCGCGGGCGGCGCTGCTCAATAAATATGCGCGGTTTTTGCGCCGTAAAAATCTGAGGCTGGGTTATCACAACCACAGTTTTGAGTTCACCCGAATGGGCGAGCGCACGGGGTTTCAGTTGCTGCTGGAACAGACCGACCCGGCGCTGGTTACTTTTGAGCTGGATGTGGGTTGGGCCTTTGCGGCCGGTGAAGACCCAGCCGAACTGTTACGCACCCATCCCGGTCGTTTTCAGCTAATCCATCTGAAAGACATGCAGGCGAAGTACGTGGCGGGACAGTCCGCCGTACCCCGCACCACGGAGATTGGCTCGGGGTTATTGGACTGGGGCGCAATCCTCGCGGCTGCTTATCAAGGCGGCGCGAGGCATTTCTTCGTCGAACAGGAACCGCCGTTCGACGCGCCGCCGTTGCAATCCATGGCGGCAAGCGCCCGCTTTCTCGGCAACCTGGAACTGTAGACCGACGCGCGACTGAATGTCGGCACCAATGTAATCGATTAACAACAGCCCGCAGTGGCTGAAATTTTGGGGGGGCAATGAATTATAAATTCGCTTTACTGAATCAACGGGTAGCCGCGTTCGGACTGATGCTGTGTGTCGGCGCACCGGCGATGGCGCAAACGGTGGACCCACGAGGTACCGAGAGTTCGAGCATCGATGAAATCGTGGTGACGGCCACCAAGCGCGAAGAGAAATTGCAGGAGATCCCCATGTCCATCACGGTGGTGGATGCAGCGCAGTTGGCGCGCCAAAACATCACGGCTGTCAGCGACTTGGTCATCAGTGCGCCGGGCTTGAATTCAGCTGGCCCGTTCGGGGCGCTGAGTATCCGCGGCATCGGTAGCGAGACATTTTCGCGCTCCGCGAAGGCAGTGTCGGCGTGGTGTTGGACAATGTCGCATTGGCTGGCACTTCCGCCAACCCGCCGCAGATGTTCGATGTCTCGCGCGCAGAAGTTTTGGAAGGGCCGCAGGGCACATTGTTTGGCAGCGACTCTTCCGCAGGCGTGATCAACATCGTGACCAATGCTCCCGATCCGAGCAAATTCGAAGCTATAGGACACTTGGATTTGGGCACGTTGGACACGACGACCGCGCATGGCGTCGTGAACGTTCCGCTGTCCGACACCGCAGCGCTGCGCATTTCCGGCTCCTATGCGGAAGCGCCCAACGTCATGTTCAACCGATTTGCGGACAGCTGGGCCCGCGATAAAAACGTGGGCGGGCGGGTGCGCTTTCTGTGGGAGCCGAATTCGGATCTCACCATCAATGAAATCGGCGATTTTTCGCGCAACACGGCAGCGGGCGGCACACCTTGGCCGGTGTATTACTCAACCCCAGGCAGCTATCTATCCACGCAGTTGGCAGCCTGCGGTGTGCATGTAGCGCAGGACAATGATTCAGGTTGCACCGACGGCGGCGCGCATTCGCACGTGGACAGTTACGGTTATTCCAGCCAGATCGATTACAGAATCGGTGCTTACACGCTGACTTCCATCAGCGCCTATCGCGGCATCCATGAAAATGAGGACGCGGGCGACGTTGACAGCGTTCCGGTCTACCTGCTGAACCAAACGCAGACCGACACCTACAATAATTTCACGCAGGAGCTGCGCATCGCCTCGCCGACGGGACATTTCTTTGATTACGTCGCCGGCCTGTACTACTTCCGCAGCGACTTCTACGGCGAGACCACCCAATTGGGTCCGGTGCTCACGTTGTTCGGTGTGCCGTTCCCTCTGGGCCAAGTGCTCTCCACCAACGCGACCACGCAAAACTACGCAGCGTTCGGGCAAGGGACCTTGAATTTTACCTCCGCATTCCGCGTAAGTTTGGGTGCCCGATACGGCAATTCGCAGGTGAACGCGCATACCTCGGGCATCTTGGCGGAGGGTGCAGTGGCGCCGATCGCGAGTCTCACGCCGATTCGCGACTCCACCAGCGACAACCATTTCTCCTACCGAGTCGGTATTCAGTACGACTTGAGCAAGGAATTCATGGTGTACGGAACCTACGCCGCCGGCTACAAGGGCCCGGCCGTCAACGATCAGGCAGGCGGGCCGACCATTCCTTTGCTGGTGCGGCCTGAGATCCCTCATTCGGGAGAATTGGGATTCAAGAGCACGCTGTTCGATGGCCGGTTGGGCGCAAATCTGGCGGTGTTCTACACCCGGGTCAGCGACTTCCAGGCGCAGTTCTTCGATCCGGACGTCAAGGAATTCATCTTTGGCAATGCTCCTTCTTTAACCTCCAAAGGCGTGGAAATGAATGTCTTTGGCCAGCCGGTCAAAGGACTGACCTTGAACTTGGGCGGAAATTACGACAACGCCAAGTACGGCCCGGGATATCTGGTCAGCTGCGCGCAGGGACAGACAGCCGCGCAAGGTTGTGATCCGACCTCGGAGACTGCCGACGCGGGCGGCAATAAGCTGGTGGGTACGCCGGAGTACAAGGCTACCGCGAGCGGCGAATATGCGCATAGTCTGGCCGCTAGCGTCGCGGGTTTTCTGCAGCTCGATGCTGTGTATACCTCGCGTATCAATTGGAGTCAGGTGTATGACCCTCTGCTGACCAGTGCGGCGGCCACCATCGTCGGCACGCGTATTGGCATCCGCACGGAGGACCACCGCTTCGGTGTGGCTATTTTTGCCCGCAACCTATTCGATACTTATCGTCCGTCTACCCGTTTTGAAACACCGGTTGCGGCGCAGTTGCTGGACCCGCGTACCTACGTGCAGATTTCTGGGCCGGAGTCGCGCCGCGTGGTCGGCATTTCGTTGGATGCGCGCTTCTAACCGGCGCGAGTTGCTCAAGGGTTTGGGCGCGATCGGCATCGCGATGGCTGTACCGCGCCCAAGCCATGCCGTCGATTCGAGCATCGAGGCTCGCACCACGGCCGGCAAAGTTCGCGGGATCCGTAGCGATGGCATATGTCGGTTTTTGGGAGTTCCCTATGCGGGAGCCGTATCGGGCGCTGAGGCGCGTTTTCTAGCGCCGCCGCCCCTGACGGCGTGGCGCGGCGTGCGCGACGCCACCAAGCTGGGTGCACCGTCCATTCAACCCTACAACGCCGAGCGAATGGGCCCGGGTTCCTACGACAACATGCCGCTCCCCAGTGAGGATTGCCTGTTCCTCAACATTTGGACGCCTGCGGTCGATCATCAGCGGCGGCCGGTGATGTTTTACAATCACGGCGGCGGCTATGTCACCGGGTCCGGCGGATCGTTGCTGCAGGATGGCGCCAATCTTGCGCGAAACAACGATGTGGTCGTGGTCGAATCCAACCACCGCTTGGGTCTGCTCGGCTATCTGTACCTGCAAGACGTATTGGGCGACCGTTATTCGGGCAACGCGGGACTGTTGGATATCGAAGCCGCACTGCGTTTTACCCATCACAACATCGCCGAGTTCGGCGGCGATCCTGACAACGTCATGGTTTTTGGCGAGTCAGGCGGCGGGTGGAAAACCTCCTGCATTTATGCCATGCCCTCGGTGAAGGATTTGTTCAACAAAGCCTCGATCGAAAGCGGCCCCGGCATCGTTATGAATTCGCGCGAAGCGGCCAGGGAGACAACCCGGGCGGTGTTATCCGCGCTCGGCATCGAACCCGCCGATGCGCGAAAAATTCTCGAGGTGCCTGCGGAACAATTGTTGAAGGTACAAAAGAGCGTTCCTGGCTTAGGTCCGGTGGTGGATGGCGTGATCCTGCCGGCGGATCCTTTTTCACCCAAGGCGCCCGGATTCTCATCGAAGAAGCCGTTGCTCGCGGGCAGCTGTCACGATGAAGCCACCATCGCCTTTCTTTCCGATCCCACCGGCGCCTCGATGGATGAATCCGAGATGCGCAAGCGCGTAGCCGCCGTCATTGGCGAATCACGCTGCGATGCCGCCATTGAACTCTACCGACGTACTCGGTCGGGTGCATCCGCCAGCGATTTATGGGTGGCCATCGCCACCGCGTATCGCTTTCGCAACGGCGAGATCACCATCGCAGAACGCAAGGTCGAGCAGCATGCCGCGCCGGTATTCATGTACGTGCTCGATTACCGCTCCCCGCAGGAAGTGCCGGGAACGCATTATCCGGTCGGCGCCATGCATGCCTCAGACATCGCCATGAAGTTCGACAATGCCGCGGTGCACCTGCCGAATGGCGTGATCGGCCGCGATCAGAGCCCGGAACGTTATCAAACCGCCCGCAACATGAGCCGGCTGTGGGCGAGTTTTGCGCGCTTCGGAAAACCCACCGTTGCGGGCTTGCCGGCGTGGCCGCCGTATACGTTGGCGAGGCGTGCCACCATGATCATTAATGCGGTGTGCAGGGTGGTAGATGATCCCGATCGCGAGGAACGAGAGTTTTGGGACACATAAGGCGGCATCATGATTCGTAGAGAGTTCATCCAGCAATTAGGTCTCGGCGCGACGGCGCTGACCGCGGGCTTGCCCGCATTCGGCGCGATGCGGCCTGCCGCATCCGGGCATTTGCAGCGCGGTACGCCCGAGGCGGAAGGCGTCGCCTCCGGCGGCATCCTGGATTTCTTGAATGCGGTGTCGGATGAAAAGCTGGAACTGCACAGCTTCATGTTGCTGCGCCACGGGCGCGTGATCGCCGAAACTTGGTGGGCGCCGTATCGCGCAGCCGCTCCGCATGCCCTGTATTCGCTGAGTAAAAGCTTTACGTCCACCGCAATCGGATTTGCCGTGACCGAGGGAAAACTAAAAACCTCCGATCGCGTGGTGGATTTCTTTCCGGATCAACTGCCGCCGACCGTGGATGATCATCTGGCCGCTCTGGAGATCCGCCACCTGTTGTCCATGTCTGTTGGCCACAAAACGGATTCGACGCGGGCCGTTGTGGCGGATCCCAAGCAACCCGACTGGGTCAGGGCGTTCCTGGCTGTGCCGATCGACTATGCGCCGGGAAGCGTTTTTCTCTATGACACCGCCGCGACGTTCATGTTGTCGGCCATTGTGCAAAAGGTCTGCGGCGAGAAGGTGGTCGACTATCTGCAGCCCCGGCTGTTCGCGCCGTTGCAGATTCCAGACAAGCGCTGGGACAGCAGCCCTCTCGGCATCAACACCGGCGGCTGGGGCCTGAGCGTGACCACGGAGGCCTTGGCGAAGTTTGGGCAGCTGTATCTGCAGAAAGGGCGATGGAATGGAAAGCAACTGCTGCCGGCGCAGTGGGTGGAGGAAGCCACTTCATTCAAGATCCAACAGCCGGCGACGTGGAATTCTGGCTCCGATCCTGCGGCGCAGGCGGACTATGCCGCCTCGCTGAAGGATCCGGCCGCTGCGCTCGAGAAACTCAAGCAAACCAGCGATTGGTATCAAGGCTATGCCTATCAATTTTGGCGCTGCCGCCATAATGCGTACCGCGGTGACGGCGCCTTTGGCCAACTGTGCGTGATGATCCCCGACGAAGATGCGGTGGTGGTGATCACTGCCGAGACTGGAAAAATGCAGCGCGAACTTTCGCTGATTTGGGAACATCTGTTGCCCGCCATGCGATCCAAAGCCATCGGCAAGAGCCAAGATCTCCGGTCGCTGGAAAAAGTGCTCGACACACGACGGATTGCGACGCCGGTGGGCGCAGTCGTCTCGCCTACGGCCGCAAAGGTCACTGCGAAGCGTTTTACGCTGCAGGCCAATCCCTTAGGGATATCTGAGGTGACCCTGACGTTTGAATCAGACCTGTGCGTCGTTGCCGTCACGGCCGCCACCGGCCATTACGAAGTGCAGTGCGGTCTTGGGCGATGGCATGACGGGGTGACCGATTTGCCCGGAGAACCGCCATCCATATTGCCCGGCAGAGGCAGCGGTTCGGTGAAAGTCGCCGCCGCCGGAGTTTGGAAAGATCCGCAAACCTTTGAAATGCGTTGGCAATTCTATGAGACGCCGCACCACGACACCGTCACCTGCCAGTTTACCGGCAATGACATTCAGGTGGACCTGCTGAATAGCATTACCGAGGCTTTGGGGCCGTTCAAGGCGCTATATCCGGAAATGAGGCCGACGCTGAAGGGCACAGC
Source organism: uncultured Steroidobacteraceae bacterium (assembly GCA_964657675.1). Taxonomy (GTDB): domain Bacteria; phylum Pseudomonadota; class Gammaproteobacteria; order Steroidobacterales; family Steroidobacteraceae; genus Bog-1198. The sequence continues at coordinate 9,787 of CAZZWE010000133.1, forward strand.
GAGCGCCTAGAGCGCGTAATATGGGAGGCCGTGTCGTCAATCGCTGAGGTGGCCGTGCAAGAAATTTCAAATAGAGAGCAGTTCGATACGGCTCGTGCCCGAATCAGACATGACATCAAAAGCCGGTTGGTCATCCATGGCTACCATGGCAGCGTGACTTACAAGGACCTCGAGGCCGATGATCATGTGCTGAAGGGTTCCACCATCGAAGTGACGGTCAAGGGAAGGACCGCCGAGCGATCGTTTAGCCGACAGGAAATCGAGGATTGCCAACTGCGGGTCGGTGGTCCTGTATTAGCCGGCGTGATTGCGATGATCGATGAGCTGTCCGCGCCGGCTTAGGGTGCTTAGGCGGCGACCAGCGAGACTCTCGGTAACAAGGAAGCGGGGCCGCGGGCCGGCCGTTCATCCATCAATGCGCCGATCGATAGGCGCAATTCACCCGCGACTTTGGCCATGATGCCGACATCGGATGATTTGAGCGACGCAACGGCAATGATGTTCTCGAGCGCTGTGCGGGAAAGATCAGACCTTGAGCCCAGGCCGGTCGCGTTGAATTGCAGGGCCGACATAAATCCGGTCGCCCATGAGGCGCCGGCAAAATGTCGCGGCGACAGCAAGACACGGTCGTTGGCCAGCACGAAGGTATGCTCGCGCGGAGTTGCGGTGAGCCGGCGCTCCAATTCCTGCAGCATGCCAATGACCAGCGCCAAAAACTTATCGTAGAGTTCGGGCGTTGCAATCTTCGCCGCCACTTTCCAGCCGCGCACGCCCCAGATGGCCGGCAGCCAAGCGCCCGGCGCCAATTGAATCGGCCACACCAGCAGCGCGACCAAGTAGCCCTCGAGCATTGCCACATCCATGCGTTCGCCTGGCCAGCCTTCCTCGGCGAGCCAGGCATCCAAGATTTTGAAGTCATGCGCCGTAAAGACGATGGATCCCAACGCCTGTAGGTCAGGAGGGAGTAACAACGGCGCAGTCTGTCCGTATCGTGCCGTCAATCGCGCCTTGGGTTTCATCCGGCCAGTATGGCCCTAATTGGGCCAACTTATCGGGCGGCAGCGATTCTGCTTTAGAAAGCCGCCAGTTGAGCCTTTTGCGTGGTGATTAAGCTCGAAATGGCGACGAAATGACAAGCGACGCCGGCCAATACGAATAGATGCCAAACGACGTGGGCGAACGAGCGGCGCTTCCAGAGATAGAACGGCACGCCGCCGGTGTAACAAAGACCACCGGCCACCATCCAGCCGAACTGCGCCGGCGTCAAGTTGTACCAGAGCTGACGGAACGCGACGACTCCAATCCAACCAATGACCAGATACAAGACGGTGGATAAAAGGGGAATACGCAGCAAACTCCCGGAAAGCTTGGCGACCACCCCTAGCACAGCCAAGCTCCACACGATGATGAGCAGTGTCCAACCCAGTGCGCCGCCGATCACGCCGATCGTCAACGGCGTATAAGTCCCGGCGATCAAAAGATAAATGGCCGAGTGATCCAGCCGCCTGAGCCAAGCCTTCATGGTTGGCCGGCGCGCGGCGTGGTACAGGGTCGAGGTGGCAAACATCATCAATGCACCGAGACCGAAGGCCAGCGCACCAATCACCCGCCAGGCACCGCCATTTTCCGCCGCCTTCCAGACCATCCAGGGGATGCCCAGCAACATGGCCACGACACCGACGGCTGCAGTGAAGGAATGGGCGATCTCTTCGGTGCGGGAATAGGCCTCGGCGGTTCGCATTCCGAAGAGATTACTCGACGCCGACGACAGCGGCACCTTAAGAATTGCACACAACCAGTGCGTCGCAGCGCGGTTCGCGCCCAATTGGGAAAAGTGCCTGCGCATCGATAGTCTACGTCGATCAACTGCATAGGATTAATTGACTTGATCAATGACGACCAATTGATAGGATGCACCTCAAGAAACCGTTCAAGGCAAAACACCGAGAAGCTCATGGCAAAGAATCCCAGTACCGATATCTCAAAATCCACCTCGATCAACATCGGCATCAGCAGCGAAGATCGCTCGGCGATCGCCAAAGGATTGTCCAGCCTGCTGGCCGATACCTACACGCTGTACCTCACCACGCATAATTTTCACTGGAACGTCACCGGCCCGATGTTCAACACGCTGCACATCATGTTCATGGGTCAATACACCGAATTGTGGAACGCGGTTGATCCCATTGCCGAGCGTATTCGCTCGCTGGGGCATCCGGCGCCCGGCTCTTACGCCCAGTTCGGCGCGCTCGCGTCCATCAAAGATGCGCCCAGTGTGCCGCCCAAGGCCATGGAAATGGTGCAGATTTTAGTGGAAGGCCATGAGGCAGTGGCGCGCACTGCACGCAGCATTTTCCCACTTGCTGACCAGGCCGGTGATGAGCCGACTGCGGATTTATTGACCCAGCGACTGACCTTTCACGAACAGACGGCGTGGATGCTGCGCTCACTGCTGGAGGAATAGTCCTTCAGCGCTTGGCGGCTTTGCGCACCTTGAGCGCCGGCCGCGCACGAGCGGCCGCTTTGG
>CAZZWE010000134.1:0-12069 GCA_964657675.1 uncultured Steroidobacteraceae bacterium
ATTTGAAATTAGGGTTGCTCGCAGCCAAAGCGTCCGGCGCAATCGATTTTTGAACTCGGATAACTTGGTCGCCGGTATCAACTGTCCCGCTCCCGTTGAAATCCAAAAAGACGATCCAACCTGTGGTCCACGTAGTGGTGCCTGAGCAGCTCGCTGAGTCGGTAGATGGGCACACCGTCACTGTGGTTCCCGTTTTAATCGCCTGACTGCGCGCGAACTGCATGTCGCCCAGCAGCCCATTGATTTCGGTGCTGATGCGATTGGAGGTCGCCACGTACTTGAAGGACGAGGTCCCTATGGCGGCCAGAATGCCCACGATCAGCATGACCATGAGCAGTTCGATCATCGTAAAGCCGGCAGATTTGGGCATGGTCATTCTCATAGGTGAAAGAGGTTAAAGGAGCAATCTTGCTCGAAACTTGCGGGCTGCCCCCGCACGATCAAACTGAGAAGCAGTTCGCAGTATCAGGCGCCATTGAAGGTCGCGGTTACGGAAATTGCACCGTAAAACGTGCGCCCTTGCCGTTCGGCCCTGAGCCAATAGAGAGGGTGGCGCCATACAGCGTGGCGATTTCCTCGACAATGGCCAGTCCCAATCCGCTGCCGTGACCTGGGGAGTTAGGCAGGCGGTAGAACCTTTGCCGCACCCGTTGGCGCTCAGCGTCCGGAATCCCAGGACCTGAGTCCTCGACCGTAATTTGGGCTTTCTGCAGGTAAGTAGAGACGCTCAAGGTGACCCTCCCGCCATCCGGGGTGTATTTGAGGGCATTGTCGACCAAGTTGCTCAGCAGGTCATCGAGCAGCGAGGGATCGGCCGTGATGGAAACATCTTGCACATCGACGCCCAAATCGATGTTGGAAGCGAGCGCGCGGTCAAAGTAGCGTGTTGCAATATCCGCTGCGAGGCTGCCTAGATTGACGGCCTGATTCTTGGCGGCGATGTTGGCTGTCGGATCGGCGCGCGCCAGCGTGAGTAGTTGATTCGATGCGTGGCCGAGCTGACGAATGCTCTCTTGGAGAGTATTCAGACGAGCGAGGATGGGCCGCGCCGCCGGTTCCGCAGCCAGCACGTCGAGTTGTGCCTGCATGCCTGCAATGGGAGTGCGCAACTGATGGGCGGTATTGGCGATGAACTGCTGCTGCGACTGCGTCGAGGCGCGTAATGCCGCGAATAATCGGTTCAAAGTAACCACGACCGGCGCGATCTCTCGCGGTGCCGTGCTCTCCACGATGGGGCGCAGGTCCGAGGGCGAGCGGCTCGCGATTTCATCACGCAAACGTTTGACCGGCCTTAACGCCAAATGAATTCCGATCCACACGAGCACCAACGTCACATCCAACTGCACAAAGTCCCACAAGAGCGTGCTGATGAAACCATAGTGGGCAGCGGAATCTTTGCCGGATCGCTGGTCAGCCACCGTGATCAGAATCATGCCGACGCGTGTGTCGAAACGCGTGGTCAGGACCCGCACGCTGCGATGATCGATCTGGGCCATGGAAAACAATTGGCTGACATCGCCCGCGATGACCACCGGAAGCACCTGCGCATCGCCGGCCAAGCGTCGACCCGCCTGATCGTAAACGGCGAACCAGAAGTCGGTGGAAGCTGGCATGGCGGTGCCCGAGGTATTGGGATCCACTATGACGGCACCGTCTTTGACGACGATGTGCGTCATGATGGCGTTCGCCGCTTCCTTGAGCCGACGGTCGCTGCTTAACACGCTCGGCGCGATGTTGTTGAAGTAGTGGACCAGCGCGCCGGTCGACGCCATGAGCAGCAAGGGTATGGCGAGCCAGAATATCAGTCGGCGGCTAATCGAGATCACGGCAGATACCTGGTCACGCGGGCTTGGCTTCTTCCATTCGGTAGCCTAGGCCGCGCAAGCTGCGAATCAGCGCCGCATCGCCAAGTTTGGTGCGCAGGCGCGATATGTGCACTTCGATCGCATTCGCCGAGCTGTCGTGATCTGGTCCAGCGATGGCCTGCTGCAGCCGTTCTTTGGGCACGATGAGGTTGATCCGCCGTACCAAGCACTCGAGTACCAACCACTCGCGGGCCGTCAGCTCGACTTCCTGATCGTCGATCCGCAGCTGCTTGCCGAGCAGGTCCACGCTCATGCGATTCAATTTGATGATGCCGTTCACAGCACCGCTCGAGCGGCGCATCAGGGCGCGGCATCGGGCGGCCAGTTCCGCCGCCTCGAACGGCTTGCTCATGAAGTCATCCGCACCCAAGTCTAAGGCCTTCACTTTATCCGCCAAGGTGCAACGTGCGGTTAGGATGAGGGTGGGCAGGTTTTTGCCCATACCTCGCAGTCGGCGCACCAAGCTCAGGCCGTCCGTACCAGGCAGGCCGACATCGATGACCGCCAGTGCGAATTCCTCATCAGCCAAGGCCGCCTGAGCGGATTCGGCGCTGCTCACGCGGTGCACAGCGTAGCTGGCCGCGGCCAACCCGCGAGTAATCGCGTCCGCAACGATGTCATCATCCTCGACGATCAGCAGCCGCATAAGCCATCCCGATGTATCGACATGGCTGACCTTATATCAGGGATCGCCCACGGCCTGATTGCTAGAGGGGTCCGATGGATCCTCCCGGTCAGCGCCGAAGCTGCTCCGGCGCGGCGGGACCAGTACCCGCAGCTTTGCCTCGAATGCCTTGGCGAAGGTCTCGGTGAACAAGTGCGGAAAGCCATCCGCGGGCCTTTGCGCCAAGCCGGCGAACAGTTCCGCGTACAGGTCCCAATACTTCGCCTTACCCTGTCCGCCGAAAACTCCCTTCTTGGGAGCTTTTTCGAAACGCTCCTCGAGCTCCTTCGGATCGACTCGGCTCAAGAACTCTTCAAAGGCGGCCCGGGTGGCCACCATAGCCGCCGTATTCTGGGCCTTCAACTCGCGAAAGTTTTGGCGAATCGCTTCAACAGACCCCGCGCGCGTCGACATGGTATTCAACAGGCGCACCAAGGCTTCATCGACGCCACGTGAAAAGTTCAGCGGCGACTCGGAGGCCTCGGCTGGGGGCGGCTGCATGCGGAATTTATTGCGAAACTCATTGCGGCCTTGGTTTAAGTCCATCAAGCCCAGCACCGATTCGCGCAGCAGCTGTCCGGCGAGTTGCAGCATCGCGGTGCGCGCGTCGGAATTGATCGAGCGGGGTTCGATACCGGCGCCTCTGCAAAATGCCGCCACGCCCATATCGAAATCGCCTTCGTACAACGCCGGTGCTTGCGCCTTGGCTGCTTGGAATGCCAGGGAGGCCGCCGCAGAGCCAGACCCTACGCTCGAATTCGAATTCGAGTTCTCGAGTTTGGGCGTCTCGACTTTGAGCGGGCGAGTCATCATGTGCCAGGGTGTGCCGGGTGAGTCATCGTCCAGCACCGATTGTCCGTAGGCATCTCGCGGACGCACGCCCGAATCGGAACTGCCCACCAAATCGCTGGGCTCGAGCAGTTCGCTGAGGTCAAGGTCGGCACCAAGATCATCCGCAGTGGATTTTCGTACCGCAGAGCTTTGCGAAACACCATCGTAAGCAATGACGGCGCTATCGTCCGGTGGGAAATCGTTGGTCTTGTCGATACTGGCCAGCAGCTCATACTCGCCGAGGCGAATATAGTCGCCATCCTTAATCGAGTAGTCGTGATACTTGCCCAACGGCACCTGAGCGCCATTGACATAGGTGCCGTTGGAGCTGGTATCGACCAGCACATAGCTGCCTGCTCGAAAATCGATACGTGCGTGTTTGCCCGAGAGGTAACGCTCGGGGTCGGGTAGAATCCACTCGTTGTCAGTGGCGCGCCCAATTGAACCGCCGTGCACGCCAAAAACCTTGGTGGCTTTTGATCCTAGGCGAGTTGAGTGTTCACTGACGACGCGTAAGCGCAGGGCCATTGTTCATTCCCTCCAGCGGGTCGCAAGGTTTGCGCTAAGTGCCCGTATAATATGGCGAAATACTACCCATGGTTGGAGCCCCCTAGATGGCTGCGAGTCACATTTTTAAAGTTCTGTTCGTCAATCAGGGCAAGGTCTACGAAATCTATGCCCGGAAGGTGAGTCACGGCAGCCTGTTTGGGTTCATCGAAGTCGAGGAATTGGTGTTTGGCGAACGGTCGACCGTGGTCGTAGACCCGGCAGAAGAGAAAATCAAGGCCGAATTCAACGAAGTAAAGCGCACCTATTTGCCCATGCACTCGGTGCTGCGCATCGATGAAGTCAAGAAACAGGGCGTGAGCAAGATCGTCGCCCTCGAAGGGTCCAACGTTTCGCAATTTCCGGTGCCGATTTACACGCCGGGCGGCGACAGCAACGCCCGAAAGTAGCCCGATTTCTGTAGAATAGGGCATGTTTAGCCTTTTCGGCGCGCCGGCGCTGTCGCAATTTCGCCTCGACGGCCTGCTTCGTGCGTTGCGCGCACAAGACCCCCGTGTCACCACGCTGTCGTCCCGCTGGATGCATTTTATCGATGGTCCGCAGCCCTTGGACGCGGCGGATCTGCGCGTCATTGAAAAACTGCTCACCTACGGCGCGAAAGAGACGGCGCCCAATCGCGACGCGCCCCTGAATGGCCACCATGTGTTGGTGACACCGCGTGTGGGTACCGAATCGCCCTGGTCCAGCAAAGCCACCGACATCATGCATGTGTGTGGCCTTAAGACAGTCACCCGGGTCGAGCGCGGCGCCATGTATTTCATCGGCAGCGCGGCGCCTTTGGGAGCCGCTGATTTACAGCGCCTGGCGGTACCGCTGCACGACCGCATGACCGAATCGGTTTGGCTCGATATCGATGAGCCGACGCAATTGTTTCATGCGGGACCTGCGCGACCGTTGCGGCGCGTCGATGTCGGCGAACGCGGTGCAGCGGCGTTGGCGCAGGCCAATCGCGACTGGGGCTTGGCGCTATCGGCCGACGAGATCGACTACTTAGTCAGGGCATTCAAGGGCTTGGGCCGGGACCCGACAGATGTTGAACTGATGATGTTCGCGCAGGCCAACTCCGAACATTGCCGCCACAAGATATTCAACGCCGACTTTATTATTGATGGCGAAGCGATGCCGATGTCCTTGTTCGGGATGATTCGGGCCACCTATGCGCGTAATTCCAGCGGAGTGCTGTCGGCCTATCGTGATAACGCGGCGGTGATCGAAGGAGCGACGACAACGCGCTTTTGCGCCGATCCCTTGACCTTGCGCTATTCGGGCACCGTCGAACCCGTCGACATCTTAATGAAGGTGGAGACGCACAATCATCCCACCGCCATTTCGCCGTTTCCGGGCGCGGCGACCGGCGCCGGCGGGGAGATACGCGACGAGGGCGCCACCGGGATTGGTGCGCGTCCAAAAGCAGGATTGACCGGATTTTCGGTGTCCAATTTGAAAATACCCGGGATGGTGATGCCCTGGGAAGTCGACTTTGGCAAACCCGACCGCATCGCGTCGGCCCTCGAGATCATGATTGCGGCGCCCTTGGGGGCGGCGGCCTTCAACAATGAATTTGGAAGGCCGGCGACCTGCGGCTATTTTCGCGTGTTCGAGCAGGCTTGCACACGGGATTCAACGCGGGTGCGCGGTTACCACAAGCCCATCATGATCGCGGGCGGCTTGGGCAGCGTGCGCAGGTCGAATGTCGAAAAGAAAGAGGTGGTCGTGGGGGCGCCGTTGGTGGTGCTGGGCGGCCCGGCCATGTTGATTGGTCTCGGCGGCGGTGCGGCCTCATCGGTGGGCAGCGGGCAAAGTTCGTCAGACTTGGATTTCGCATCGGTCCAGCGCGGTAACCCCGAAATTCAACGGCGTGCTCAAGAAGTGATTGATCGCTGCATCGCCTTAGGCGATGCCAATCCGATTTTATTGATCCACGATGTGGGCGCCGGCGGCCTGTCGAATGCGCTGCCGGAAGCCATTGCTCACAGCCATCGCGGCGGCAAGATCGATTTGCGCAAGATTCCAAGCGCCGAATCGGAACTCTCGCCGATGGAGATTTGGTGCAATGAGGCGCAAGAGCGCTATGTGCTGGCGCTGGTGCCGGGGAGCGAGGCGCGTTTCGCGGCCCTGTGCGAACGCGAACGCTGTCCTTATGCAGTGGTCGGCGAGATCACCGGCGACGGCAACCTGCACGTGGCCGATGCAGACTCGAACGCGGCACCCGTTGATATGCCGATCGATGTGCTGCTCGGCAAGCCGCCGAAAATGCTTCGCGATGTCAAGACGGTGCGCAAGGCGGCGATGAGCTTATCGACCGATGGCGTGAGTTTGGCCGATTCGTTGGATCGGTTGTTGTGCCTGCCCACGATCGCGGACAAGAGTTTCTTGATCACCATCGGCGACCGCACGGTGGGCGGCCTGATCAGCCGCGATCAAATGGTCGGACCCTGGCAGGTCCCGGTTGCCGATGTCGCGGTTTCCTTGAGTAGCTACGATGACTATACGGGCGAGGCCATGGCGATGGGCGAGCGCGCGCCGGTGGCCGTGCTCGATGCGCCGGCCTCGGGACGCCTGGCCGTAGCAGAGGCCATCACGAATATCCTGGCTGCGGACATTCGGCATCTGCAGGACATTCGGCTGTCGGCAAATTGGATGGCGGCCTGCGGCGAACCTGGCGAGGATGCTGAGCTGTACGCAACCGTGCGTGCGGTGGGCGCGGAGCTGTGTACTCAGCTTGGCATCACCATCCCGGTGGGCAAAGACTCGCTCTCGATGAAAACCCGCTGGCAGGATGCCTCGGGCGATCATTCAGTGACGGTACCGGTGTCGTTGATCATTTCTGCGTTCGCGCCGGTGGTCGATGCACGCCGGACGCTGACGCCGCAACTCGATCTCACGCAACCCTCGCGGCTGTTGCTCATTGACCTGGGCGCCGGCCAAAATCGTCTCGGTGGATCGTGCTGGTCGCAGGTTCACGGGCGCTGCGGCGGCACGCCCGCGGACCTCGATAGTCCGGCCCTGTTGAGTTCGTTGTTCGCGGCACTGCGCGAGCTGAAGGACGCCCGGCTGCTTGAGGCTTATCACGATCGTTCGGATGGCGGTCTGCTGATAGCCCTGTTGGAAATGGCCTTCGCCAGCCGCTGTGGACTCGAGATCGACTTGGGACGCTGCGGCGATGTCATCGCCGCGTGTTTCGCCGAGGAGGTGGGCGCGGTCCTGCAGGTTGCTGCATCGCGGGTGGGCGAGGCTTTGCAGATTCTGGAGGGTCACGGTTTGGCACCGATGACGCACGATGTCGCGGTGCCAGTGGCCGGCGATGCCGTGCACATCAAGGGCAACGGTCAGACGCTGCTCAGAGCTTCGCGCGCCGCATTGCATCGGCGCTGGAGCGAGGTGTCGTTCCGAATCCAGGAGATGCGCGACAACCCGGTGGGCGCTCGGCAGGAATATTCGCGGCTTGAGGATGCCGATGATCCGGGACTGCATGCGCACCTGACCTATGATCCGGCTGAGGATGTGGCTGCGCCCTACATTGGCGGCGCGCGCCCGGCGGTCGCAATCTTGCGCGAACAAGGGGTGAACAGTCATACCGAGATGGCTGCTGTGTTCACCCGCGCCGGTTTCGATGCCTACGATGTGCACATGACCGATATTTTGAGCGGCCGTGTGCGCTTGGGACGCTTTCACGGCGCCGTGGCCTGCGGCGGATTCTCCTATGGCGATGTGCTGGGTGCGGGGGAGGGCTGGGCAAAGTCGATCTTGTTCAACCCGCGCGCTCGAGAAGAGTTTGCCGCGTTCTTTGCGCGTGATTCCAGTTTTACCTTAGGGGTGTGCAACGGCTGCCAGATGTTGTCGGCCTTGAAGGAGCTGATTCCGGGTGCAGAGCGCTGGCCGCGCTTCGTGCGTAATCGCTCCGAGCAATACGAGGCGCGCCTGGCGCTGGTGCGTGTGCCGCGCTCCCATTCAGTCCTGCTGCAAGGCATGCAGGGCTCGGTGCTGCCTATCGCGGTTGCGCATGGTGAGGGACAGGCCGAATTCGATGCCGGGTCAGATGCCGCTGCGTTGCTGGCCGATGGCTTGGCGACGCTTCAATTCGTCAACAACCGCGATCAGCCCACCGAACAGTACCCCTACAATCCAAACGGTTCGGCTTTGGGCCTTGCTGGGTTGTCGAGTTTGGACGGACGCGTCACTTCCCTGATGCCACATCCGGAGCGAGTGTTTCGCACGGTGCAAAATTCCTGGGCGCCGCGCGAGTGGGGCGAGGACGGCGGCTGGATGCGCCTGTTCCGCAACGCCCGGGTGTTCGTTAACTGATCGGATCGTAGGTAACGAACGCGATCACGTTGCCGACTTCATCGCGTTTCAACCGGCTTCAGCCTGCGGGGTCGCGACGAAGCGCCTGAAAGACACGGCTTGCACCAGTCGCGCTTTACGCACGAAGGTCTGATACAGCAGGTCGCGCATCACCTCCAACAGAATGCCCGCGCGCTCCGCGTTCAAATCCGGCTGATGCGGCCAGGGATCGCTGTCATTGCCAAACAACACGGCTCGAAGGGCCGCGAATGTTTCATCGTCCAGTTCCGCCAAGCTGCGGATTTCCTGCAAAGTGTCGAACAGCTCGAGCTTGCCTCGCTCGCCCAATTCACGAAACAACGATTGTGCCGTGCGCCGGCTCATGGAACCGAAGGCATTGAAGCACGACGCTGCATAGCAGCCGAGCGCTTCCTTGAAAAGCATTTCCGCTTCTTCCGGCAAATAAGTCAGCGGGAAACTTTCCCGTGCCCGTTCAATTTCCGTGTAATTCGGCGCAAGTTCCACCCGCAGCGCCGTATAGGCCTTGGCGGCGAACTTGAGAAATATAGGCTCACCGCAGGTATCGCAACGAAATACGATGCCGACGTGCTTGGGTCGACGCCGGCTCAAATCATCGAATTTTGGCACCGCCACCGGCGTCAAATGCGTCAGCGTCTGGCAGTGCGGACAAGTCAAGGCGATGCCTTGGTACTCGACATGCAATTCGTCTTGCGGCGTGATGTAAATACTCATGCTCAGCCCGTCAGTGGTTTGTAACGAATTCGGTGTGGCTGCGCGGCATCCTCGCCTTTGCGCTTCTTGAAATCTTCTGTGTATTCCTGGTAGTTGCCTTCGAACCAGACGACTTGCGAGTCGCCTTCAAAAGCCAGGATGTGAGTGGCGATACGGTCAAGAAACCAGCGATCGTGGGAAATAACCACGGCGCAACCGGGAAATGCCACCAACGCATCTTCCAGCGCCCGCAAGGTCTCGATGTCGAGATCGTTGGTGGGCTCATCGAGCAGCAGCACATTGCCGCCGGCTTTCAACACCTTGGCCAGATGCACGCGGTTGCGCTCGCCGCCGGATAGCTCGCCGATCATCTGCCCCTGTTGCACGCCTTTGAAATTAAAGCGCCCGACATAGCCGCGCGAGGAGGTCTCGTAATTGCCCACCTTGATCAAATCCAAGCCGCCGGAGATTTCCTGCCACACCGTGTTCTTGTCATTGAGTGCCTGGCGCGACTGATCGACGTAGGCGAGCTTTACGCTCGGCCCCAAACGAATGTCGCCGCTGTCGGGCTTCTCGGCGCCGGTCAGCATGCGAAACAACGTGGTCTTGCCGGCGCCGTTCGGTCCGATGATGCCGACGATGCCGCCGGGCGGCAGGTTGAAGCTCAAAGAATCGATCAACAGGCGATCGCCGAAACTTTTGCGCAAGTTAAGGCACTCGATCACCAGATCCCCCAGACGTTCGCCGGGCGGAATATAAATTTCATTGGTCTCGTTGCGTTTCTGAAACTCCTGCGATGCCAATTCTTCATAGCGCTGCAAGCGCGCTTTGGATTTCGCCTGACGAGCCTTCGGATTGGTTCGAACCCATTCCAATTCGCGTTTCAAAGTCTTGGCGAGGGCGTCTTGTTGACGCTCTTCCTGCGCCAAGCGCTGACCTTTTTGTTCCAGCCAGGAGGAGTAGTTGCCCTGCCAGGGAATGCCATGGCCACGGTCCAATTCCAAAATCCATTCGGCGACGTTGTCCAAAAAGTAGCGATCGTGAGTGACCGCGATGACGGTGCTCGGATATTCCTCGAGAAAGTGTTCGAGCCACGCCACGGATTCCGCGTCCAGGTGGTTGGTGGGCTCATCGAGCAACAGCATGTCCGGCTTGGACAGCAGCAACCGGCACAGGGCCACTCGGCGCTTCTCGCCGCCGGACAGCTTGCCGACGACGGCATCCCAGGGCGGCAATCGCAGCGAGTCGGCCGCAATTTCCAGTTTGCGTTCCAATTCCCAACCGCCGGCCGCGTCGATGGCGTCCTGCATCTTGGCCTGTTCCTCCATCAGTTTATTCATCTCATCGTCCGACATGGGGTCGGCAAATTTGTCACTGATGGCATTGAAGCGATCGATCAAACTTTGAACGTCGCCGACACCCTCGCCAACGACCTCCCGAACCGTTTTGGCATCGTCCAGTAGGGGCTCCTGCGGTAGGTAGCCCACCTTGATACCCGACTGGGCTCGGGCCTCGCCTTCGATATCCTTGTCCATTCCGGACATAATCTTCAGCAGGGTGGACTTGCCGGAACCATTCAGCCCCAGAACGCCGATCTTCGCGCCAGGGAAAAAGCTAAGGCTGATATCACGCAAAATAATGCGCTTGGGTGGCACAACCTTGCCAACCCGGTTCATGGTGTAAATGAACTGAGCCATTGAATACCTGCTTCAGTTAGCGAGAAAAGCGCGGGGATCGGCCGCCAATTATCCGCGACTCGGTCAATCTTGTCACGGCGCGGAAGACTCGCTAGGGAAGAGTTGGCAGATGGGCTACAATTATCGGCTATCCCGGGAGTTTCCACATGTTCAACGCACAGATGAAAATTGAAGGTTTTGACCCTGAACTCGCCAAGGCCATCGCTCAAGAGCGCGGTCGGCAGGAAGATCATATCGAGTTGATCGCCTCAGAAAACTACGCCAGCCCGCGCGTATTGGAAGCCCAGGGCTCGGTGCTCACCAATAAGTACGCCGAAGGCTATCCGGGCAAACGCTACTATGGCGGTTGCGAATTCGTCGACGTCGCCGAAACGTTGGCCATTGAGCGAGCCAAGCAGCTGTTCGGAGCGGCCTACGCCAACGTTCAGCCGCATTCCGGCTCGCAAGCCAACGCGGCTGTCTACTTCGCCATGTTGAATCCCGGTGACACCATTTTGGGGATGAGCCTGGACCATGGGGGTCATTTGACCCACGGCGCCAAGGTCAACTTCTCCGGCAAGTTCTACAAGGCATTTCAATACGGCATTCTGCCCGACACGGGCACGATCGATTACGAACAAGTGGAGCGTCTTGCGCAAGAGCATCGCCCGCGCATGATCGTGGCCGGCTTCTCCGCGTATTCCCGCATCATCGATTGGGCCCGGTTTCGCGCCATTGCCGACTCGGTGGGCGCTTATCTGTTCGTCGACATGGCGCATGTCGCGGGTTTAATCGCCGCAGGCCAGTATCCGAACCCGGTACCGTTTGCCGATGTGGTCACCACGACCACGCACAAAACGTTACGGGGCCCGCGTGGTGGATTGATTCTGGCGCGTCCGCACCCGGATCTGCATAAGAAATTCAATTCCATGGTATTCCCCGGCACCCAGGGCGGGCCGTTGATGCATGTGATTGCGGCCAAGGCGGTGGCTTTTCTAGAGGCGCTGCAGCCGGAATTCAAAACTTATTCGGCCCAAGTGGTCACCAATGCCCGGGCCATGACCAAAGTATTGCAAGAGCGCGGCTATAAGATCGTATCCGGCGGTACTGACAATCATTTGTTCTTGGTCGATTTGATCGATAAGAACATCACCGGCAAAGATGCCGATGCCGCCTTGGGCAGCGCCCACATGACGGTCAACAAAAATGCCGTGCCAAATGACCCGCGCCCGCCCTCGATCAGCAGCGGCCTGCGCATCGGGACGCCCGCGGTGACCACTCGTGGTTTCAAAGAGCCGGAAGTGCAGCAGCTTGCCAATTGGATTGCCGACGTTCTGGATCACATGGGGGATCCGGCGGCGATTGAAAAGGCGAGGGCGCAGGTGGTGGCGATTTGCAAGCGCTTCCCCGTGTATGGCTAGCAGCGCCGGGCGTCGCCACGCCGGGAGTC
>CAZZWE010000135.1:0-11980 GCA_964657675.1 uncultured Steroidobacteraceae bacterium
ATCATCGCGCGCACCCAGCATCTGGGACGCATCAAACGACGCATGTTCCATTTGCAGTTGCCGCTCGGCGACTGGCAGATCGGTCAAGCGCTACAGCTGAGTGACGGACGGCAAGGCCGCGTGGTTGAAGTCAGCGGCGTAGCCGACGGCCATGAGGCGTTGGCGGTGCTGAGTCTGGAGGCTGGCGCGGAGACCGAGGCGATTGCGCCTTCTGCCGTGACCGCCAGGGTGTTGCCTCTGCCTTATTCGATCGCGCCCGGCTGATTGTCTATCGTTGTTTGTCAGACTCACAGATCGACGATTTCAACCGATGCCGGATACAATTTTTCTCCCAAAAATATGCTTCCCACTCGGGCGAAGCGTTCGGCGCCATCCGTGGCCAACCAAGTCACCCCTCCTCTATTGCTACTGAGGTTCTCCGCGTTGGCTTCGTCGACCTGAAGCTGAGCGCGGACGGCGGCTGCCGTGGTCACTGCGGAATCCACGATGCGTACCTGCGGCGGCAACACGGCGCGAATGGCATCAGCCAACACTGGAAAATGCGTACAACCCAGCACCAATGTGTCGGGCATCGCAGCATCCGCGCCGAACAATGGATTTAAGTAGCGGTGCGCGATTGATTCGACGACCGACCCCGCGGTCCAGCCCTCCTCGGCAATCGCCACAAATAACGAGCAAGCCAACGCTTCAATGCGCGCCGTCGGCAGCAAACGACGAATCGCGCGCTGATACGCCCCGCCATGAATAGTGCCCTCCGTGCCGATCACCGCGATGTGCATGGAAGTCGAAGCGGCAACCGCGGCCCGCGCACCCGGTTCGATGACGCCGATGATGGGCAATGCCGGATAATGCGATCGCAACGCATCGAGCGAGGAGGCGGACACGGTGTTGCAGGCTACGACTAAGGCGCGAATGCCGCGATCCACCAAGGCGGCCGCGCATTGCAGCGAATAACGCACCACGGTTTGATCGCTTTTCGTGCCGTAGGGCAACCGTGCGGTATCGCCTAGATAAATGAAATCTTCGTCAGGCATGGCGGCGCGCAGCGCACGCAACACCGTCAACCCACCGACCCCCGAATCGAAAACGCCGATCGGCGCTCGTTTCAAAACTCGGGCCGCATGTGAGGAAACAGCAGCACATCGCGAATCGAAGGCGAGTTGGTGTAGAGCATGACCAGTCGATCGACACCCAAGCCTAAGCCCGCGGTCGGCGGCATTCCATACTCGAGCGCGCGGATGTAGTCAGCGTCGTAATACATCGCTTCTTCATCGCCCGCATCTTTGAGCGTCACCTGATCCTTGAAGCGCTGTGCCTGATCTTCGGCATCATTGAGCTCCGAAAAGCCGTTGGCGAGTTCCCGGCCGCCGACGAAGAACTCGAAACGATCGGTGATGAAAGGATCATTGTCGTTGCGGCGTGACAGCGGCGACACTTCGGCCGGATAGGCATACGCGAAAGTCGGCTGGATCAGGGTATGTTCGCCGGTCTGCTCAAAAATGGCGATTTGCAGTTTGCCGGGGCCGTCGCCCTCCTTGTAGGCAATCTTCATCTGGTCGCACACGCGGCGCAGGTAGGTCGCGTCGCGCATGGACATGGGATCCAAGTCCGCGTTGTTGGCGAGGATGATGTCCTCGATGGTCATGCGCGCGAATGGCTTGGACAAGTCGATTTCCGTGCCCTGGTAGTTGAGCGTACGGGTGCCGAGTAAGGCATCCGCCAACCCTTGCAGCAGCGTTTCGATCATCTCCATCAAATCGTTGTAGTCGGCATACGCCTGGTACAACTCCAGCATCGTGAACTCGGGATTATGCCGGGTGGAGACCCCTTCGTTGCGGAAGTTGCGATTGATTTCATACACGCGTTCAAAGCCACCCACCGTGAGGCGCTTCAAGTAAAGCTCCGGCGCGATGCGCAGATACATCTGCACATCCAAGGCATTGTGATGCGTCTTGAACGGCCGGGCCGCCGCACCGCCGGGAATCGGATGCAGCATCGGCGTCTCGACTTCCAAGAATCCGCGCGAATCGAGGAAGGCACGCAGGTAACGAATGATGGCCGAGCGCGTCGCGAACACGCGGCGGCTTTCCTCGTTCATGATCAGGTCGACATAGCGGCGGCGGTAGCGAATTTCGGTGTCCGAGATGCCATGCCATTTGTCCGGCAATGGGCGCAGCGACTTGGTCAGCAGCACCAGCCGTTCCACCCGCACCGACAACTCGCCGGTCTTGGTGCGAAATAAAACGCCCTGTGCGCCCACCACATCGCCCACGTCCCAGGTCTTGAAGTCATCGTAGACCTCGCCGAGCGTCGCCTGCTGCAAAAAAATCTGTATCGAGCCGCTCGAATCCTCGAGCTTGGCGAAACTGGCCTTGCCCATGACGCGCTTGATGCGCAGGCGTCCGGCGACGCTGACGCTGATCGCCGTCGCATCCAAAGCCTCGGTGCTCTTCTCGCCGTACGCGGTGAGCAAATCCGCGGCCAGCGCATCGCGGCGGAAATCATTCGGAAAGGCAATGCCGCGCTCGCGCAACTTCGCAAGCTTCGCCCGTCGTTCCGCAATCAAATGATTTTCGTCATCGCTCATAGTCGCTGATCTCATAAACCCTGTTTTAAACTGGCCTGCATGAATTCATCCAGCGCGCCGTCAAGTACCGCCGTGGTATTGCCGATCTCGACGCCGGTGCGCAAATCCTTGATGCGGGATTGATCCAGCACATAGCTTCTGATCTGGTTGCCCCAGCTCACATCGGATTTGGCGTCCTCCAATACCTTGGCGGCCGCGTTGCGCTTGTTGAATTCCAACTCATACAGCTTGGCTTTGAGCATTTTCATCGCCGTCGAGCGATTCTTGTGTTGGCTGCGCTCGCCTTGGCAGGCCACCACGATGCCGCTTGGAATGTGCGTGATGCGCACCGCTGATTCGGTCTTGTTGACGTGCTGACCGCCGGCGCCGCTGGAGCGGTATACATCGGTGCGCAGATCCGCCGGGTTGATCTCGATATCGATGTCATCATCGACTTCAGGCGACACGAACACGGAAGCAAATGAGGTGTGACGCCGATTGCCCGAGTCGAACGGCGACTTGCGCACCAGCCGATGCACGCCCGTTTCGGTGCGCAGCCACCCATATGCGTACTCGCCAATCATCTCGATGGTCGCACCCTTGATGCCGGCCACTTCGCCGGCGCTCTGATCGATGATTTCCGTCTTGATGCCATGAGAGTCGGCCCACTTCAAGTACATGCGCAGCAACATGGCAGCCCAGTCCTGGGCCTCAGTGCCGCCGGCGCCGGCCTGAATATCGAGAAACGCGTTATGCGAGTCCATCTTGCCCGGAAACATGCGCTGAAATTCCAGGGCTTCGACTTCACGCGATAATTGTGTCGCATCGGTCTCGATCTGGTCGGCTGCTTGCAGGTCGTTTTCCTCGGCCGCGAGCTCCAGAATCTCGCCGGCGTCGGTCAAGCCGCGCTTGAGCCGATCGAGGCTGCCGACGGTGGCTTCGAGTTTGGCGCGCTCTTTACCCAAGTCCTGGGCACGTTCGGGATCGTCCCAAATGCCGGGCTGCTCGAGTTCGCGGGTTACTTCTTGGAGGCGTTCGTTCTTGTTGTCGTAATCAAAGATACCTCCTCAAGGAATCGGTACGCTCCTCGAGATCTTTGATGTAACGCTTGATTTGATTGATTTCCATGCAGTGAATCCTAGCACTCGCGCACGGCCACGTGCTGGCAATTCAGCTGCACGCGCTCATTGCCGCGGTATTCATTGATCTCCAGCCGAAACGCCAGGTGCACGCGCGCGCCGCCGCGCAAGCGGCCATCATCGCTGCTGCCCCCCACGTGACCGAAAGCAATGGCATCGAGCGGCGCCGACGCGGACTCGGCCGCTTGTAACTGCAATTTCAAATGTTTGCCGCCGACGATCCTCGCCTCGCATACCTTGAACTCGCCGTCGAACACCGGCTCAGGAAAGCCCTGCCCCCAGGGTCCGGCGCTGCGCAAGGCGCGCGCGGTTTCGATATCGAACTCCTTCGCAGACAGCGCCCCGTCGGAGAAAATGACCCCGGTCAGCGCACTGACATCGACGCGCGAGGCAATCTCCTCGGCGAAGGCGCGCTCAAAGGCCGGCAAGCAACTCTCCTGCAAGCTCAAGCCCGCCGCCATGGCATGTCCGCCGAATTTATCGATCAAGCCCGGATTGCGGGTGGCGATGCTGTCCAGGGCATCGCGAATGTTGACACTCGACACCGACCGGGCCGATCCGCGCAGCGAACCATCTTCGCAGCGCGCAAAGGCGATCACCGGCCGATGCACGCGGTCTTTGATGCGCCCAGCGACGAGCCCAACCACGCCCTGATGCCAGCTCTCATCAAACAGGCACAGCCCGAGCGCTTGCGTCGCCGTACTGATGTTCAAGTCGGCGACCAACTTTAAAGCTTCTTCCTGCATTTTCTGTTCGATCTGACGGCGTTCCTCATTGAGCAACGACAAGCTACCCGCCAGCTGCGCCGCTTCCAGCGGGTCATCGCACAGCAGACACGCGATGCCCACCGTCATATCGGTGAGACGTCCTGCCGCATTCAGACGCGGCGCAACCGCAAACCCTAAATCCGCCGCCGTGATCTGCCGATGATCGCGGCCCGCAGCTTGCAGCAATGCCAAGATACCGGGCACGCATCGGCCGGCGCGAATGCGCTTCAAACCATGCGACACCAAAATGCGATTGTTGTGATCCAGCGGCACCACATCGGCGACCGTGCCCAAGGCCACCAAGTCGAGCAGCTCGGCAATCTTGAAGGGTGTTCCCAAGTGCTTGGCAACCGCCGCCATGACGTAGAAGGCCACGCCCACACCGGCCAGGGCGGGACTGGCGAAGGCGCTGCCCGGTAGATTCGGATTAACGATCACCTGCGCGCGCGGCAGCGTGGCGCCGGGAAGATGATGGTCGGTCACCAGGACCGGAATGCCCAACGCCTTGGCGGCCTCCACGCCCTCCACGCTCGACACGCCGTTGTCCACGGTCACGATCAGCGTGGGCTGGCGCGATTGCGCCAAGCCAACGATGCCCGGCGTCAGTCCATAGCCGAAGCGAAAGCGGTCCGGCACCAGGAAATCCACGTGCGCGAACTGCATGGCCCGCAACGCGCGTACCACCAGCGCCGTGCTGGTGGCGCCGTCGGTGTCAAAATCACCGATCACCAAGATTCTTCCCGAGCCGCGATGCGCGATCAACAGCTGCGCCGCGGCCTCGACGCTTGCCAAGCTGCCGATGGGCGCCAGGCGCTCCAATGACAAGTCCAGGTCCACTTCACTGCCAATGCCTCGGCCCGCATAGACGCGTCGCAGCACCGGATGCAGATGCGGCGCGAAATCATTCGCGGCGCCGGCCACGCGCCGGCGAATCTCAAAACCGCTCATGCGAGAAGCTCGCGCCACGCACGGTCGCGGCGCCAAAATCGCCTCAAGTTTGACGCGGTCACCCTGAAACTGCGATCGGCCGCGGAGAGTGTCAGTTGATCGATGCGCCCTGACTTCAATGCCGCCACCGCAGGTTCGAGCCAGCGTACTTGCGCGGCCGGCCATTCGGCACTGTGAGGCTCGGGCGCTGACACGATGCCGCCCTGGGACACATCGCCCTGAAAGTAATTGAACAAGGCATCTTCACCTGCGGTTTTCAAATTCGGTAAATCCGGCGAAGTGCGCACGGCGCCCCCACCCCATAACCACAATCCATTGACGAGCGCGGGGCGTGCTCGTTCGAACAGCCACATTTCCGTCTCGCTCATGAGCCGCCGCAACCGCGCGGCATCGGGGCCCGTGGGCAAGAACTCTTCAATGTGGTGGCCGAGTACCCGATCCGGATCCTGCGTGGTCACTTGCAAGGGCACATCGAACAGGCAAAACAAATCGGCAAACCGACCCACCGTCATCGAAACGCCCGCATCGTGCCAGACCCGATTGAAGTCCGCCGCCAGCGCCACAGCGTCCGCTTCGTTGAGGCGCAGGATACCGTCTTGCCGCAGGCGCACGTTGCTCATTTCCGCCGTGTAATGCACGGGAGTCGCAAAGCACACCCATGCGCCGCTGCCCACGCCCTTGGCCGCGAGCAGCGCCAAAGGCGCGGCCGCTGCATCAAGACCCAGGGCTTCAGCGCGCCAATCTTGGACCCCAGAAGAATGGTCGGCTCGGGTGAGTAACCGCGACAGCAAAGGTGAATCCGACCCATCGCCGCGCGCTTTGAAACGAAAATACAGACTGGACACATGACTCCTGCGGTTTTGAGTATCTTAAGCGCATGCGCTTCACCCAAGACTCGGCTTCATCCATAAATGTCATTCGCGCCTACGGCGGCGGCGAACTGCGCATCAACGACGACACCTATCAAGGCGCGGTCATCGTCACCCCATCGGCCGTGATTCCCGAGCCCGGCTTGAGGACCTTAGAAGATCTAAGCCGCGTGGACGTCGGCCGCATCGTCGCGCTCAAGCCCGAGCTCGTGTTGCTCGGCACCGGCGCCCGGCAAAGTTTTCCGCCCGCCGCCTTTGGCGCGCAGTTTTTGAAAGCGGGCATTGGATTCGAGGTCATGGATACGGGAGCAGCCTGCCGAACTTTCAATGTACTGGTGATGGAGTCTCGACAGGTCGCTGCGCTACTCTTGCCGTAGCTCTTACGGTGCTGGAGATAGCGTAGGTAACTGATTGATTTATTAATATTTTCTAGGGATGAGCTACAGCATCGACGGTGCATGTAATTTCCGAATCAACGACTTACAATCGATTCTTAATCCTCTGCTTGTGTTAGATATAAGCATTTGTTAATCAATTGCTTAAGCTACTTATTAACAGTAATTTATCACTTTGGTAAAAACGGTAATACGTCGACCGGTTTGCCGTCGCGGCGAATTTCGAAGTACAACACCGGCTTGCCCGGCGCACCCTCGCCCATGTGTCCGATGACTTGGCCAACGCTAACCTCTTCGGACTCCCGCACGGACACGTCGAGGTTGTGCGCATAGGCCGAGAGCAGATTCTCGCCATGCTTGATGATGATCAAATTGCCGTAGCCGCGGATGCCATCGCCGACATAGACCACTCGGCCGGCACAGGCCGCGCGAACGTCCTGGCCCAAACGCCCCGTGACCAAGATGCCGCCCGCGGGAACCGCCTGTGCGCTGCCCGCCCGATCGGTAGGCCAAGCCCATTTGAGGCTCGACCCCGGCAAAGGACCCTTGGGCGAACTGGCGACAGAATCCGAACGATTCTTAGGAGTCGTCGGCCGCGTCGCCGGCGGTGCGACCTGCGATGAGCTCCCGCCGTGCAGGATCAGCGTCTGACCCACGACAATCCTAAAATCTGGGCCTAAGTGATTCCAGCGCGCGAGGTCGTGGTAATCGAGTCCGTGGCGCCACGCGATGCTGTACAGCGTGTCCTGCGGCTTGACGATATAACTGCCCGAATTTTCCGGGGAGGAATCAGACTTCGAGGAATCAGCGCTGGGCACCCCCGCACAACCGGCCACCATCAGGCACAGCACCAGCACGCACAGCGCACATCGGCCCGTTATCGTTGCAGCCCCGACACCAGCGGCACGAAGCTCACGGCCCCTAAGGACTCGCGCTCCATGCGCGTCTCACCCTTGGTGTAGCGATACAACTCTTGCCGGCCCTCCGGCCCCACCGGCGCGATCAACCGACCACCGACCGCCAGCTGGTCGAACAGCGCTGGCGGTACGGCATGGGGGGCCGCCGTCAACAAAATTGCGTCATAGGGCGCTCTGGCCGCCCAACCCACAGTGCCGTCGTCATGGCGGAAATTGACGTTCTTGACCCGCAGTTCCCGCAATGTGCGCCGGGCTCTGGCGAGCAGTGGTGCGATGCGCTCGAGGCTGTACATCTCTCCCACCAAGGGTGAGAGCACCGCGGTTTGATAGCCGCAGCCCGTGCCGATCTCGAGAACCTTGCGCAGCTCGCCCGCCGCCAGCAGCGCTTCGGTCATGCGCGCAACCACGTACGGCTGCGAAATGGTCTGCCCGAAACCGATCGGCAGCGCGGTGTCTTCATACGCACGCGTTGCCAACGCCTCATCCATGAACAAGTGCCGTGGCACTGTACGAATGCGATCGAGTACGCGCCGATCGGTGATGCCCTGCTCTAACAGCCGTTGCACCAGGCGCTCGCGGGTTCGCGCCGAGGTCATGCCGATGCCGGTGAGCCGCGGACCTTCCATGTAGCTACTCAAGATCCAACCACCGCTTCAAACCCGCCAACGCCGCATGTCGAGTAAGATCGATCTGCAGCGGCGTGATGGAGGCGTACCCCGCTGCCACGGCGTGGAAATCCGTACCCGGGCCCGCGTCTTGGCCAGCGCCGGCATTTCCCACCCAGTACACATCGCGGCCCCGCGGGTCCGTGGCCTTTACGATGGGCTTGCTGCGATGGCGATTGCCGAGGCGCGTCACGCGCATGCCCTTGAGCTGACCGTCAGGCAAGTCGGGCACATTCACATTCAAAATCACCGGGCCCTCGTCTTGTCCTTGAAAACGGTCCTTGGCCATCCGTTGCACCAGCGCCGCGGCGACTCGGGCGGCACTGGCGAAATTGCGCGGACTGTCGGGCGTCAAGCACAGCGACACCGCAATGGCGGGCAATCCCAAAAAACGCCCCTCCACCGCGGCCGCCACGGTTCCCGAATACAAGGTGTCATCGCCTAAATTGGCGCCGTCATTGACGCCCGAGACGACGATGTCATGTTCGAAATCA
Organism: uncultured Steroidobacteraceae bacterium; assembly: GCA_964657675.1. Classification (GTDB taxonomy): domain Bacteria; phylum Pseudomonadota; class Gammaproteobacteria; order Steroidobacterales; family Steroidobacteraceae; genus Bog-1198. Next base: position 8,761 of record CAZZWE010000135.1, read on the forward strand.
AACAGCCCGGAGATGGCCAAATGCACGCAATCGGTAGGGGTACCGTTGACGAAATAGGCGTCGGTGTCGTACTTGACCGCGCGCACCGGCACATCGAGGGTCAGCGAGTTGCTGGCGCCGCTGCGATTGCGATCCGGCGCCACCGTGGTCACGGCGCCCAATGGCTTGATCGCCGCAGCCAGTGCCGCCAGGCCCTCGGCACGATAGCCGTCGTCGTTGGAAAGAAGGATCTTCACTCAGTTAGCAGCCTGCCCCGCGCTGGCGGGTGTCGCCGTGCGGACTATACTGTAACGGCAATGACCCCGATAGCGGAGCGATGTCTCGTCCATGGCCCAAAAAAGCAAACAACTGAAGGTCGCGCCGGTGGTCCCCGCGGAGTCTGAAGAATTTCGAGCCGCCATGCGGGGGGTCAAGCCCTTGGCCTATACCGTGCCGGTGACTGGCGCTGCGAAGCCCAAGCCCATTAGGCGCAAGAGGCCGCCGCGCAGCGTCAGCGAGGACTTGGATACGCTGATGCCGCTCATCGCGACCACGGACAGCGGCGAAGCCGCGTCCTTGGATGATGCCGTTGCCGGTTCTGCCGCCTTGTCATTTCAGCGCGGCGGCGTGCGCATCCAAGTGATGCGGCGGTTGAAGCGCGGTCTCATTCCCGTCGACGACGAAATCGACCTTCACGGACTGACCCAAACCGCGGCCCGCGACGCTCTGGCCGATTACATCGCCAACAGCCGCGATTCCGGGCATCGCTGCGTCCGCGTGATTCACGGCAAGGGCTACCGTTCCGGCGCGCGCGGCCCGGTGCTGAAAACGGCGGTCAATTTATGGTTGCGCCGCCATACCGATGTGATTGCCTTCGCCTCGGCCCGCGCCATCGATGGCGGCACCGGCGCGGTCTACGTGTTATTGCGCGGCTGACGCCGCCCGAACAATTCTCATTAAGGATTTGTCTATGAAATATTTAACGGCCAACGCATTTGCGGTTCTCATCGCGGTTGCCCTGTCACTGGCCTTTGATCATCCAGCCATCGCGGCCGACACCCCGCCCGCGGAATTCGGCGGCCAATGCCTCGAGGGGTTGGCGGAAGGTCAGCATGTGGCCACGAATTGCGCCGTGACGTGGACCGACAAGGACGGCAAGAAATACTGCTTCTCGAGCGAAAGCGCGAAGAAAACTTTCATGCAAAATCCGGTTGCTAATTTGCAGAAGGCGCGCGACTTCGCCGCCGCCAGCAATGTAGAGGAAACCGAGAAGGCCATGCAGGAATTTACCGGCACGGATGCAGAGAAAGTCGTCGCCGATCTGATCGAGGCGAAACAGAAGGCCAATGGCGGTGTGTTCCCATTTGAAGATCCGCTGAACGGCAATCATCTGAAGCTTGTCTACGACGGCGTAGATTTCACTCGAACCATCGATGGCTACGGCTTCTTTCCCGACGTGAAGTTTCACGACGCCGCGGATCCGAAAAAGAATTATTTGATCGATTTTTGGATGCTGCCCGCCGGCAAAACGTTGGAAGTGCAAGAGATCCGTATCCATAAGGAACCGATCAAGGGCGACAGCGGGTGGACGGCGATGACGCGTCAACCGGTGGCGTGGTGGTGGATCCCAGCCTCGGAACACCCTGGGCATCTGGCCACCAAGCGCGGCTGGGAAGTCATGTCCGCGGTCGAGCACAAAGCCATGACGGACGCGGTGAACAACAACGGTGTGTTCGAATTGAAAGACGATAAGACCGGGCAGATCCTCAAACTGGAATTTGTCGACACCCATCAACCCGTGCGTCAGCTCGATGATGGTCAGTACTTCGCCTGCACTGACTTTCGGGTGGTGGGCACTCAGAATGAAATCTATGACATTGATTTTTGGGTCAGCGACAAGGACGGAAAGATGACCGTCGATCAAACCCGCGTGCACAAGGTTCCTACCCTGAAAAGCGGCGAATGGATTCAAGTGCCTCGCTATGAGTGGAAAGACCTCGGTCAGTCGCACGTGGTGCCTTAAAACTCACTCGCGCGATCGGTCAGTGATCGACTACAGCCGTATGGGGTCCCCTGCGGTATCGCGTTGCCGCGCGCCTGCGTGAGGATATGCACTGCCATTTCCTCTAACGGAGATCTCCTATGAGCAGTTTGAATACCGCCGTCTACGGCATCTACGCGACCGGCGAACAGGCGGAACGCGCAGTCGATACATTGATCGCTGCGGGCTTTCCTAATGCCAGCATTTCGGTATTGCTACCCGATACGGGCAGCACGCGCGAATTTGCGCATACCAAAGAGACCAAGGCCCCCGAAGGCACGACCGCCGGTGTGACCATGGGCGGTGTCGTCGGCGGAACCTTGGGCGTGTTGGCCGGTGTCGGCGCTCTGGCGATCCCGGGGATCGGACCTTTCATTGCGGCGGGTCCCATCGTGGCCGGGCTTGCGGGCTTGGGTTTAGGTGGCGCATTGGGCGGCTTCGTCGGCGCCTTGATCGGCATGGGTATCCCTGAATATGAAGCCAAGCGCTACGAAGGGCACGTCAAAGATGGCGGTACGCTCATGTCCATTCACTGCGACACGTCGGAGCAAGTCAGCCGCGCGAAAGATTTGATGAAAGGTACCGGCGCCAAGGACATTGCCTCCACCGGCGAAGCGTCCGGCGAAAAGCCGGAAAATACTAGGGCCGCCTAGGACCGGGCCAAGAATCGACGTCTTATTGCGAGCCTCGTGAGGATGGGCGCAAACTTGCGCGTTCGAAAGACAACTAGGGGTCAACATGTGTGAGCTTGACGATATGGACGGCTTTGCAAAGCGTGCGGGCGATGTCACGCGCCGGCAATTCGGCGCATTGGCGATTGGTGCGGGATTGGTTGCCGCACTGCCGCGGCTCGCGAATGCGGCAGAAACCAAAAGCACGGAAGTGAGCATCAAGACGCCGGATGGTACCTGCGATGCATTTTTTGTCGCGCCCGCAAAGGGTAAGCATCCGGGGGTGCTCATCTGGCCGGATATCTTTGGGCTTCGCCCCGCCTTTCGCGACATGGCGACTCGTTTGGCCGAATCGGGATATTCGGTATTGGTGATTAACCCGTTTTATCGCACCCAGAAAGCACCCACGGCACCCGAGCATCCTGATTTCAATGATCCCACCACGCGTCAGGCTCTCATGACGCTCGCGGGCACATTGAGTCCAGGTACCGCTGAGGTGGATGCCAAGGCATTCGTTGCGTTTCTGGAC
>CAZZWE010000136.1:0-11725 GCA_964657675.1 uncultured Steroidobacteraceae bacterium
ACGGCGACCGCTATCACGGCGACCGCTCGACCGTTGCCGAACCCTGCGCCTTCACTTTTCAAAAGGAATCAGCATGACACTTCCAATCTCATCCACCAGCGCAGCGCCTGCGCTTACCGCCATGAGCGGACATGGCCATGGCCATGGACACAAGAAAGGGGGCTTGAGCTCCTTGACGGATTCGACGAACGCAACCGACCCGACGGACCCGACCATCAGCAGCACTACTGCGGCCGCGGATGCCTCAAGCAGCACGACCAACTTGTTCAGCAGCTTGATGACCTCGATCGAACAGGTCATCGGTACGCAGCCGGCCAATTCGACCACCCAGGCGGCAACGGGCCAGACCAATACGCAGGTGGCACCGTCGACCTCGGTATTGGGAAATGCCGCCAAGTCGGCCCTGCAAATCGCCGGCGCGAGCCCGTTGATGGGGGCCGTGGGGACTGCGATCAAGTTGTTTGCCTGAGGGTTAGGCGTTGGCCACTGCAACCAGTGGCACAGCCTGTTGGGCACCGGGCAGCGGCAGAATCACTGTGAAGGTGCTGCCGCTGCCCCGCTGGCTCTCGACCCGAATTTCGCCGCCTTGAAATTCGATGATTTTCTTGGTGAGCGCCAGTCCCAAGCCGGTGCCGCCGAAGCGGCGAGTGGCGCTTGAATCGAGCTGCTGAAATTCCACGAACAGCTTTTGAATATCGGCGGCCACCATGCCGATGCCTGTGTCTTTCACCTGTAACCGCAGCTCGGAGCCCGCTCGCTGTGCGCTGATTCGTACCTCGCCCCCCGGATCGTTGAACTTCACGCCATTCGACAGCAGGTTGTAGAGCATCTGCATAAACTTCAGACGGTCAAGATAAACCTCGCCGACCTGATCGGAAATCTCCCGTTTCATGGAGATGCCGCCTTTGTCGGCGGCCGGACGCAACACCGAACACACCTCTTCGATGGCTTCACGCACCACGAAAGTCTCGGGCGACAACTGCATCTTGCCGGCCTCGACCTTGCTCAAGTCCAACACATCGTTGATCAGCCGCAACAGATGCCGCCCGCTGTTGAGGACATCGCCTAAATATTCCTTCTGAGTGGCATTCAACGGCCCCGGTTTCTCGTCGATGAGGAATTCCGAAAAACCGATGATGCCGTTGAGCGGCGTGCGCAGCTCATGCGACATGTTGGCAACGAATACACTTTTTAGCCGGTTTGCTTCCTGCAAGGCCTGCTCGTAACGCCGCCGTTCCGTGACGTCGCGGATGGTGCTGGCGATCAGCAAGCCCTCCTCCGTCTCGATGGGGCTTAAGCTGATTTCAACGGGAAACTCCGATCCATCCTTGCGGCGTCCGTACAGCTGCAGGCCTTCGCCCATGGAGCGGGCCCGGGGCTGGGCAAAGAAATTCTTGCGGTGTGCAGGATGTTTGTCGTGAAAGCGTTTGGGCACCAATACCTCGACGGCCTTGCCCAACAATTCGCCGCGCTGATAGCCGAATAATTTTTCGGTCTGCGAATTGACCAGGTTGATCTTGCCGTCCCGCGCCACGATCACCATGGCATCCGGGGCCGATTCGAGCAGGCCGCGAAACTTCTGTTCGGCTTTTTTACGGTCGGTGATGTCGCGCACCGCACTCATCGTCATGGTGCCTTCTTCGGTGAACAGCGGACTTAGGCTGACCTCAGCCGGAAACTCATCGCCGTCCTTGCGCAGGCAATACAACTCAACGGCCGAGGAACGCGCGCGCGTTTGACTGAAAAAGCCGCGCTGGCCCTTGGCGCGATTGGAGCGCAGACGGGTTGGCAGCAGCAGCTCGACCGGCGTGCCGATCAGCTCGCTGCGCTTGAAGCGGAACAGTCGTTCCGCATGCGTGTTGACGAGCACGATGCGACCGGTGCCATTGACGACCACAATGGCATCGGGGGTCGATTCCAACAGATCGCGGAATCTGGCCTCCACCACGCGCGCGTCGCGCGCGACTTTCAGCTGGGTAACATCGCGCTGAGTGGACAAGATCAGCCGCACTCGGCCGTTATCATCGCGCAGCGCCTTGCTCGACACGCTGACATGCACCAGCACGCCGTCCCTGCGGCGCCGCACCGATTCGTACACCACCGAATCCTTGACCAGCAGGTCCGCCTGCCGGCAGCGTTCCTCTTCGAGTTGCTTGGTGGGGATGATCAAGTCCTCGAGGCTGGCGCCGACGGCCTCGAGAGCCGCGAAACCGAAGATGAATTCCGCGGCCCGATTCCACTGCACGATGCGGCCATCCGCGCCGACGGCGATCACCGCGTCCGGCATCTCCTCCCACAGCTCGTTGAGCAGTTGCGCGTCCACGTCAGTGAGGGACGGCGTTAATGGTCTCATCCAATCCGCGGGTCAAGGCCATGGATACACCGCTCGCCAATTCGCTCAGCAGGCGCATCTCCGCGTCGTCGAAAAAGCCTTCCTGGTCCGCCAGCAGCACCAATTGGCCGACGAAGTTCTCTCCATCCCCCAACGGGACGGCGGCCACCGAACGCACGCCGCGCGACATCATCTCCTCGCGCTTGCGAACTTTAAGTTCGGTACGCGCAAGGTCGTTGCAGACCGCGCTGATCCGGCCGCGCAAGGTCATTTTTGACAAATCATCCCGGTCCACAAGTTCTCGCGTGGTGCGCGGCGCGAGGCGTTCCACCTCGATCGCTTCACCGGCCGCGGCCACCAAGGCGACGTCACCGCTACGGCTCTCCAGTCGATCAATGTGCGCCAGCTTGAACTGACCGGTATCGGCAATCAGCCGGCAGGCCTCTTCGCACAGTTCCTGACGGTTGCGCTGACGCACGATCAGTTGGTTGATGCCGCTCAAGATGGCGTAGGCGCGGTTGATCTTGGCCGCCTGCCGCCGCAGCTGGCCCTGCAAGCGGATGTTCTCGTAGGTGCGCCCGGCCAAAGCTCCGAGCGTCGACAAGAGTCTCTCGTCATCACTGTCGAAGCCGCTGGCGCCGATTTTGCCGCCCAAGCACAACCAACCGTAGACGCGAGTCGGTGCCATGAGCGGTACGCCGAGAAACGCGGTGGTGGGGGGGTAACCGTAGCCAAATCCGGGCGCTTCTCCATCGCCCTGACCCTGTTGCCATCGCCAGGGCTTGCGGCTGTTGAATACCTCTCCCAGCGGTCCGGCGTACAGCTCCGGCACGGCCACCGCCGTCGTGCCCCCATCGATTCCACTGGTGGTGAAATAGGTCGACATCTGCTTGGATTCAGCTTCCACGGCGAGTACCGCGTAATGCGAGCCCACCAGATTGCGCGCGCCCGCGCACACCAGGTCCAGCAAGTCCTCGACGTTGTGTTCTGAGGCGATCTCCAGGTTCAAATCCGCCAGCGCGGCGAATCTTGAGTTCGATGCGGACAAGTCCGCGGCCCGCTCGGATAGCTTGTCGGTCAACAGCCGCACGTGCTCGCGATCGAAATCCGCCGGCAACGGATTCGGCATCGATTCGCTCACCCCGGCCAGCACTTGCTCGACCGCTTTCAGTAGTTCGGCGTGAGGGCAGGGCTTGACCAACACGCGATTGACGCCGCAGGCCTGCGCCAAACTGTGCGCTTCGCGTTCGTGATAGTGGGCGGTGTAAAAAATCACCGGCGTGGCTTGCAGCTCCGGGTCGAGACGCAGTGCGCGCACGAATCCGTAACCATCCATGGATGGCATCAGAATATCGGAGATGATGAGCTGGGGTCGGTGGGCCCGCGCCATCTGCAAACCGTCCATCCCGTCCACCGCTTCGAAAGTCAGGTGCCCATCGCCGCTGAGCAGGGCGATCAGCAGTTTTCGGTTGATGGCGTGGTCATCGACCACCAGTATGGTTGCCATGGGGATGTCACTCGAATAAAACAGAGGAGCGGTATTCGGTGAGCAACTGGGACAACCCCTTGAACTGCGGGCCAACTCCCGATTTGACCATGTAGCCGGCAATGCCCTCGTTGTAGGCTCGCGCCCGGTCAGCCTCGGCGCCCGAGGTGGTGAGAATGAACACCACCGTGCTTTTAAGGGCGCGGTCAGCTCGCAGCTCCTTCAGGAATTCGATGCCATTCATGCGCGGCATGTTCAGGTCGAGCAGCACCAACCTGGGCTTGGTGATTTTCCGCTCATGTTCGTCGCGCAATATTTCCAACGCCGTCTTGCCATCTTCGGCAATCACCACCGGGCAATCCATCGAGTGCTTGCGTAATCCACGCACCACGGCTTCCGCGGCGACATCGTCGTCATCCACCAGCAGCAAGCTGAAACGCGCGGCATTAGTCATAGTTTTTGCGCCATTGAAAGCGTGGCCACCACACGTGGAAGGCGGTGCCGCGTCCGCCTTCCGGCGAATCCAACTTGATCCAGCCGCCGTGCGATTCGACCAGCCGCTTGCTCAGTGCTAGGCCAATCCCGGAGTGATCGCGGCTCATCGGTGCCAGCGTCTGAAACATGCGAAAAACTCGCTCATGATTCGCCGGCGGTATGCCCGGGCCGTCATCCGCTATGGTGAACACGCAATACCGGCCGATGTCCTCGACGCGGATTTCGATGGTGCCGGCCGGTTGATCGTGATGTTTGATGGCATTGTTCACCAAGTTGCGCAGCACACTCTCCAGAGGCGTCTTGTTCGTCACGAATGGCTTGGCGTCGACGTGCACGCGCACTCGAAAGCCCGGCGGACGCGGCAGAATCTCCAGCACGCCGTCGATCAACGCCTGCAATTCGACCGGCACGGCAGCCGAAGAGGTGGCGCCGGCACGGGCGTAGGCGAGTAAATCGTCGATCACCCGGTCCAAGCGCTGCACCCGGTCGGTGACCCGCGTGAGGTTGCGCATGACTTCCGCCGATCCGTCCTTGCCCAAGTCCTCGACAATCCATTCGATCAAATCGGCGATGCCGCGCAGCGGCGACTTCAAGTCATGCGATGCCGCATAAGTGAATTCCTCGAGATTGGCATTGGCTTGCTTGAGTTCCAGTTGCATGCTGTTGCGCCGCGTGATGTCAGTCACCGCGGCCAACACCAGACCGTCCTTGTCGCCGGGCAGGGGATTCAAACCGATCTCGACCGGAAATTCGGAGCCATCTTTGCGCCTCGCCGTCAGATCGCGGCCGACACCCATTTGCCGAATGGTGGGATTTGCAGCGAAGGCCTGTCGATGCCCGGAGTGCGCACCGCGCAGCCGCTCGGGCAACAACATTTCCAGCGGATTACCGATCAATTCGGTTGGCGCATAGCCAAACATCAGCTCTGCCTGCGGGTTGACCAAGGCGATACGGCCTTGGCCGTCAATCATGACGATGCCGCAAGGCGTTGCCTCCACGATCTTCTGGAACATTCGCTCCAAGCGCTTGCGCACCGAGATATCGACGATAGTTTCTACGACCATCATCCCCGCAGGGGTTTGTAGGGCATTGATGCCCACCTCGATGGGAAACTCGAGCCCGTCGGCCCGCAAGCCGGCGAGCTCGCGTCCGGCGCCCATGGCGCGCGGCTTGAAATCGCTCCAATTGCCGTCGCGCAGCTGCGCGTGACCGTGGCGAAAGCGCTCGGGGATCAATTGCTCGATGTGGCAGTCGAGTAGATCAGTGCGGTCATAGCCGAACATACGCTCGAGTTCTGCGTTGACCATGACGATGCGGCCATCCGACATGGTCAGCGCCACGCCGTTCGGCGCGAACTCCACGACCTGCGACATGACGTGCTCGAACACATCTCGCGGCAGACCCGGCGGAGAAAAAGTATTCATGGGTCGGATGGATTCGATACTGGCCAAACTGTTCAATCCGTTGAGGTTTTACTAAAGATGGCATCGGCCCGCCAGTTTCTTTGTGCGCCATTGCTCGACCGCGTTGTAGCGCAGCGCATCAATCATAGGATCTGTGCTTCAGAAAGTTTACCGTAAGGTCGATTAGCAATACGCCATGACGCTTTCACACGTTATCAACTCACCTCTGCGAATCGTCGTCGTCGACGATCACGGCATCGTGCGCGAGGGTTTGATGGCGCTGCTCGAACGGCAGTACGGCATGACGGTGGTGGGATCGGCGGCGACGGGACGTGCGGCAATTCTCGCGGCTGAACGACTCAAGCCCGATATGATCATCATGGACCTGGCGTTGCCCGATCTGAGCGGCATCGATGCCACTCAGCGCATCATGCAGACGCGGCCGCTCACGCAGGTGATCGCCTTGTCCGCAAGTCACACCATCGAGCATGTGTACCGGGCTTTTCGCGCCGGCGCGCGCGGCTATGTGGTCAAAGACGCCAAGGGTGCGGAATTAGTTCAGGCCGTGCGCAGCGTCAGCGCGGGAAAGCAATTCTTAAGTGCGCGAATAACTCCGCTTCCGGATGACGACCTTTTGCAAAATCGACTGACAAAAACGCCGATCGAACGATTGAGCGCACGAGAACGTGAAGTGCTTCGACATCTTGTTGCAGGCGCGACCAGTGCGAGCATCGCGAAACAACTGTCTCTCTCCCGAAAGACGGTGGATACTTATCGCGGACGATTGATGGTGAAGCTCGGTGTGAGCAATCGCACCGCGCTAATTCGATTCGCGATTGAGAATGAGTTGATTGCACTGTGACGTGCACATCGTTATGACAGCGCAAATACAGGCTTCGTGACGCAGTTTGTCACAATCTCCCTACAGCGTGCGCGCCGGCCGCGAAGGTAGATTAGTTCGAACATGAAGTTCGGTGCAGGGACGACGAGATGGACAGCAGCTTACGAGTTTTATTTGTAGAGCATCTTCACCTCGACCGGTGGCGCAGCCGCCGGCGCGCGCAGCTGGAGTTGGATTTGCAGTCCGCCATCGATCACTGTCAGATCGATCTGCATTTTCAGCCCCAATATGATCTTCACACCGGACGCGGCTCGGGCGTCGAAGCCTTGGCGCGATGGTCGCGCATCAATGGCGAACCGATCCCGCCGGCCATGTTCATTCCGGTGGCCGAGCATTCAGGGTTGATCGGCGCGCTCGGCACCGCGGTGCTGCGCCGCGCCTGCGCCACTTTAAGCGGATGGCGCGGCTGCGGTCCCAAACCGCCGACCTTGAGCGTCAATGTGTCGGCCCTGCAGATCAATGAGACATTCTGCGCAGCCGTGGCGAAAATTCTGCGCGACACCGGGTTCCCGGCGGAGCGCTTGGAACTGGAGATCACCGAGAGTGCGTTGATCGCCGACCTCGAGCTGACGTTGCAGTGTTTACGCATCTGGAAGTCGCTCGGCATTCACATCGCGGTGGACGATTTCGGCACTGGCTACTGCGGCCTGAGTTATTTGGCAAGCCTGCCGGTGGATCGCATCAAACTCGATAAATCATTTGTGCAACGCATGATGTTCGAGAAGAAGACCGCAGCCATTGTGCGATCCGTGTTTGCGCTCGGCAAAGAATTGGAAATCTCGGTCATGGCTGAAGGTATCGAGACTGAGCCACAGTGCGAAATGTTGGAGGCGCTCGGTTGCATGGAGGTGCAGGGCAATCTGATGGCCAAAGCCTTGCCGGCCGTCGAGGCGCAATCATTGCTCATGAAGCCCTGGGGCCAGCGCGGCGACCGAGGTTTGCATGCTGCCTAAACGGAATCTACTCGAGGACCCCAGCGTGGACCTTAACGACACGATTTTGACGCAACGTCTGGAGGCCGTCTCGCCCTGCCGGGTGCTGGTCGTTGATGATGACGACCTGGTGCGCGCAAGACTCACTGCGTTGCTGCGCTTGGCGGAGTATGAAGTCGAGTCCGCGGCATCGGGCGAAGATGCGCTGCGCATCATGAGCGCCAAGCACTGCCAGATCCTGCTCACCGATTGGCAGATGCCGGATATGGACGGCCTGTCGCTCTGCCGCATGGTGCGGGCGGAACCTGCCGACAGCTATGTCTATGTGCTGATGCTGAGCGTCCGCGACAGCAAGCAGGATCTGCTGACCGGCCTCGCCGCGGGCGCCGATGACTACGTCGCGAAAAGCGCACCGATCGAGGAAATCCTGGCGCGCATGGAAGTGGCGCGGCGCATCACGCATGTCGAAAAGTCCCTGCGCAGCAGTAACCGCGAAAACCGCCGCTTGGCGGTGACCGATCCGCTGACCGGCGCCTACAACCTGCGCTATTTGATGAAGAACTTGCCGCGCGAACTGGCGCGCTCGCAGCGCTATGGCCACTCGTTGGCCATCCTCAGCTGCGACATCGACCGCTTCAAGCACATCAATGATGGGTTTGGGCATGAAGCGGGCAACGACTTGTTGCAGGCCTTTGTGGCCCGGACGGAAAGTTGCATCCGCAAGTCCAGCGACTGGCTGGCGCGGGTGGGCGGGGATGAGTTCATCGTGGTGTTGCCGGAGACTGATGCCGACGGAGCCGGACGCGTCGCTGAAAAATTGCGCAAGGTGTTCTCCCGTTCGCCGGTCTCGACCCATGCCGGCGCCATCAACTTCACGGCCAGCATCGGCATCACGGCGCTCGAGCCGCAGCATGACATCAAGAGCGTGGCCAGCTTGGATGACCTGTTGCGAGCGGCTGATCGCGGACTTTATGCCAGCAAAAAACTGGGAGGCAATCACGTGACCGCATCAGGCGTGGTTGCTGCGAAAATCAAAGCAGCGAGTCGATCTGGAGGCAGCAATGGGATCAATTAATCGCCGGCCGCGCAAGCAGCCGGCCACGGAAGTGGTCGAGGACGGATTTGAAAGCCTGCGCAATGCCTTCCACGCGCGGCTCGAGAGCGAGCGGGTGCACTTCGTGTCGCTGAGCGCCGCACTGGCGCGAGCCGAGGAAAACCCTTCCTGGATCTTCGAGGATCTGCAGTTTCGAGCCCACCGCCTGCAGGGCGGCGCCTCCATCTTCGAGGTGATGGACGTGGCCCAGGCTGCGCATGCACTGGAGGAAGCCGCGGTCAGCGCCTCCAAGACGCGCGCCGGTAATACCGACGAGAAGGTTTGGGAAGCGTTGGTGACCCTGGTGCAGCTGATGGGCGGCAATTCACCTGCGGCCGCGGGCGTTTCCGCTTAAGACACAGACCCAATGGAACATCGCTGGGGCAGTCGCAAGACGATCGATGTGCCGGTGCGATTCATCGCGCTGCCCGACACGATCGGGACCGGCCGTATCGTCAATGTGAGCATGACGGGCGCTTTCTTGGAAACGCGCGCTGAATTTCGTCCGCGGGCGATGCTGCATCTCGAGATGATTTACCCGGAGCGCTGTGGGCGCCTGACCGCAAGCGTGGTTCGCCACAGCGACTTAGGCGTGGGCCTTGAGTGGTGCGAGGCGGCTGCCAAGTCGCCGCTGTATGCGCGGCTGCGCTCATCTCAGGCGCCAGTGGCCACCGATATCTGCGAGTATCGGTTTGATTTCTTGGATTGAGGGTTGCTCAAACCCGAGGACGCCGCCACGCCACGGCGCTGCACGCCAGCGTGAAGGCGATGCACAGGTAGGCGAACAGATTGCCCACCGCGGCATACACCGTATGGCCGCCGGACATTCCGGGCGCGGAGACTTGCAATCGATCCGAGCTGCGTGGGTTGCGGTAGGGGTCATTGGCGTAGGTCTTCTGCAGCAGCCGTCCGTTGGGATCGATCAAGGCGGAAACCCCGGAATTCACCGAGCGCACCATGCTGACCCGCAACTCGACGCTGGCGAACACCGCCAGCGCCAGGTGCTCCCACGGCTCGGTCTTGGCGCCAAACCAGGAGTCGCTGGTGAGATTGACCAACAAATTCGGATGCAGCTTGCCGACGCTTTGCAGATAGGACGGCAATAGATCTTCATAGCAGATCACGGGCGCGAGCTTCCACGGCAGACCGCGCGGGTCGGTAAACGTCACCAAGCTCGGACCCGCGCCGGCGGTGAAACGTCCGGCGCCCTCCGGCAAAAATTTACGCAGCCAGGGAAAGGTCTCGATGCCGGGAATGTATTCACCGAACGCCAACAGTCGGACTTTGTCGTAGTACCCGGCAACCTTGCCTTGGTTGTCGAGCAAGATGGCCGAATTGAAGCCATCCTCATGCGCCGGATCGACCATCACGGCGCCGATCATGGTGGGGGCGCTAAAGCCGCGCCGAATCATGGCCAGCGATTCGCTCGGGAAATCGGCATGGAAGTCGCGGGGCAATGCCACCGGGTAACTGCCTTCACTCCACACCAGCAGCTCAGATCCGCTTTTTTCCAACAAGCGCGACTGCTCTTGCAAGGCCGTGAGTTCGCGCACCGCTTCGTCGCGCGAGAACTCACCGTCGACGGTGTAGGCAAAGTTCGGCTGCACCAGGCCCACCTTAAGCCGCGGCGCACTGGCGATCAGTGCGTCCACTTGGCGCATGCGCACCGCGCCGAAGATCAGCGCAGCGGCGAGCAGGGTTGCGGCGGCGAGCACCGCGTTGCGCGCCGCCTTTTTGTCGGTGGCCAGGTCGTACAGCGCTCCGTTGATGAGCATCAGCAATGCCGTGACCCCGTAGGGGCCGGTGAGTTCGCTGATTTGGATGACCAGCGGATTCCAGGCCTGACTGATCCATTGCCCGCAGGGAAAGATTTGCGGGATGACCAGTTCGCACCCCACCATGACCACCGGTGCCAGCAGCGTCATGGGCAGGCGGGTGCGGCGCCTGAGGCCGACCACGAAGGCGGTAAACAGTAGAAAAATCAAGGCGCGCGCGGCGCAAAAAACAAAAAAGACCGCCGCGGCGCCGAGCCACGGAAAGTCCGCAAAACGCTGCATCAACTCGACCTGCCAGTAGAAACCCCCGGCGGTCTCCACCACCCCGGCCCACCAACCGAGCAGCAGTGCGTGGCGCACGCTGGGCACCCGGTCCACTGCCCATAGCATGGGGACCGCCGCGATCCAGGCCAGGTAGGAGAAATCAAACGGCGTGACCGCCAAAAACCACAACGTTCCGCTCAACGTGCACAGCAAAAACGCGGTCCAAAAATTCAAATTTCGCATGCAATCCTTAAACTTAAGGCAGTTCGCCGCCGCCGCGCTTCTCGGGTATTCTGGTGCTCAATCATGCAAGAACGATACGAACCCGCCGCTGTAGAAGCGGAGGCCCAACACTATTGGGTCCAACATCATAGCTTCGAGCCGAAAGAAGACAGCAGCCGACCGAAGTATTATTGCCTGTCCATGTTTCCGTATCCTAGCGGACGCCTGCATATGGGGCATGTACGCAACTACACCATCGGCGATGTCATCACACGTTTCATGCGGATGAATGGCCGCAATGTGCTGCAGCCGATGGGATGGGACGCCTTCGGTCTTCCGGCCGAGAACGCCGCCATGGCCAATGGCGTGCCGCCGGCGAAGTGGACCTTCGACAACATCGTGTACATGAAGAATCAGCTCAAGACCTTGGGGTTTGGGCTGGATTGGAGCCGTGAACTGGCGACCTGCCGGCCGGAGTACTACCGGTGGAATCAGTGGCTGTTCCTGCGCATGTTGGAGCGCGGCGTGGCCTACCAGAAAACCGGATTGGTCAACTGGGATCCGGTCGACAAGACGGTACTGGCGAACGAGCAAGTCATCGACGGCCGCGGTTGGCGTACCGGCGCCTTGGTCGAGAAACGCGAAATCCCGATGTACTACTTGAAGATCACCGCCTACGCGGAGGATCTGCTCGACGCGCTCAAGGACATGAAAGAGTGGCCGGAGCGCGTGCGCGCCATGCAGGCCAATTGGATCGGGCGCAGCGAGGGCGTGCGGCTGGGATTCCCGCATGACATTGAGAATCCGGGCGCAGCGACGCCC
>CAZZWE010000137.1:0-11683 GCA_964657675.1 uncultured Steroidobacteraceae bacterium
CGACGATGTCCAAGGGGTCAATGACGTTGCCTTTGGACTTGGACATTTTCTGGCCTTCTTGATCGCGGATCAGGCCATGCATGTAAATGTCGCGAAACGGCACTTCACCGGTGAACTTCAGGCCCATCATGATCATCCGCGCCACCCAGAAGAAAATGATGTCGAAGCCCGTCACCAGCACGGAGGTCGGATAATACGTTTTTAGCGCCGGCGTATCGGCCGGCCAACCTTGGGTGGAGAAGGGCCACAGCGCCGAGGAGAACCAAGTGTCCAGCACGTCATCGTCTTGGCGCAGCGCAATGCTCGGTGCCAGGTCATGCGCGGCGCGCACCTCGGCTTCGCTGCGGCCCACGTACCACTTGCCATCCGGGTCATACCAGGCCGGAATGCGATGTCCCCACCACAGCTGCCGGCTGATGCACCAGTCCTTGATTTTGTTCATCCACTCGAAATACACGTTGGCGTAGCTCGCCGGCACGAAACGGATGGTCCCGTTCTCGACGGCTTTGATGGCCGGCGCCGCCAGGGGTTTGATGTCGACGAACCACTGATCGGTGAGCAATGGCTCCAACACGGTATTGCTGCGATCGCCGCGCGGCACCTTGAGATCGTGGGGCTCTATTCTCTCCACAAGCCCCAGCGCCTCCAGATCGGCAATCACTTTCGCGCGCGCCACATTGCGATCCAGGCCGCGGTAGGGCGCCGGCACTTCATCATTCAGCGTGGCATCCAGCGTCATGATGTTGAGCAACGGCAAGTGGTGACGCTGACCGACCTCGTAGTCGTTGAAATCGTGTGCCGGCGTGATCTTGACGCAGCCGCTCCCGAAGGCCGGATCGACGTAGGGGTCCGCGATGATGGGCAGCTCGCGCGTGGTGAGCGGCAGTCGAACCGTGCGGCCGACCAAGGCGCGATAGCGTTCATCATCCGGGTGCACGGCCACGGCCGCATCGCCGAATAAAGTTTCCGGACGGGTGGTCGCCACCACCAGATGTCCGCTGCCATCGCTCAAGGGGTAGCGCAGATGCCAGAGGCTGCCCTTCTCATCTTCTGAGACGACTTCCAGATCCGACAACGCTGTCTTCAGTACTGGGTCCCAATTCACCAGGCGTTTGCCGCGATAGATCAGCCCCTCGTGGTAGAGGCGCACGAACACTTCGGTGACCGTCCGGCTGAGTCCCGGGTCCATGGTAAACACATCGCGTTGCCAATCCACCGAGGCGCCGAGTCGGCGCATCTGTTTGGCGATCATGCCGCCGGACTGCTCCTTCCATTCCCATACCCGCTTGACGAACTCATCGCGGCCGAGATCGAGGCGGCTCTTGCCCATGGCATTCAGTTGGCGTTCCACCACCATCTGGGTGGCGATGCCGGCGTGATCCGTACCCGGTTGCCACAGGGTGTCGAAGCCGCGCATGCGATGGAAGCGGATCAAGGCATCCATGATCGTGTCTTGGAATGCATGGCCCATGTGCAAGGTGCCGGTGACATTCGGCGGCGGGATGACGATGGAGTAGGCCGGCCCGTGACCGCTCGGCGCGAAATAGCCCGCAGCTTCCCACTGCGCGTAAATCCGCGACTCGATGTCGGCCGGAGAAAAAGCCTTATCCATGCCGCGCGCGCTCAAGCATCTGCAGTTTCATCCAGTTGGTGGGTTTCCATGGGCAATTTCAATTCGCGGTACGCTTTGAAGCGCTCACGTCCGCTGCGGCGGCGCTCCTCGTCGGCATCGATGACTTCCGCGATGCGCGCATAGCGCTGCACATGGGCGGGCATGCTGACCGCAAGATTCAGCAGCAAATCCGCATTGGGCGGGGCCGACTCGGCGGCGTCGTTCGCCACGGTGAGATGCACCGGCGTTCCCGGATCGGCCGATTGCTGATCCACGCAGATTTTGTGCGGCACGAAGGAGCGCTCATTGAAGGTCCACAGCAGATCATCCAAGGCTTGGGCATCGGCCAGTGTGTCGTTCAACACCAGCACCTTCAAGTTGAGCAGATAGGCTTTTTCGATCAGGCGGCAGGCAAAGGACAAACGCTGTTTGGCGGCCGCGGACTTCAGGACATAGAAATCAACGCGCTCCGTCATGATGCCTGGGCGCGATGCAGCAGGAAGTCCACCAGCAGGGGCACTGGGCGGCCCGTGCTGCCTTTTTGCGCACCGCTCAACCATGCGGTGCCCGCGATATCCAAGTGGGCCCAGCTTAAATCCTTGGCGAACTTCCACAGGAAGGAAGCGGCGGTGCAGGCGCCGCCTTCGCGGCCGCCGATGTTGGCGATGTCAGCGAAGTTGCTCTTGAGTTGATCGACGTACTCTTCGCCGATCGGCATGCGCCACGCGCGGTCATCGGCGCGCAAGCCGGCAGACTCCAATTCCGCTGCCAGTTCTTCGTCGTTGCTCATCAGGCCGCTGACGTGTGCGCCTAATGCAACCACGCAGGCGCCCGTCAGGGTCGCGACATCGATCACCGTTGCAGGCTTGTAGCGGCGGCTGTAGGTGATGGCATCGCACAGCACCAAACGGCCTTCCGCGTCGGTGTTCAAAATCTCGATGGTCTGGCCCGACATGCTGGTGACGATGTCGGAGGGCTTGACCGCACTGCCGCTCGGCATGTTCTCACAGGCCGCAATGATGACGACCAAGTTGATCGGCAGCTTCATTTGCGCGATGGCGCGCAGTGCGCCTAAGACCGACGCGCCGCCGCCCATGTCGAATTTCATTTCGTCCATGGCCGGCGGGTCTTTGAGCGAAATACCGCCAGTGTCAAAAGTGATGCCTTTTCCGACCAGGCAAATGGGCGGCGCGTTCTTCTTACCGCCCCGGTATTCGCAGACGATGAGGCGCGGCGGTTCTTCAGAACCTTGCGTCACCGCGAGAAATGCGCCCATCTTCAAAGCTTTGATGGCAGGTTCATCCAACGCCTTGGCTTTAATGCTGGGAAAATCTTTCGCAAGCTTCAAGGCCTGGTTGCCGAGATAGGTCGGGGTGCAGACATTCGGCGGCAAGTTGCCTAGGTCGCGTGCGAATGCCACACCGTTGCCGAGGGCCTCGCCAATGCTCAAGCCCTCCGCCATGGCTTTCGCGCCGCGCGCATCTGCGGCCGCGACACTGACCGAGGTGAGATGCCGCGCCTTGGGCTTGGGCGCCGTTTTCAAATCAGGAATCCGGTAAGCCTGCGCCGCAAATATCTCTGCAACGAATCGTGCCTTATAGCCTGCATCGAGCTCGGTCACAGGTTCCAAGGCAAGATAAATCACTGCATCCGCGGCGCCGGTTTTTGCCAATGCCTGTGCACTGGCCAGCACCGCCTTGCGATACTGCTTCCGGCCAAAGCCGCTGCGGCTGCCGAGACCGACCAATAATACTCGCTGCTGTTCGGATTCCGGCATCAACGGCAGCATCAGTGTGTCGGAAAGCTTGCCCGCAAAGTCTCCGTTCGCGCACACTTGCGCGAGATAGCCCTTCAGTAGCTTGTCCAGCTGCTTGGCCGCAATGCCAAGGTCCGCATTCTCGTAAATGCCAACCACAGCGCAGCCTGCCGCGTGGCGCGCTTTAGCATCGATGATGGCCGTGAATTCCATGTCTCAAACTCCGTTCTTATCTGATGTCGTGGGCAAGGGGTGGTAGCAATTAGTTTACTAGATTATTGAGAAGGCTCTAAGCTCACCGTTATGAAATGGACGGTGCAAAGATATGTCTTGCGCGAAGTGGTGCAGACCTGGCTGGCCGTAACGGGCGTGCTGGTGGCCATTTTGGTGTCGAATCAGCTGTCCCGGGTGCTCGGCCAAGCAGCGGATAACCAATATGGCCGGCGCGTGGTATTCGAACTGATCGCGCTCGGGGCGGTCATGAACTTATCCATCATCGTTCCCGTCGGCTTGCTGTTCGCCGTGGTATTGACGCTCGGGCGCCTGTACCACGACAGTGAGATGACCGCCTTGCAGGCCTGCGGCTTTGGTTCTTCCAAGCTGCTGGCGCCGCTGTTTTGCTTCGCTACCGTGATCGCCGTGGGGCTTGCATGGCTGGTGTTTTTCCAGGTGCCGCGCGCCGATGGCCAAGTGCAGCTGCTGCGTCAATCTGCGATAAAAGAAGCACAATTCGGTCAGCTGGATGCCGGACGATTCAGGCAATTCAGCGGCGGCGATGCGGTGTTCTATGCCGAACGGGTCGATCAGGAAGGCGTGCTGCACAATGTGTTCGTACAGCGCGAGGTTGAGGGACGCATCGAGGTGGCACTCGCCGACACGGCGACCTACTCCAAGGCCAGTTCGACCGGGATGCACCTGGTCACGTTGTTCAATGGCCGCCGCTATGAAGGCGTGCCGGGGCGTGATGACTTTCGCGTCATCGAATTCCGTGAGCACGGCATTCCCATCGCCACTCCCTCGGATGTACACGGGGCGTTGGATCCCGACACCAAGCCCACCCGCGATCTGTTGGGCTCGAGTGCGCCTGGGGATATCGCCCAATTGCAATTCAGGGCATCTACACCAATTATGGCGCTTGTGCTCACCTTGGTGGCGGTGCCTTTGAGCCGGCTGCGTCCACGCCAGGGCCGCTATGCGCGGATCGGTTTCGCCATCGTGATCTACATCGTGTACGCCAATTTGTTGTCTGCCTGTAAGGTTTGGGTGGAGAAAGGCGACCTGCCGCCCATCGTCGGCGTGTGGTGGGTACACGCGGCGGCACTGGCGTTGGGGCTGTTCTTGGTGATTCGCGAGGCACGTCGCGCTTGAACATCATTGACCGGTATTTGTATCGCACGGTGCTGCTCTACACCTTCATGGCCATGTGCTTGCTGCTGACCTTGGGCGCACTGTTTTTGTTCATCAGCCAGCAGAGCGATATCGGGACGGGTACCTACGGCGCCGGCGATGCCTTCGTCTACACCTTGCTCAATTTGCCGCAGCAGGCATTCGAGCTGCTGCCGATAGGCGCGCTGATCGGCGCGCTCATGGGGTTGGGAAATCTCGCCTCGGGCAGTGAACTGGTGATCACCCGCGCTTCGGGCGTCTCGGTGTGGCGCATTGCCTGGCCGGTGGGCCTGGCCGGCCTCACCATCGCCGTCCTGATGTATGGCATCGGCGAGTATGCGGCGCCGCCGATGGCGCAATTCGCGAAGCGCGAGAAGACCATCGATAAATTGGCCGATGTCAGTTTTGCCGGCAAGAGCAGTGCGTGGGTCAAGGAAGGTAACTTGATTTTGCGCGTGCAGACCGGCGAGGTCGACCATGCCTTCGGCGGCGTCTCGGTATTCGAATTGGACGGCTCGACCAAGTTGAAGTCCATTCAGCGCGCCGCACGAATCTCGGTGGGTGAGCCCGGCCGTTGGGTGCTCAACAATGTCGCGACCTCGCGCTTCGACGCGAATCGCGTCGTGGCTGATACGGTCAACGAGTCCAGCATGCGCTCCGCGGTCAACCCCGCGTTCTTAGGACTTGCGGCGACCGATCCACAGCTGTTGACCTTACGTGGACTGGCGTCTTATATCGATCATTTGCGGCGCAATAGTCTGGATACCGCCGTGTATGAGATAGGCTACTGGTCGCGAATCGCACGGTTGGTCGCCGTCGTCATCGTGACGTTATTGGCGCTGCCGTTTGTGTTCGGACCGTTGCGTGCCACCGGCGCCGGCACTCGTAGTGTGATTGGCGTGCTGTTGGGTGTGATGTTCTTTTTGGTGAACCGCACCATCGAAGGCGGCGGCCAGTTGTTCAACTTCAATCCGGCCTTGGTGGGGTGGGCGCCGACCGCCATCGTCGGCGTGTGCACCCTGATCGCCATTTCACGTACGCGTTAAATGCACGACGCGGGTGTTCGACAAGCGATCGTGCAGCGCCAAATGATCTCGATCGAGGAAGATCCACCACACGCCCAAGGCGGCCGGTGCCCACGCCAAGGCGGCGCAGCCCAAACGTATGGCAGCCGCCCGCCATGACAAGGGCTTGCCGGCTGCAGTGACCGCGCGTAGATGCCAGGCGCGCATGCCTAAGGTTTGGCCGCTGCGGGTCCAGTTCAGCAGATAGTAGGCCACGATGATGATCAGCAGCAGGGCGCGGTAAAAGTACGCCCAAGCGCCGACTTTTTCCGGCGTGATTTCGGTGCGCGTCACACCGAACACCAACGCGGTGGTCAAGATCACCAGCAGCGCC
This sequence comes from uncultured Steroidobacteraceae bacterium, assembly GCA_964657675.1. Taxonomy (GTDB): domain Bacteria; phylum Pseudomonadota; class Gammaproteobacteria; order Steroidobacterales; family Steroidobacteraceae; genus Bog-1198. Next base: position 6,153 of record CAZZWE010000137.1, read on the forward strand.
ACCAGCAACAAGGTGTCGTACAGCGCGGCCGCAATGCGGCGGCCAACGCCGGCGCTGACGCCGCTGATCACTTTTTGGCGTTCGCGGGCGTTTTCTTCGCGTCGGGCGGAGGCTTCGGGACCAGGAGTTTCTCCAGCGGCCGGAAGATGGCGTCATAGCGGTAATTGGAAATCTCGTAGGCGCGGCCCGAGGCCTTGGCGGTGAGGGCCGCGTCCTGCGTCGCAGCCAGCTTGATCCAATGCTTGTCACCGATGACGGCGCCGGTGAGTGTGACCACGTTGCCGCTATTCAAGGACACCGTCGCCACCGAGGCCTTGCCGAAGTCCACGCTATCAGCCGGGGCCACATCGTCGATGGTTAAGTTGCCGTACGTGGTCGGCGAGGGCGCTAGTGAGACGGCGTCCGCGGCTTTACGTCCCGCCGGCACGCCGTCCAGGGTGAACGCCGCCGGCGGAGGCGTTGCGGGTGCGGACGCCGCGCTGGACGCCGCAGACGCAGGCGGAGTCGAGGCCGCGGGCTCAGGCGCGGGCCGATGAATGGCGTAGGCCGTGCCGTCTGCCAACTTGACGTCGACCTTTTGAATGTCGGAGGAATTCAAATCCAATAATTTGGTGTCGATCCAAAATCGGGGTTCGGCATCGACCGACACGCTCGGCGACACGCTGTAGCTTTTCTCCTCACCGGCACGGCGCACGAAGGTGCCATCCGGCGCGGACTTGCCGACAATGACGGCGTGCTTGCCGTCGGCCGCCGTGAGAGAGATTTCTGCGCCGCTGGCATCCGCTTTCGAGGGGTCTTCCACGCCGATGACGGGATAGCTGGCCGGGTTGGAAGTTTTTTCTTCGATGATTTTCGCATCGGTCAAGGACAGCAGTAAGCGCCGCAGCTTCGCGACATCAGCCGGGTAATCGGCGCGCTCGGCGACAGTCCAGGTGTCACCCTTTTTGCGCACGTTCAGCACGGGCGTCGCACTGCCTTTGATGACGGAAACTTCAGTCACGCTGTTCACCTGCGAGGCTAAGGTGGGGAACAGCAGATTCCCTTGCGTGTCATGGCTGCTATTGCGTCGAGTGGCCAAATACGACGCGCCACCAAAGGCCAACAAGGCGATGATGATCAAGGCCGTCAAACGTTGCCGACTCATGTTGCGCTCGCTTGGCTGCGGGCACTCTTGTGCCGCCGCCGCCGCATGGACAACACCACAACCCCCGCCACGGCGACCAGCAGCGGCGCAATGCCGATGTTGATGACCTTAAGCCAGGTGCTCAAGCGATTGATGTCGACGTCCAAGCCACGCTGCGTCTCACGCAACTCTTTGCGCATCTGCGCTTTCTGCGTGGTGAAGCGTTTTACTTCGGCTTCTTGTTCGGGGCTCAGCATGACGGAGGCTTGATCATTGCGCTTGCTTTGCAATTCGGTCAGTTTCGCCTCGGTCTGCTGCAAATCGTTTTGCAGTTCCTGCGCTTTGCTGCGCAGCCGGTCGTCTGCCTGATGCCGCAATGCATCGACGCGTTCGAACGGCCGCGAGAACGAAGCGCGCCCGCGCACGCTGATCAACGCCGAGCTGCCGCTCAAGTTGTCCAGGATATTGGCGACGAAATCGCCGTTGTTGGCGAAAGCCTGCGCGATCCGCTGTCCCAGCAATTCACGAGTCTGCACCCACATGTAGTCCATCAAGAAGTCGGTGTCTGCAATCACAACGATATTGGCCGGCGCACTGGAGTGGGCCAAATGAGCCGTCGGGGGTCCGGCAGGGGGCGTTGCGTTGGGCTTCTGATCGGCCGGCAGGCCGTTCGGATAGGCCGAATCCACGGCGCCCGTGATGCGCGCCGCGATGGCGTAGCGCACGCCGGTGGACTTGAATCCGTCACGCAGGCTGTTCGGATCCGTGAGCGCGTTGAAGCGCTGCGCGGGCATGGGCTCGGCTTGATCCGAGCTCAGCAGCAAGGGCTCAAACGTGGTTTTGGCGCCGGCCTTGGCCGCGAGCGCACCCACCGTGGCCAAGTTGATCGATTCCAACGAAGCGGTCACCACGTCTTTTGGATCCATGTCCGCATGGCGCAGACCGAGAATGCCGATGTGGCGCACGGGCGGGGACTGCGCGTTGGTGCGCACTTCGAGTCCGCGTCCTAAATCACCGATCACCTTGCTGGGGTCGTATTCAACGCCCCATGCGGCCAACAGCGGCTGCAGGTCGGAGGAATGATTGGCCATGGCGCCGGCCAGGGGGTTGGAAGGATCCTGACCGCTGGTATCGGCACCGGAGCTCGGGTCGACGAATAGCAGCATGCGCCCGCCGCGCATCACGAATTGGTCGATGGCGTACAGAGTCTTCGGTGGTAAAGACTTGGGGTGTACTACCATCAATACATCGACATCCTTATCGATGTGGTCGGCGTCGGGCGTGACGGCATGAATGGTGAACAACTGCTGTAGTTGCGAATAGATCGGCCACGAGTCGCCCATTTGCCCTGTGCGCGGATCGAAGGACCCTTGTAGCGGCAGCGAGCTCAGCAGCCCTATGACTGGCTTTTTAGGCGTGCCCAACTCTTGGATCAACTTGGCAACGTCGTACTCCAGAAATTCCTCGCGATCGGGCTGGAAGTTCGGAATCGAGGATCGTCCGTCCGTGGAGTTCGTGCCGGCGAGTCCAAAGTACAGGGCATCGCCCGTGCCGCCATGCAAAGACTGCAATCCCAATTCCGCGGCACGGTCCTCCTCCTCGGAGAACGGTTGCGGGTCGATCACCTGTAGATGAATTTTTCCGCCCGAACGCGTGGCGAGCTCTTCTAGAAACTCACGCACCCGGGTCGAGTAGGGCATGATCAGCGGCGCTTGCTTGGCCGCCGCTTCGCGCGAGAAATAAAAGTACAGATTGACCGGCTCTTTCAACTCGTCCAGAACCTGCTGCGTGCCCTTACTTAAGGTATATAGCTTGTTCTGGGTCAAATCGAGCCGCACGCCGCGCAGGCCGATGTTCGACAACATCACCACGCCCAGGAACAACACGGCGAGCGCCGCCAGGCCGCCGACGCCAAACCACACTTTTCGCCAACGATTGCCGTTCACTTATTCCGCCTTCTTCATATCGAGTACCAAGGCCGTGGCGGCCAACCAAAAACCTATCAGTGCGCCGAAATACACCAGGTCGCGCAGATCGATGACCCCTTTTGAGATGGCATCGAAATGGGTCAGGAAGCTCAACGATGCGATGGCGTCGACCACCACTTGGGGCATGATGCCGCGCACGAAGTCGAGTACCAGCGGAAATCCGGCCAACAAAAACACGAATCCGACCAAGGCGGCCGTGATGAAGGCGATGACCTGGTTGCGCGTGGCGGCCGAGAGGCACATGCCGATGGACAGAAATCCCCCTGCCATCAAAAAGCTGCCGACGTACGCGGCAACAATGGCGCCGTTGTCAGGCGAGCCTAGGTAGTTGACGGTGATCCATACCGGGAAGGTGAGCAGCAGTGCAATTCCGGCGAACACCCACGCCGCCAAAAACTTGCCGACGACGGCTTGCGCCAAGGTGATCGGCAAGGTCATCAACAACTCGATGCTGCCGCTGTTGCGCTCTTCGGCCCACAACCGCATGGAGATGGCGGGAATCAGTACCAGGTACAGCCAGGGATGCCACCGGAAAAAGGGCTGCAGGTCGGCTTGATTACGTTCGAAAAATCCGCCGATTTGAAATGTGAAGACCGCCGCCAGAACCAAGAAAATGACGATGAAGACATAGGCGAGCGGCGTGGCAAAATAGCTGCGCAATTCACGTCGAAATACCACCAGGGTTTGACTCACGGCGCCACCTCGATACCGGCGGGTTGAGTCAGGGTGCGAAATACTTCATCCAATCTTCCAGATTCCAAGTGCAACTCCGGTACATCCCAATTATTTTTGTCGATGACGGCGCTGACGGCCGCCAATGCATTAACGCCGCTCTTCGGCACCGCTGTCAGCTTCAGCTCCCGCGCATCCATTTCGATGGCAGCGATCTCCGGCAATAACGCGAGTTGCGTTTTGGCCTCGGCCAGCTGCTCCGACTTGTCGAAGCGCAGGCTGACGGCATGGTGATAACGGGAGCGCGCTTCCAAAGCACTCGGCGTCTCGTCGGCGACAATGCGGCCGTTGGCGATGATAATGGCCCGAGTGCAGACTTCGTGGACCTCTTCTAAAATGTGGGTCGAGACGATCACCAGCTTGTCTTTGCTCAATTCGTTGATCAGCCGTCGCACCTCGTGCTTTTGATTCGGGTCCAAGCCGTCGGTGGGTTCATCCAGGATCAGGACTTGGGGGTCGTGGATCAAGGCCTGCGCGAGGCCCACGCGGCGGCGAAAGCCCTTGGACAGCGTCTCGATCACCTGGTCGATCACGCCCGACAGCGCCAAGCGGTCGATGACGATGGAGCGTCGCTGGCTGCGCAAGGCGCCCTTCAGGCCTCGAACATCGGCGACGAAATTCAGGAATTCGCTCACCGTCATTTCGCCATAGCTTGGCGCGCCCTCCGGCAAATAGCCCATGCAGGCCTTGGCCTTGACGGGCGCTGATTCAATGTTGTGGCCACACACCGTAACCTCGCCCGCCGTGGGGGAGATAAAGCCGGCAATCATGCGCATGGTGGTCGACTTGCCGGCACCGTTGGCGCCGAGAAAACCCAGTACCTCGCCCGGGGCTACATTGAAAGTCAAATCGTCGACAGCGAGTTTGTCGCCATAGCGTTTGGATAAATTTTTAATCGTAATCATGGCCGCCTTTGAGCGTGCAATATTGGAGGAGGTTCCCTGAAAATTATATTCAGGCAACTTAAAAGTGGAAGCGGTTACCCAACCCCTGCTTTCTTGTCGATCGCTGCTTTGTTCTCTTTGAGTATTCTACGCACTTCGGGCAGCGCCGGCCGGTCAGCCATACGCGCGATCAGCTCGGGCAGCTCGTACCACTTGCGTCCCCATTGAACCAGGCGTGCCGCATCGGCGATCACTTGCTCGCGCGCCGCGTCGGCGGGGGCGTTTTTATCCGTGGCAGACAGCGCTTTTTTGGCCGCCGGTTTGGGTGACGGCTTGGGCTTGCGTTCAGTGCGCGCCACCTGTGTGGTGCTCGCGGGCGTGGGTGCCGGCGACTTGCGGCCCGTGGCTAGGAATTGCGGCATTTCGCGTGTGCCGGTGGCGGCATTGGGGGGCGCTGCGGGTTCCTCACGCGGCGCCGGCGGGCGCTCGTTTTTCGCATCAGCCACTGGGATAAAGCGCTCGATATGTTCCGAGCCCACGAGGTTGGCCAGAAAAGTCATCAACTCCAGCGAGTCGGAGAATTGCGCATCGCCCGCTTTGATCCGCTCCTCGACCTGAGCGCGCAGTGCCAAGGTTTTCTGTTTGGCAAGATCGACGATCCAACGAGTCGGCCGCTGATGCTCCACCCAGGGTTGAATGCGCCAATAACTGTCGTCATCGAGAGACGAGTACTTGGCATGCAACTCGAGACTTTCGAGCCATTTCCCCAGTAGTTCCAGCAGTCGTTGATCGGCAGGTGTGGCC
>CAZZWE010000138.1:0-11646 GCA_964657675.1 uncultured Steroidobacteraceae bacterium
CGCTATCTATCAGCCGGTGGAAGGCATCGACATCACGCCCAGCATTTACTACCAAGATCGCTATCGCAACGACGTCGAGAATTACTGGCCGATCTATTCCAATCCTGGCAGCAACAACTTCGTTAGCGCCAACCCGACCCGCAATCCCGACCCGGATCGCTTCTACCTGGCGTCGGTCAAAGCCGAAGGGGATCTCGGATTCGCGAAATTGATATCCAACACCTCGTTTTATCACCGTCGCGAAACCACCGGCTATGACGGGACGCTCTACAATTTGGGCTTCTATCAATCGGGTGTGTTCCTAGACCCTAATTCCGGTGCGCCGATTTCAAACCCCTACCCCCTCGTTGATGGCGCAGGCATTCACTTACCGGCCGGCGCACTCAACTATCAATCGCCCGCCACCATCGACAACGGCCAGCAAAATCTGACTGAGGAAATCCGCTTGCAGTCGAATGATCCGTCCGCGGCATTCATCTGGACGGCGGGCATATTCGCCAACGAAAATCGTCAGAGCTATCTGGAGCAGATTCACGATCCTCTGCTGAACGAGCTGTCGCTGGCCGCCACCGGACAGCCCTACACGAATTTCTTTGTCGACCCGAACGGCAACCCGGTCACCTACGACCCGCGTTTTCCGAACGATTCATATTTTTTGAATACCAACGCCAAGGATGAGCAGGTCGCGCTATTCGGCGAGGGCACATACTCGTTCACCGACCAGTTCAAGCTAACGGCCGGCGTGCGCTACTCCAGAACCAAATTCGAAAACCACACCCTGACCGGCGGACCGCAATTATTCCTGCAGCCGCAAAGCGTGGATTCCTCGCAGACGAATAATTCGTTCACGCCCAAGCTGAGCTTGTCCTACCAGGCCGACCCGCGCGATTTGTACTATTTCACCTATGCCAAGGGTTTCCGGCCCGGCGGCGCCAACAACCCCGTGCCGCAGGCGGCTTGCCAGGCAGATTTTGCCGCCTTCAACATCACCAGCTCGCCGCTGACTTTCGGTCCGGATACGGTGCAAAGTTTCGAAGTCGGCGCCAAAAACAACATCGACAATCGGGTGAAACTCGCCAGCAGCATTTACTACATCCGCTGGAACAACATTCAACAGACCGTGGTGCCCCCGATCTGTCAGATTTCATTCATCGATAATCTCGGCACCGCTGTGGCGAAAGGCTTCGACTTGCAGGCTGAAGTGGCTCTTACGGATGCGTTCACGGTGGAACTCGCCACTGGCTACACCGACGCGAAGTACACGTCCAACTCAGTCTTGGCACCGCCGCCGGCGAACCCGCCTCCGGGCTATGTTCCCACCGATCCCGTTGTCTCGAAGGGCGACTCCATCACCGGACAAAGCGGTCAGCCCGGGGTGCCGTTCACGATGACGCTGGGCCTGGAATACCGCTTCAAAGTCATGGCGTATGATTCCTTTTTCCGTTTGGACGACGAATACCAGGGCCACCCCAAGTGGAACTCGCCGGGACAGGACGCCTCGACGCTGCAGTACGATCCGGCCAACTACCGTCTATCGGCGACCAATTTTGTGTCGGCGCGCACCGGAGTGACCATCGGCGCCTGGCAAGTGGCCGCCTTTGTCGACAACCTGGCCGATACCCATGTGGTGACGAATTACAACTTCACCATTGATCCAGGTGATGGCAATAGCCGCTTGGAGCGCCAATTCACCTACCGTCCCCGAACGATCGGTTTGACCTTCACCTACCGGAATTAGGCGATAATGCGGTCATGAGGACCGCAGAAGAAATTAGCCAGAACTTAGGCGACGTCGAGAGCGGCACACTCAAAGTGAGTGTGCTGCGCTCGAGCATGGACGCTCAGGTGCAAAAGGAAGACCGGGTGGCCGTGGAAGCGCCGCTGGAATTTCAGCTGCACCATCCGGCATTCGGTGGTGATCCCGTGTCCTTCGGCACCACCATGCGCACCCCCGGCGATGATGAATGGTTGGCGGCTGGCTTGTTGTACGGCGAGGGCATCGTCAATCACCCCGCGGACATCGATGCCATCGAGACCAGCACCCGCCGCCCCAACGTGGTCAACGTGCGCCTGCATCCCAGCGTGGAAATCGCGGTTCAGACCCCGGCGCGGCGCTTCTCTGCCGGCTCCAGCTGCGGCGTTTGCGGCACCACGGGACTCGACGCCGCCATCGCGAAAGCTGCGGCAACGCATGTCCCCAATACCGGTGGCGTTGACCTGTCGGTACTGTTCAAACTGCCGCCACGGATGCGGGCCATGCAGTCGAAGTTCGGCGATACCGGCGGCATTCACGCGGCGGCCGTGTTTGATTTCTCAGGGGAGCTGTTGGACTTGGCCGAGGATGTGGGCCGTCACAATGCCTTCGATAAGCTGGTGGGCATGAACCTGCTGGCCGGAAAGCTGCCGCTGAAGGATAGGATTGTTCTACTGAGCGGCCGGGCTAGCTTCGAATTGGTGCAAAAAGCCTTGCGATCGGGCGTCGGCATCTTGGCCGCCATCGGCGCGCCTTCCAGTCTCGCAGTGAATTTGGCGATCGCCTCAGGCCTCACACTGGCCGGATTCCTGCGCGAGACACATTGCAACGTGTACGCGCATCCGGAACGCCTGACGACTACTTGACGGGTTCGGACAACGCGGCGGGTACCGCGACTCGCGCCATGCTGTCTCGCAAGGCATTCAGCACCACCGGATAATTAACCGAGCATTGCACGGCGGCGATGAAATCGCGCCACTCGCGCCGGTTTGAAAACTTGCGCCCGAAATCTTCCAAGCTTTTCATACGTTCCATCATCATGCTCACCCGCGCCTGGCAAGGGCGACGCCCGCAGCCAAACCGACCAGACCCACCAATGCCACGGCAGTCCACGGATTGGTGCGAATAAAGACTTCGGCGTTTCGGGCTCTATCAACCCAGGATTGAGCGGAATCGATGAGGTCATCGGCGACGTAGCCGCGAGGGGCGGAGGCGTCGGCACGCGCCGTCGATCCAAGTCCGCCAACGTGTAAATCTTTTTTCTGCGGTACGGTACTGGGATGAGCCGTGAGCATTGCGCGAAACTCCCTACAATAAAACGCCGACAAGCCATTACGGATGTTGCCTAGGGAGCCGACAGTTCACTGTCCGCCGGACAGATGGGGCGAGCGTAGGACTCGCCCCACGAATGACTGATTATTAGTTAACTTGGTAACCGCGGCCCTGCAAGCAAGCTGACATGGCACGGTCATAATTGTTGCGGCTCTGATCCGCATTGCCCTGGACTCCGCCACCGGGTTGGGTGGGATCGAATCCCGTCTGCCCCTTGGCCCAGTTGTAGCACTCGTATTGGTCCGCCGCCTGCTGATCCTTGGACTGGCCATTCTTCGGGTAAATGATCATGTCGGACTGGGGCGAAGGGCTGTCCGGCGGGCTGGACGGCTGATCGGCGTTATCGGGCGGATCCACGACCGCGTAACCGCCTTGATCGGGCGCTGCCGCGTAATACACGTTGTCCGCATAGTAGTAAGGCACGCCACCAAACCACACCGTCGTGTAATAAGGCGGAAGTACGTTGATCACCAGGCCGCGTGGCGGGCGCACTATGACAAATCCAGGCCCGCGCGGGGCGTACCAAACGCCGCCATCAAAATAGAAACGGTCGTTGCCGCGATAATAGGGCCGATAGCTGGGTGGTAGATTCGGCCGCACTGTGCCAATGGGCGGGTAATAGCGGCCATGGTTATAGCGGCTGTCCAACACCTGTCCGCGCCCATCATACGCAGGACGTCCGCCGGGACCCCCGGGTCCAGGACCTCGCACGTTGGGACGAGCCTCGGGCCGTGCGCGCTCCTCGGGCCGGCCATGATCATCGGCCGCCACGGCAAGATTCAACGTCTGAAGGCCGAGCAATCCCACCAGAGGGATCGCGATTTTTAAAATAGTTCTCATGATTCCATGGGCCTTTAGGTAACCGTGTAGCCGCGTCCGGTCAAACAGGCGCCAATGGCGCGCCGATATGAGTCGGCCCGCGCCCTGCCCTCAGCCTGGGCTTGATTGATCTGCGCCTGCGTTTGATACGCCTGTGACTGTGCATTGGCGTCCGCGGCCGAACCGATGACCGCGCCCGTTGCACCGCCCAGGATGAGGCCGGCCCCAGCATTGCGCGGACCGCCGATGATGGTGCCAATGATGGCACCCGCAATGGCGCCTCCGATTGCGTTCGAGCCTGGCGGTGTCGAGGGCTGCACCACCACCCGCTCATAAGGGCTGGCATCGGATCGACTCGGATCCACACCGGTCTGCTGCACGGCCCACACATGACACTCATAGCGGTCGCGGTCGGTTTGCTCAGGGCTTTGGCCTTGAGCCGGGTACACGATCACCCGCTCCGGCGGCGGCGTAGCCACCCGCACGGTGCGCGGCGGCGGCGTGACGCATGCCGCTAACGTGAGGGCCGCAGTCGCGACGGCCGAGAAACGCATTGCAGCTGAAATTGAATTTTTTGCCACTTTCATATCGCTCGAGTCCTTTGTCCTCAATACCTTCAACGCAAAGCCCACCCTCAAGTTGACAGCTAATTCAGCCGCAAGTTCGCGGTACGGGCGCCGCACGGTCGCCTGTGCGGCTTACCGTACTATTTCTTCGGCTTACGAAATTTCAAGATGAATTGGTCGGTTTTTCCACGTACGGTCGGGTCGAACACTTTCGCGGTCCGCACATCGGCCGGGTTCTTTAACACATCGCTGGCGGCAACGAATTCGAATCCGGCAGCGGTGACTTCCTGCTTTACGGTGGCCATATCGATGCGGTGTAAGGTGCTGGTGTCACGGCTCCCAGAGCCTGCCTCTGCCGAATGATCGACGATGACATACAGACCGCCGGGCTTCAGCGCATCGAAGACCGACTTGTTGAACGCCGCCACATCCAAGCTCGGCACATTGTGCAGATCATGATAGTTCTGTGCAGTGAACACCAGGTCGAGCGGCGTGGCCACCGCCACTTTGCCTGACACCAACTCCTCCACGCTGAGATTGGAATAATTCGCATCCGCGGCCAGCGCCTTGATTGGCGCATTGCGATCAGGCTGATCAGCGGGTGCGCTTGCCGGACGCGGCGGAACCAAAGCAAACACATGGCCCTTGGGTCCCACGGCCTTGCTGAAGATGCGCGAAAAATATCCGCCGCCGGGAATCAGTTCGCCAACCTGCTCGCCGCTTCTAACGTCCGCAAAGGCCAGCGTCTCAGCGGGCTTGCGGTTGGCGTCGCGCTGCGTATCCGCTTCAGGGCGCGCGCTGTCGGCCACGGCCTCTTTGATATTGGCAGGAATCGCCGCAGCGGCCAGGGTGGCGCCGCTTATTGCCGCCAGCGTCGTGAGCAGCGAAGCTGCAAATAATCGGGAAATGCGAGTCATGGGAACACTCCGTTGATAGCCAGCAAGAATACTTATCACCGAAGTTTAACACTTGGCCGGCGCCGCTGGATTGCGGCACGGCGTATCATGGCAGGCTTAAGTCCGCGAGGTGATCAAGCGCATGAGTTTGAGTGTTTTCGACGTTTTCAAGATTGGCATCGGGCCCTCCAGTTCGCACACCATGGGGCCTATGAATGCCGCCCGTAGCTTCGTCGAGCTGCTTGAGTCTCGCGGCTTGCTCGAGCGTACTGCCCAAGTCTCGGCGCAGTTGTACGGTTCGCTGGCATTGACGGGCCGCGGACATTGCACCGACCGCGCCATTTTGCTGGGCCTGGAAGGCATGAGTCCGGACACCATCGACTCCGCCCAGGTGGAGCCGATACTGCAGCGCATCCGTCTGGCGAGAAAGATCCGCTTACTCGGTAAACATGAAATCGATTTCGACGAACCGTTGAATCTGTTGTTTCACATGGACCAGGTGCTGCCCGGTCATTCCAACGGCATGCGCTTCACCGCGCACGACGCGTCGCAGCAGGTGTTGGCGCGTGAGGAGTACTACAGCATCGGCGGCGGATTCATCATCCAGGCGGGCGCGGAAGTCGCACCCGGCGCGGTTCGCCTGACGCCGCCCTTCGAGTTCGCCTCCGGCGATGCCCTGCTCGAACATGGCAAGGCGCAGGGACTGGAAATACATGAATTGATGATGGCCCGCGAGCGCACCTGGCGCAGCGAGTCGGAAGTACGCGCGGGCCTGCTGCGCATCTGGCAGGTGATGCAGGACTGCGTGAAGCGTGGCTTTGAAGCGCAAGGATTGCTGCCTGGCGTACTCGGGGTGCGGCGGCGCGCACCGAAACTCTATCGTCAGCTGATGGGCGGCGACCCGTCGAGCCCGATGCACGCACTCGACTGGGTCAATGTGTTCGCCCTCGCCGTCAACGAGGAGAATGCCGCCGGCGGACAGGTGGTCACGGCACCGACCAATGGCGCGGCCGGCATCGTACCGGCCGTGCTGCATTACTACCGGCGTTTCGAGCCCGGTGCCGACGATGCCGGCGTGATCCGATTCCTGCTCACGGCCGGCGCCATCGGCATGCTGTACAAACAAAACGCGTCGATTTCCGGCGCGGAAATGGGCTGTCAGGGCGAAGTGGGTGTGGCGTGCTCCATGGCGGCCGGCGGACTGGTGTCGGCGCTCAACGGCAGCAATGAACAGATCGAAAATGCCGCTGAAATTGGCATGGAGCACAACTTAGGGTTGACCTGCGACCCGGTGGCCGGCTTGGTGCAGATCCCCTGCATCGAACGTAACGCCATGGGCTCGGTGAAGGCCATCAACGCGGCGCGTCTGGCGCTGCGCGGTGACGGCTCGCACAAAGTGTCGTTGGACCAAGTCATCAACACCATGCGCCAGACGGGCCTCGACATGTCCACCATCTACAAAGAAACCTCGCAAGGCGGCCTCGCCGTCAACGTGCCGGAGTGCTGAGCCGCTAGCCCGTTGCCTGCAGCCCCTGAGCGATGCCGCTGATGGTGGCGCGCAGTGCGCCGAACAACGCCGGGTCTTGACGGGACGTCGCGCGCCAACGCTTCAGCAAATCCACCTGCATCAAATGCATGGGATCAATGTAGGGATTGCGCAGGGCAATGGAGCGCTGCAACGTCGGATCACTGTCGAGCAACGAGCCGAAGCCGCGCAAGCTCAACACCAGCTGGCTGGTCAGTTTGAATTCGGCCGCGATCGGTTTGGCATACTCACGCAGCGGTTCGGGCGCCAGCTGATCATAGTGGTGCGCGATGTCCATATCGGTGCGCGCCAGCATGGCCTCGATATCATCCAGGAGGTGCCAGAAGAAAGGCCAATCCTTCAGCATCCGGGAAAACACGGCCTCACCATGCTGCGCCATCGCAGACTTCAATCCGCTGCCGAAACCAAACCAGCCGGGCAGCATGTGCCGGCTCTGGGTCCAGGCAAACACCCAGGGAATCGGCCGCAGCGACTCGACGCCGACGCGCCCGCCGCGCATCGCCGGACGCGCCGCGATGTGCATGCGCTCGATCACATCCAAGGGCGTGGCCGCGCGAAAGTATTCGAAGAAGCGCGGCTCGCGAAATACCAGTCCGCGATACACCTCGAGGCTCTCCGCCGCCAGCGTGCGCATGGCCGCGAGTTGATCCTCGGCAACGGGCGGTGTGCTGTCGGCATGCGCGGTGGCCAGCGCCACGGCGGCGAAAGTGCGCTCCAAGGTGCGCATGGCGATCGGCCGCAGCCCATAGCTTTGATTGACAACCTCGCCCTGCTCGGTCAAGCGCAGCGCGCCGTGCATGGCGCCGTTGGGCAGCGACTCCACCAAGTTTTCGGTGCGCCCGCCGCCGCGCGCGGGGGTGCCGCCACGGCCGTGGAAAATCATCAGCTCAATGCCGGCTTCGCGGGCTTGATCCAGCAACTGCACCTGGGCCACCTGCAGCGCCCAGCGCGAGGCGGCGATGCCGCCTTGCTTGTTGGAATCCGAGTAACCGATGACCACCATTTGACGGTTGGAGCGTGACTGTAGGTGCTGCGCATAGGCAGGTTCCCGGTGCAATGCCGCGAGGACCGAGCCCGCGGTTTCCAACGAGGCAATGGACTCGAGCAGCGGCGCCACATCGATGGGCGCCTCGCCGGTGCGCTTATCCGTGATATCAGCCCAACGCGCCAAGAGCAACACGGCCAATACATCTTCGGGTCCTTGCGCACCGCTGATGATGTAGTGCCCGATGGCACGCCCGCCGAACTTGTGCCGGGCTTGGGCAATGGCCTCGAACACCCACAGGCTGCGGCGGCCCACCGCATCGAAGGTGACGCTGGGTCCTTGGTCACGCGCCAATAAATCGCGCAACTGCCGCAGCCGCTCCTCGCCTGGCAAGGCGGCCCAATCCGGAATATCCAACCCTTGGCCGATGACCTCGTTATGAACCTGCGCATGTTGAATCACATCGAGCGTTGCCAGATGAAATCCGAACGTGCGCACGCGACGAATCAAGCGCCGCACCAAGAAATAGCCGGCATGACGGCCGCGATTCTCGATCAAGCTTTCAGCCGCCAATTTGATGTCGGCCAAAAATTCGTCCGGACTCTGATAGGCATTCGGGCGCCCCTCGTAGGTGGCCTTGAGCCGTTCGCCCACTTGTCCAAAGAAAATGCGGTACGGCATGCGGTCATGCCGCGCCGGTGCAATGGTCTGAGCGCCCGGCAAAATAGCGCTGTAGCCATCGATACGTGAGCCCAATGCGGCGCTGATGCCCACCCGATTGGCGCTTTGACTCAAGGACTCGGCAATCACGCCGCATTCCTTGAAATACGTCGACACGATCAGCTGCTGCTGACGATGCAAGGTTTCGCGAATGGTTTTGCCATGGACATCGGCGTTACCGTCCATGTCGCCGCCGACCCATGAACCGAAGCGCACGATGTTCGGCACATTCAGCGATTCAACCGGCACATCGTAAGCAATCGCCAATGCCGCTTCGATCTCCTCGTAAAACACCGGCACCACGCGATACAGAATATCGATCAAATAAAACAGCACATGCTCGCGCTCATCCGCAATGGTGAGTTCCTCGCGCGGATGTTCCTCGGTCTGCCAAATGCTGCTGATCTCGAGGCGCACGCGCGCCCACAAGGTGGCAAGCTCGGCGCGCGTCGAGGTCGGGTTCATCCGGTCCAACAGATCCTCGGCGATCTGCTGCTGCTTGCGCAAAATCGTACGGCGGGTCGATTCGGTCGGGTGCGCGGTGAACACCGGCTCGATGCTCATCGAGGCAATCAGCTTCAGCGCCTGCTGCAAGGTCACGCCGTCGTTTTGCAGACGCGCGATGCAATCGGCGATGCCGCCCGGTTGCATGGTGCGTGAGTCGTTGAGGTACTCGCGGCGACGCCGCACCCGATGCGCCTTCTCGGCCGTATTCACCGCCATGAACCAGGTAGAGAAAGCGCGAGTCAGGTCGGTGGCCGACGACGGCGAGCGACCCTCGACGCGCGACTGCAAATCGGAACCAGACGTGCCATCCGCTGCGACACCCTCCGACATCGAATCGCGATGCAAAATCGCCGCCAGCCGATCGCCTTCGACCAGCTTGAGAAATTCATCGCCACCTTGGTCGCGAAGAGTTTGTCCAATCAGGTCTCCGAGCGCGTGCACATCTTCGCGCAGCGCCGCGTCCTTGATTGGAAATTGAATGCTTTGGCGATACATAGTGCTAGGCTCTTTGGACGTTCACGGAGAAATATTATGAGCTTGTTGGGGCAGATCGCCATATTCCTCGCCGCGGCGGTCATTGCAATCCCCATTTTCAGGCGTTTTAAGCTCGGGTCGGTGCTCGGCTACTTGACGGCGGGCATCATCATTGGTCCGGCTTCTTTGGGGTTGATCAAAACCGTCGACGCCACCCAGCAGATCGCGGAGTTCGGCATCGTACTCTTGATGTTCGTCATCGGCCTGGAACTGCAGCCCTCACGCCTGTGGGTGTTGCGCAAACCCATTTTCGGCTTGGGCTCGGCCCAAGTGGTGGTAACCACCGCCCTCCTGGGCCTAGGCGCGTTTTTCGTTTTTCATCTCACGTGGCAGTCCTCGCTGATCATCGGCTACGGGTTGTCGATGTCCTCGACCGCGCTGGCCCTGCAATTGTTGGCGGAGCGCGGGCAACTCAATTCCCAGTTTGGCCGATCCTCTTTCAGCATTTTACTGTTTCAGGACATATCGGTCATGCCGGCGCTGGCGCTGCTGCCGTTGCTTGGCATCGCGGCGGCCAAACGCGGCGGCCCCGACGGCATGTTGGTGCTGAAGTTGATCGCGGTGCTTGGCATCGTGGTCATCGGCGGACGCTACGTGCTGCGGCCCATGCTGCGGATCGTGGCCGCCACCAAGGTGGCCGAGGCGATGACTGCCGCAGGCTTGCTGATCGTCATCGGAACCGCATTGTTGGTCAGTCAGGTTGGACTGTCACTGTCGCTGGGCGCATTCCTGGCCGGCGTGCTGCTGGCCGATAGCGAATTTCGCCACGAGTTGGAGGCCGACATCGAGCCGTTCAAAGGCCTATTGTTGGGGTTATTTTTTATCAGCGTAGGAATGTCCGCCAATCTTGGCCTGGTGCGCGAGAGGCCGGTGCTCATCATCAGCTTGACGGTGGCATTCATGCTGGTAAAGGTTGGCGTGTTGTATGGCGTCGGCCGCATTTCGGGCTTGAGCACCGCCGCCAGCCGGGGCCTTGCCATCAGCTTGCCGTCCGGCGGCGAGTTTGCATTCGTGCTGTTTGGATTGGCTGCGGCGCTCGGTGTCATGGACACTGAAAGCGCCGAACTGCTGGTGCTGGTGGTCACCGGCTCCATGATCTTAAGCCCCGTGCTGCTGGCGCTCTACGATGTGACGGTCAAGCCCGTGGAGTCCGACGGGCGCCCGTTCGACACGCCGACGGAACTCTACCCCAAGGTCATCATTGCGGGCTTCGGCCGGTTCGGCCAAATTGTTGGACGCATTTTGCGCGCCAAGAGAATTCCTTTCACCGCGCTCGAGGCCAGTCAGACACAGGTGGATTTTTTGCGCCGCTTCGGCAATCAAGTGTTCTATGGCGATGCGTCGCGTTTGGAATTGCTGCGCGCGGCGCATGCGGAGAACGCCGAAATTTTCGTGCTGGCCATCGATGACGCCGACGCCTCGGTACGCACCGCGGAGCTGATTCTCCAGCACTTTCCCAACCTGAAAATCTTCGCCCGGGCGCGCAATCGCCAGCATGCGTTTCGCTTGATGGACCTGAACGTGCGCTACACCATCCGCGAAACCTTCGTGTCCAGCCTAGAGCTTTCCGTGCAGGTGCTCGAGGCGCTCGGTCTGTCGAAAGCGAAATCACTGGAGGCCGTGGCACAATTCCGCGTGCACGATGAGATCACCATGGCCAAACAGCAGGCGGTGAAGAACGATGAGAAGAAACTGCTGGAGACCAGCCGGGAGTCGGCTGAGCAACTGCTGCAGTTGTTCGAGGCTGACCGCGATCAGCCCGAACGCGTCAATGGGGGTTGAGCAGCACCGTGGTGTCAAAACTCTCGAAGCTGGTGAGCACGCGACGGTAGGCATTTTGCATGATGCGTTCGGCGCTCTTGTCGGCGCGGGTACCCAGCAGCATACGAATGATGATGTCATCCTGCGGACGCGCCGGGTCCTCGCCCAGTAATTGATAGTTAAAGCGCGCCAAGCGATGCGTCATCTCGTTGGCGAATTTGAAACGA
>CAZZWE010000139.1:0-11600 GCA_964657675.1 uncultured Steroidobacteraceae bacterium
CCCTCGGGCCAACCGCCCCCGGGACAGCCGCCTCCCGGCCAACCACCGCCCCAGGGCCAACCTCCGCCCAAAGAGCCGCCGCCTCAAGGCAACAAGCCGCCGCCCGCAGCGCCGCCGCCGAATGCCAATGATTCGCCGCCGCCCGATGAGGACGATGCACCACCCGAGGGCCCGCGGGCGCCCGGCCAGATGAGCCGGGCCGAGGCGCAAGAGTTATTGGATTCGGCCAAGGGGGATGAGCGGCATGGCCCCGCCGCCCCGGCTGCGCTCAACAACGCGCATCGGGATCCGCCGGACAAGCCATTCAAAGACTGGTGATGATGCGCCGTTTTTGCAAAAGGCTCAGGTTCGCAGTGGTGATGCTCGCTGCGTTGTTCGCTTGCGTCCGCGTGATGGCGGATACGCCGCTGGCCTACTCCACCATCGAGCCGCAAAAGATAGTCATGGGCCAATCGGCCATCATGCGCATCACCAGTTTGGGTCCTAGCATGGGTGCCTTCACCATGCCGGTGGTCCAAGGATTGGATTTCGAATTGCTCGGCCATGCGAACCAGATGGAGTTCGTCAACGGCGTGTCATTTCCAACCAGTTCCGTGGTGTTGCGCGTCACCGCGCAGATCGCCGGCATTTACAAAATACCCGCCGTCACTCCAAAGTCGCAGCCACTGATTCTGGAGGTGACGCCGGCTGTCCCGCAGGCCGTGATACCGCCGCCGCCGCGCGCGGGCCAGCCGGCCATTCCCACAGCCAATCTCTCGGCGCTGAACGCAGCGCGAGCCGCTGGCTTGAGAATGACCAGCGACGGTTCGGCGTTCCTGCGCTTGAGCATGCCAAAGCGGGATGTTTTCGTGGGTGAGATTGTTCCTGTCGATATTGAGCTCGGACTGCGCGCAGGCTTCGTGACATCCATCCACGGATTGCCGACGCTGACGGGTTCGGAATTCACACTCAATAACCTGTCGCGGGAGCCTGAGCACGAACTGCGCAAAATCGACGGCAAGACTTTCGAGGTTTTGATCTGGCATAGCGTGATCGCTGCGGTCAAACCCGGTGGCTTTTCGTTATCCGTGGATACGCCGCTGACCGTCAAGATTCGCACCCAGTCACAACAGGAATCTGCGCTGGATGATTTGCTCGGCGATCCATTCTTGCAGAACCGATTCGGCGCCATGGTCAAAAGGGATATCACGGTGTCGAGTCCGGCCACCGATTTAAAGGTGCTGGCCCTGCCCACCACGGGACGGCCGGCAGATTTCAGCGGGGCGGTCGGCGACTTTAAGGTCTCGAGCGAATTGTCGAGCGACAAAGCGTCGGCCGGCGAGCCGCTTACGGTTCGCATGCACATCACCGGCGCCGGAAATTTCGATCGAGTCGATACGGCGATGTTTAAGCACTTGGATCAGTGGAAGACTTATCCGCCGACCTCCACCTTCAAGAAATCCGATGCGGTGGGTGCCAAGGGCGAGAAGTTGTTCGAGCAGCCGGTGATCGCTTCGCAATCAGGCCCTCAGACGCTGCCGCCATTGTCCTTTAATTATTTCGATCCGGTGGCGCGCCGCTATGCAACTGCCTCCGGATCTGCGCTCAACGTCACGATCTCGGCGCCGTTGGCGAGCAGCGCACCCGCGCAAGGCGCGGCGGCCCCGACTGCCGGCGCGGTCAAAGCGCTGTTGCTTCGACCGAATCACCCCGATACCGGCGAACACGCGCGGTATCTGACGCCGGTTTATTTGCGGGTTGCATTTTTGAGCATGGCCTCGGTCTTGGCTGCGGCGTTAAGTTTAGCGGTCGCGCTGTCTGGGCGAGCGTCAGTCACGGGCATCACCCCGGCCTTGAAGCGTCAGTTGACCGCGTTGGATGCCGCCAAACGGTCGGGAAACGCCACGGGGTTTCTTGCCACGGCCCAGGCCACACTGCGCGCCGCGCTTGCGCAGCGGTGGCAAGTGGATCCAGCTGTCATCAGCGTAAGCCTGCTGCGCGAAAAGTTGGGCGACGAGGGCAGCGAAATACTGCAATTATTTGCGATGGCCGAAGCAGCGCTTTACTCAGGCCAAGCACCGCCAGCCATGGATTTTTCGCGCTGGACCCAAGTGGTACGCTCCGTGATCGAGGGTCGTCACTCATGAAGCAGTGGATTCTTGTCGGTGCGTGGGTATTCGGCATGGTCTCGGCGCTGGCCGGCGTGGCGCGGGCTGACACTGCCTCGGCGGGATACGACGCGGCGCAGTTGTATAACTTGGGGAATGACTATGCGCGCGCTGGGCAACCGGGCTTGGCGGTTCTTAGTTACGAGCGTGCCAGATTGCTTGCACCCAAGGATGCGGATATTGAATCGAATCTGCACCGCGTCCGCGAAGCGGCGCGGGTACCAACGGAGCCGCCCACCGATTTACAGTATTTTAGGTTACCGCGTCCTCTCATGGTTGCCGCCGTGCTGCTGGCCGGCCTGCTGTTCATGGGTTTAAGTGGCATTGCCTGGCGGCGAAAATTGGCGCCGGCTCGTCTGCTGGCGGCGACCGCGCTCCTCGGTGCGGGATTGGCGGCGGTGGCGGCCAGCAATGCTGCGCTGGTGTGGCCCAAGTTGGATTCGGCCGTGGTGATTGCCGCGCAAACCCCGGTGAGGGCCGCGCCGGCGCCGTTGGGAGACAGTTTATTTGTGCTCGCAGAAGCCGACACGGTGAATATCACCGCCGAGCATGAGGATTTTGTGTTGATCCGTACGCTGCAAGGAAAAACCGGTTGGATCCCGCGGGCCGCGGTCGCGCGCATCGTTCCGCGATACTAAAGTCTGCGCTGCCTGCCGGTGCGGATGCGTTGAAATCACTTGTGGGAGCCCCATAATTGCTCAATGGCTTTTTCTCAGGAGCACCCATGGCGAAGCAGCTAAGAATCGATTTCGTGTCGGACGTCTCCTGTCCCTGGTGTGTCATCGGCCTCAAGTCCTTGGAAACCGCGTTGGCGAACATCAAGAGTGATGTGACTGCCGAGCTGCATTTTCAGCCCTTCGAGCTGAATCCGCAGATGGGCGCCGAGGGCCAGGATATCGTCGAGCATATCGGGCAAAAATATGGATCCACCGCGGCCGACATTGAGCGCAATCGCGAGGCCATTCGCGCCCGCGGCGCCGCGTTGGGTTTTCAATTCAACATGCAGAAACGCGGCCGCATTTACAACACCTTCGATGCACATCGCTTGTTGCATTGGGCGGAGTTGGAAGGCAAGCAGGAGGCGTTGAAGAATGCGTTGTTCAGCGCGTATTTCACCGAGGGACGGGACCCAAGCAACCACGCGGTGCTCATCGAAGTGGCTACCCAGGTCGGATTAGACGCCGCCCGGGCGTCTGAAATATTGAAGTCGGACGAATTTTCGGCCGCAGTACGCGAACGCGAGAAGTTCTACACGGACCGCGGCATCCAGGCGGTTCCTTCGGTGATCATCAATGATCAGCATCTCATCCAGGGCGGCCAACCGGCTGAAGTATTCGAACGGGCCTTGCGCCAGCTAGCGGCACAGTAGGCCCTCGTGACGAATTGAGAATTGCATCCTAATTTTGAATCAACGCTTGGGGTACAACTAAGGCATGCCTAGGCGTGTATCGAAGCATTTCGGAAAGCTGGCCTTCGGGACCGCGGAACTTGCGAGCCCTGAAGCCCTGAGCATGAGGCGATGTCATGAGTTCGGTGTGGAGGCTTTATGCGAGCTGGCTACGGAAATACTGGTGGCGGTAGCGGCCACCCATGATGACCAACGCTTCGATGCCGCACCGGAACTGGTTCGCCGGTACTGGGGCATCAGCTATACGGCGCTCGGTAAGCAGACCCCGCCGGGGTTGCTCGGCATGGGGCCGTTGCCGGCATTGATGCTGCTGTGGATGTGTTTGGAGCGGGTCTCCGTGCTCACCCATGAGTTGGCGTTACAGAACGAAAATTCAAACTGGCCGCAAGTTCACGAAATGGTCGTCGCATGGCGCGATTGCTGGGGCGAGGGCGAGCGCGCCAAGATGGCGCAAGCTCGATTCAGCACGCTCACCGGCCTGACGCGCGGCACGCAGCGGCGCGCCGCCTATTTGAATTCCGCTTTGATCACCGCGCTGTCGGTCGTGCAGGCGTAGCGGACGCGCGTTAGCGGACGCCGTGTAACGGACCCTGCGGCGTCAAAAAACTTTTCGCAATGTGACCCAAATCGTGCGCCCGGGCGGATCCAGATAACCTGGCAAAAAAGCCAGCGGCGTGAGGCCGGTGGCATCGAGTACCGTTTGGCGTCGGTCAAGCACGTTGAGCACCACCAGCGAAGCGCGCGTACCTTTTGTCCACGATTGCTCATGGGTCAGCGGCAAGCGCGCAAAATCCAAAAATATGCGTGAGTCCAGCGTGCCCAGCGCCGAGAACGACAAGGTGTCGAGCGCGCTGGGATCACCGCTGTTGACCGACGTCGCGCTACGCCAGGTGCCGCTGAGAACGGCACCGAAGCCGTCTTTGTAAACCACCGCCCGCAGGTCGATTCGGTGCCGCGATTGTCCGCCTGCCACATCGGAAGGCGCGCCATTCAATAAATCGAGCGGTGGGATCCCGTCCCGAATCAGAACTTGATCTCGCAGGTACCAGGTATCGAAAGCCGAGAACTCAAGCCGATTGGGCGAGCCTCCCGCGGGAGCGCTCCCCCAGGGGAACCACACATTGAACCCCCACTTCAAGTCGTTGAGATTTTGGCGCTGCAGATTGACCGAGCGATCGTCGACCTCGATCAAAGTGCCATCGCCGTTGCGAATGAAGCGCTCCGGAAATGCCAGTTCCACATCGGGCGTGAGCGGCGGCAGCAACCCGATGGCGTTGCGTATGCGATTTTGCTCGTAGTGCGCAGAGAAGGTGGTCTTGCCGAAGTAGGGTCCCAGGGATACACCGATACTGGCGACTTTGTCATCGGTGGGACGCAGATTGGGCGCACCCCCGCCAATGGTGGTGACGAACACCGTCTCGCCGGTTACGAAATCGTACATCTCCACATTGGGTGTAAATATCGGAGGCGCCAACACCTGTTGCACGGTGGGCGCGGTGCGGTGGTCGGTGAATATCGCATTAAGGTGCACCTTCTTGATCGGAATCCAATCAAGCCCATAACTCTGGCTCCACAGCGCGCCGATGTTTGACACATCATCGAGCGTGACATTGACCGTGGCGGACAACTCGCCGAGCTGGGGCAGGATGCCGTGCTCACGATCGGCAATCGGCACGCTGGCATTGAAACTGCCGCTGCGCACGGTGCGCACCAAATTGCTACGTGACAGAGGATTGCCTGGATACGCGTCCTCACTGGCGAAGCCTTGATATTGAAACCCGAATTTAGCGTTCGCGACCACCGCGCCTGCGGGCAAAGACGCGACGTTGCCGCTCAAGGAAAGCTGCAGGTTGCCCGCATTGAGCGATGAGTCCGTGCGGTCGATCAGCAGATTGCCGCTGTCATCGGTGCCGATGCCGCCGGAGGAATTCGAAACAATATGGACGTACGATCCGGTCGCGCCCCATACGAAATGCCCCAGCTGTCCGGTGAGCTGTCCCGCGACACGCGCCGTGTTTTGCCGCGCATTCTGCTGCAAGGCTTCCGCGTCGCCGGAATTCAGATCCACCGCCCCTTGCAAGGTCTTGGCGTTAATGATGTCCAGCGAGGTTTCAAACGATGAGCTCACCCCTAAAATGGAGCGGCTGACGGTCGCTGCAATTTTGCTTTCGCTCTTATCCGGCTGCAGCGTGCGATCGTAGCTGTCGGGCTGCTCGATGCCGCGATCGCTTTCCCGCAGCCAGGCGTTCTCCCAGTAACTGCCGAGCACCGTCACTCGAGCCTCGTCATTGAGATGCACCCAGGAGGCATCGGCCACGCTGGTTCGATCACCGCCCTCTGTGGCCCCGCTTTCGGTCAGCCGGGCCGGCACCGCTTCATAGTGCTCGCGTAGTACAAAGTTGAGCACCCGCTGATTTTCTGAGAAGCCGTATTGCAGCGCCACGGATTCTGGCAACACTTCGACGCGCTCCACGGCCTCCCGGGGCAGATTGTCGAATTCGACCGTGCCGGCCAGGTGGCCGTTGATCAGCACCACAGGCGTTTGGTCGCTGCGGCTGCTGCGAGTCATGGGCTTCAGCGCATCCACCAAGTCCGCCAAGGTGTCGACGCCGTACGATTCCAAATCGGCCGGCGTCAATTCCAGCAACGGCGCAGTGGCGCCGCTGGTCAATCCGCGCGGTGTCGTGATCGTGACTTCAGGAATGGCGGGCGGCGTTTGAGCGTTGCAGCGAAACGCAAGTAAAAACGCAACGCACAGTATCGGAAAAAAGCCGACACGGCTCGTAGGCAAATACCGCATTCCGCGCGAGCGCAGGTTCAGCGCGACCGAATATCGCGGCGCGAACGAGCGCCGCTGGGGTTGACTGTCAAGTTGTGCAAAGCCTTAAGAGCACGCGTAGCTCACGCGCGTTATTTTGGCACCATACCTTGCGGCAATCGCCGACAACAGAGGAATCACAATGAAAACGACACTCAAATTCGCTTCACTGACCGCAGCTGCCGTACTCATAGGCACCGGCACTTTCGCGCAGGC
Organism: uncultured Steroidobacteraceae bacterium; assembly: GCA_964657675.1. Classification (GTDB taxonomy): domain Bacteria; phylum Pseudomonadota; class Gammaproteobacteria; order Steroidobacterales; family Steroidobacteraceae; genus Bog-1198. Next base: position 6,590 of record CAZZWE010000139.1, read on the forward strand.
GCAACATCCGCATGAGGGTGGCGGCGCACCCGCTGCCCATCGCCCTGAGCCGGCCCATCCTGGCGAGGCGCATCCTGGCCCTAAGGGCTATGACCGCGTGTCGGAGCCTAAGGGTTGGGATAGCCGCCCGAAGGAAGTTGATCGCGGCGCCTATCAGCACAATTTCCAGGCGGCGCGAAGCTACCACATCGGTGCCTATCGTCGTCCCGCAGGCTGGGTGGCCCGACGTTGGTCGTACGGGCAGATTCTGCCGCGCGCCTACTGGGCTCCATCCTTTTTGATTGCTGACTATTGGCTGTTTGCACTCGAGGTGCCACCCGCAGGCTACGAGTGGGTGCGTGACGACACCGACGCTCTGCTGGTCAACACAGACAGCGGCGAGATCCTGCAGGTGGAATACGGCGTGTTTGCCTAAGTCCTCAAGTCGCGTGGGGCGGTACGTCGCCGGGTGGTGCGCCACCCGGCGGGGTGCCGCCCAAAGCAAGAAACAGTTGGACGGTGTCCAAGTAACGCTGCGCTTCGGACCTGACGAATCCTAAGCGCGCTTGTTGGAATGCGCGCTGTGCATCGAGCACTTGTATGACGCCGGCGTTGCCTTCGGCGTAGCTGGCGCGCGCCAGATCGAGGTTGGCCTGTGCGGCTTCTTGCGCATGCGCCTGGGCTTCGAGTTGTTCGGTATCGTGATTCAGCGCATCGAGCAGATCAGCCACTTGGCCAAAGGCTTCGAGGACGGTCTCCTCGTAGTAGGCGGCACTGGCGTGCATGGCTTCAACGGCGGCGCGCTTCTGAGCCCGCAAAGTGCCCCCGTCGAACAGCGGCATCGTCAATCCGGATATCAAGCTCCACGCGGTGTTCGAACCGTTGAATAAATCGCCCGCCTTGACAGCTTCCTGTCCGACGCTGCCATTCAATTGAATCTTAGGGTAGAGATTGGCTTCAGCGACGCCGACTTCGCTGGTTGCCGCGTGCAATCGTGCCTCGGCGACCAAAATGTCGGGGCGGCGATGCGCCAGTTCAGAAGGCAGGCTGACCGGAATATCATGCGGCAGGGTGACTTGAACCAGTTCCAAATCCGGCGGCAGTGCGCTGAGCGGCGCACGGCCTAGCACGACCGACAGCGCGTGATGAGCACGCGACAGTTCTTGCCGCAGCGGCGGCATCAAGGCCATGTCGCTCGCCAATTGGCTTTGTGCGCTGACCACATCAATACGGGCTGCGGAGCCTTCATCGAAGGCGGTCTGCACCAATTTTAGATTGTCCTTGTCCTGCTGCAGAATGGTTTCGATGGTGGCGATTTGCGCTCGCGCAGAGGCAATGGCCAAAGTCTGCATCACCGCTTGTCCGGTGATGGACAAGTAGGCCGCATCCAGTTGATGCTGAGTCACTTCGGCGATGGCACGCTGTTCCTCGATGCCACGGGCGATGCCGCCGTTGTAATCGAGGGTGTAGCTGACCGTGGGTCCCACGGCAAAATAGGTAAATGGCGGCAGGTTGAAAGAGCCGCCGAACAGTTCCTGGCCGTATTTTTGCCGGCCGATCCCGGCGGTGAGGCCGACCTGAGGATAGCGGGCACCCTCGGAGGCCATGGCCAAGTCACGGGCCTGACGCAAGGTGGCTGTGGAAGCTTCCAGCGTTCGGTTGTGGTCCACCGCCTGCGCCACGACGGCATCGATGGCCTCGGAGCGGAATAGGCTCCACCAACTGCCCTCGATCTGCGCGCCTAAGGTCGCGTGCTGCGCGCCATCCTTCGACGCTGCTTGAGCATCGCTCAAGGCGGGCGCCACGTAACCGTCGGCCGAAGGCGGCGTCGGGCGGGTGAAATTGGGGCCGACCGTACAGGCGCTGAGCAATGCGTAGGCCAGCATGATCCCTCGATACAGCAATAGATGCGGCATGCGGGTGGTCAAGTATTCAGTAAGACACTTCATCGTCACTCCATCACAACTGGCTCCGCCGACTTCCTGGGTGCGCCTTTACGCAACAGGACGATGAGCGGAATCGCGGCGAGACATAAAATCAGCATCAATTGAAAATCATTGTTATAGGCAATCATGGCGGCCTGACGCGTGACCGTGGCATTGAGCGCCGCCAGTGCCGACCCGGTGGGTTGCGGCTGGCCGGACATGTAGGGCGTGATGTGTTCGCCCAAGCTGGAATGCATGATCTGGGTGTTGCGGGTCAACAAAGTTTCGACCACCGAGATCCCGATGCTGCTGCCGATGTTGCGCGACAGACTGAAGATCGCGGTGCCTTCATTGCGCAGCGTCGGCATTAACGTGGCAAAAGTAGCGGTGGCCAGCGGCACATAGACGAAGCCGGTACCCAACCCCTGCGCAATGCCGGACCACACCACGGTGCTTGGGTCCATTTGCAAATCGAAATGGGTCATTTGCCAGCACGACAAGGCGGTCAAGCCGAAACCAAAGGCGATCACCACCCGAAAGTCGAGCTTGCCGGATAAACGGCCGACAGCAAACATCGCCAGCAGTGTGCCGATACCGCGCGGGGCGGTGACGAGGCCCGTTGTCACGACCGGGTAGTCGAGCAAGTCTTGCAGCAAGGGCGGCAGCAAGGCCAAGGTCGCAAACAGCACGACGCCGACAACAAATATAAACACGTTGCCGGTTAAGAAATTGCGGTCCTTGAATAACTGCGGACTGACGAAGCGGGGACCCGTGGTCGTAAGCATGTGAACCACGAACAAGTACAGCGCTACGGCGCCGATCGTACCTTCAACCCAGATCTCCCGCGAGCTGAACCAGTCTTTGATTTGGCCGCGATCCAGCATCAACTGCAGCGAGCCGATGCCGATGCTCAACGCCGCGAAGCCGAAAAAATCGAAGCGCGATTTGCGCACCAGGGTTTCAGGTACGGCGGAGAGAATGCCGAGAAAGGCCAGGATGCCGAACGGCACGTTGATGTAGAACACCCAACGCCAGTTGTAGTTCTCGGTCAGCCAGCCGCCGAGCGCGGGACCTAAGATAGGTCCGATGATCACGCCCATGCCCCAGATGGCCATGGCGCGCGCGTGACGCTCGGGCGGGTTGATATCGAGCAACACCGCCTGCGACATGGGTATCAAGGCGGCGCCGCACAGGCCTTGCAGCAGACGCGCGGCCACGATCTGCGGCAGCGACTGGGCCAAGCCGCACAGCATCGAGGCAATGGTGAATCCGACCACCGAGGTCAGGAATACTCGCTTGCGGCCCACTTGGCTTGATAGCCAGCCGCTCAGCGGCGTCATGATGGCGGTCGCAATGATGTAGGAGGTCAGCACCCAGGCCATTTGATCCTGTGTGGCCGAGAGTGAACCCTGAATTCTTGGCAACGCCACGTTGGCAATGGTGTTGTCGAGTGCCTGCATGATGGAGGCGAGCATGACCGACACCGTGATGAGCATGCGACGCGGCCCACCCAGGTTCAACGGATCATGCGCAACCGCCTCACTCAATGCGCGACTCCGACGGACGCTGAGCGTGTCTGCGGTTGCGCGCTTGATTGGGTATCGACGCTAACGTCAGCACTCAAGCCCGCCTGCAGCAGAAGCGCCGCGTCCGCATCGGTGATGTGCAGGCGCACCGGTACGCGCTGCACGACTTTGACCCAATTGCCGGTAGCGTTTTCTGGCGGCAGCAATGAGAACTGCGAACCGGTGCCGGGACTCAAGCTCACCACTTGTGCGGAAAATTTCTTGCCCGGAAAGCGGTCGATACGCACTGTGGCGCTTTGACCGGGTTGCATGCGCGCAAGCTGCACTTCCTTGAAGTTGGCTTCGATCCACGTGTCGCGTGTCGCCACCAGGGCAAATACCGGCGCCGAGGCGGCGATGTAGTCGCCGACTTGCAGTTGCTCGACGCGGGTGACGACGCCGTCAATGGGCGCCTTGATCACCGTGTACGATAAATTTAGCTGGGCGCGGTCGAGCGCCGCCTGTGCCTCTGCGACCAACGGGTGCTTCTCGGGCGCGATATCGGGATTTCCGCCTAAGTTGGCGAGCGCCACACCGATCTGTTGCTGCACATTGGCCACCTCTTGGCGGGCAGCATCCAGGGAATGAGACGCCTGATCAAACTGGGTCCGCGAGGAGATCCCCGAGGTGACCAAGCGCGATTGGCGATCAAACTGCGTCTGGGCAAAGGCCTGCGTGTCGCGTGCGGCGCGCAGTTGAACTTGACGCTGCTTATAGGTGGATTTGAGCGATTCGACTTGCAGGCGCGTGGAGGCCAAGCGCGCCTTGGCGTCATCGACCGCAATACGGAAGGGCGCGTCATCGAGTTTGAACAGCGTGGCGCCGCGCTCGATAACCTCATTGTCGCGCACATCCACTTCGATCACTCGGCCCGGGACGTTCGAACTGATCGAGACCGTGGCGGCGCGGGTATAGGCATCATCGGTGCTCTGATAGCGCCCGCCGGTGATGTAGAAATACGAGGCGCCGGCGACGACGACCAGGGGCGCAAGAATCATCAGCGGCCAACGCAGTCGCTGCAGACGCGTCTTTTGGGTAGGGGTATTGTCCATCAAGATAATCCTCGTGAGGGGTTCACTCGGCGGAGCGAGCACGTGCAACTTTTTTGAGCGGAGCCGATGCGACGGCAGGCTCCGGGAGCGGCTGCAAGGCAGCGATGTTGTGACGCACTCGTTCCAGTGCCTCGATCAACAAATCGGTTTCCTGTTTGGAGAAGCCCGCCAGTGATTCATCGCGCGTCGCATTGGAAACGCGGTCGATGGCTGCCAACAGCGGCTTCGCTTTGGGCATTAAGTAGAGTCTTCGGGCGCGCCGGTCGTTGGGATCCGCGCGTCGTTCAACCCAACCGTCGAGTTCCATGCGGTCCAGAATCCGCACCATGCTCATGGGATCGATCTCCGCTGAACTTGCCAGTTCAACCTGGCTCATGCCCTCTGAGCGAGACAGGTACACCAGTGCCTTGCACTGGGGCAGTGTCATGCCGAGCTCGCGGGCGCGCTCCTCGAAGCGCTGCACGTAGAGCTTCGAGGTGTCTTTCAGCAG
>CAZZWE010000140.1:0-6466 GCA_964657675.1 uncultured Steroidobacteraceae bacterium
GTTAGGGCAATTAGTCGCCGCATGAGAACTCCATTTTATTCGGTCGACGTTCCTAGCGATTTCGCGTCTCGGCCTAATTAGCTTTCATCACGCAACGAACGGCTGTTTTAAGGTGATGATAACGACAAATCCATTTCCCGCTAGTGGCCGACTACTGTCTACCCGGGGCCGCCGCCCACGAACGTAATCGTCTGCGCCAGCATTCGCTCATAAGAGCGATCAATCGAGCGATCCTGTCGCCCGCACCGGCTCGCACTAATTGTCCTGTCGTTCAACGAACACTTCATCGGGGAATCGCCCGCCATCATCTTGGATAGTTGGAAGACATTACCTCGAATATCACTCCGAAACTATTCGCATTGGCCGGCGGAAGCCTTACATAAGATCGTAAATTCGGCGTGCAGCGCTCCGCTAGTTTTCGTAAACACATACCTTGCCGCCGAGGGGTGGGCCGGGTCGTCTTTTGTCGTGAAGCGCCACATCGCTTTGTTGTTAGGTTCGATGATTAAAATGTCTCCGTTCGATCCTTGCACCGCTGCAAGCCCTTGCGATTTGAGCATAGCCTGAGCATCAGCGACTGTAGCAAAACCGATGTCATTGCCTTCAGTCACATCTACCTTGGATGATTGTTCGGCTGAGCACGACGGGAAGGAAACAGCGCAGAAAAGGAACCAGCCGACAGCGTAGAGTGGCAGTGTTTTATTCACGGAGAGTCAATTTGCTACCGCGGCGGCTTACCTTGGCGTGAGCTTACCGCATACAGCGAGCGACTGCTTTATGGGGATCGTTTCGTGGTGCCCACCGGCCGCAGTTGGCCGAACTCGGCCCGCCGCTGGACAGCAGTCCACGGACTCGTCTTGACTCGAAGCCGGCTTCGGTCGTCTCCGCACTTGCACTGTCTCTCTTAATAAAGGTCAAGGCGATCAAGCTTAGGGGCCACCACGATCGCAACAATGAAAAGCAGAGCGACCACTAGCAAAAGGTACCTAAATTTGGGTTTTACGGTGAGAGTTGTTGAATCATCTATTCCATTAAGAAACGGAATCGAAGCCAGAAGGTACATCGCAAATCCGGCAATCCAACCTGCATGTCCGTGAAGTTGAATCTCGGGTTCGGGTGAAGCGCCAGAGTTTCGTGCATCCAGTGCGCTGCGCGCATTAAGTAGGTTTTTCGGATACCGAGAGGGATCGATATGATTAATCGCATACTCGATCTGTGACTTCGTAAGAGTACGATAATCGAATTGACCGTCGTCGTCGCTCATTGCTGTCGCCCGATTCTGGCTCCTATTTAGCTTATCGCGGCTTCCGAGCGGCTGCTGTCAGATGCGCACCTTCAGACTCGAGTCTTTGGTCATGGCCGAAGCCGACCCGTCTGTAGGCTCGTATCGACCCGCTCTGGCTAACCTCACCGGACGATTATCTCGGCGTCAATTCCTGCGTCTCCCAAGCGACCGCTTTCATAATAGCGCTCTATGTGCGCTATTTCCGCTTTTGGCTGGCTGGCGCTTTCGTCTATCGCCGTTAATGACGAGTGATGGTTGAGTCGGTATTCATCCGTCTCTGGCGTCGGATGATAGTGATCAGTTCTGCAATTCCGACCTCATCTCGAGCAATTGACTTATAGAGCGACATTACGCCGACGGGTAGTTTTGGGGTAATGTGGTACATAGACAGAACATCATCCAGCACGGTGTGGGCGGCTGCGCTGCTCGGTATGACTTGCCTAGTGAGTTCCGGATTCGCATCGCCTTCGGAGCAAACGATGGCAGAAATGCAATGGCGCCGTCGCGTTTTAATCATCTCGACGCCACGCGTGGACAATCCGGATTTCAACAATCAACTCCACATGCTGGAGCAATGGCGCGGGGGCGAAGACCGTGATGTAACAATCATACGGATAGTAGGCCTCACTGTTTCAGGGTCTCGCGAAACGGCCATGGTATTGCGTAGTCGGTACCAGTTGGCGGATGACAATTTCTCCGCAGCACTTGTTGGAAAGGACGGTCACGTCGCTTTGCGGTCGCAAACACCATTGAGCGGCTCACAGCTCGAGGGTGTAATCGATTCTATGCCAATGCGTAAATCCGGCCAGCGATAGCGATCCATTCCGGTCCGCTTCAGTCGATGGGGGAGTCGTGCCGTCGGTCACAATATGGCGGCGCCCCGACAAGATGAGCGCGGCGGGAGCATTCCGCCTGCGCGTAGCGGACATCTAGGCGACTGAACATAGCCGCCAGTTCGAGTCGCTGTGTTTCGTGTAGTCGATTTCATCGTGCGTGTCCATGGGTGACAGCGTATCAAAAAGGCCCAGAATATAATCGCATCGACTGTGTACTGCTTTCGATCTTGGTGAGAGTCCTCGTCGTTCCTTTCACCGCTCGCTTTTGGCCGCAATGCTCATGTCTCTTTGTTAACGCTCTTCACCAATTCATCCAGGCTGATTCCGCACTTTGGACATGCGAATGGGCGTCCACTGGAAATGGTTCCTGCATTCATCAAGAGGCTGCGTCGACAGCGTGGGCAATTGAAACCAAGCGCGAACGCGCCAATGACGCTGATACTGAGGATAATGAGGACCGAGATGCGAACATAGTAGGCAAACCAGGAATGCGGTCGCCAACTCTCAGCCAGCACGCCGACCGTCATTAAACCCAACCATAAAAAGCGAAACCACCATCTAAGCGCGTTTCTGATTGTCATATTTTTGTCTGGCCGCCCGAGTCCTTCGCTGTCCGAGAATGATCAACTCCTACTCAGCCAGACGATGCTTCCAAAAAACGCGTGAACGGCTAAAACACCTGCTAATGCAAAGCTTGTGGTAATCAGCGCCGCTTGCCACGAGGCAACCACATTGTGCGCTCGTATCCAAACTACGGAAGTCGCTGCAAATGCGGCCTCAACACAGAGGGCAATGAGATATATGCCCCATGTCGCGCCATCAGGAACCGGACCGGAGAATACCCATGCATTGAATAATACGAGATAGCAAGCATTGAGCAGTGCCACGCTGGCCACTGATACCGCCCGGGGTCGAAAGGGCAGCAGGCTCAGCAACACACAAATCTGAGAGACCCCATACATCAAGGCGTTCGGGATGAAGAACGTGCTGTTCCAATTGAGTTGATAACGAGTCACGCCCAGTGTCGCCACCAGTCCGGCGCAGATGGCGAAAGCGAGGAAGGTACGGTCGCGCATCGATAAGTGAACCTTGGACATAGCAAACCCTCGTTCCAGCCATTGATGAGAGATTGGCATATCGCGTGAATGTCGACTCTAACTGGAGAATATCGACTTGACGAGTCTCACTGAAGAGAAAAGCTAGTCTGACCACCAAAGGTAGTAGTGCCCGACAATTCTCTTTGCATCAAAATCACCCGACCTCAAATCGGTGTGCGCAACTCTAGCCTTCCACTCTGGGGTTTGCCGGCCGGCTGTAAGGTCCAACTCATCGCTTTCATCAAACGCCACTCCGTGACTCATCGATATGAATCCATCCATGGGGAAGACGGCCAGACGAGGCCCAGAATTCGGTGGCAACTGAGATACGACGTGCGCGAAGTAAGGGTAACCCACGTAGAACTGCACGGCGTTCGCTGCCGCAACGCACCTCTTCAGCGTGGCAGCAGAGTTCAAACCGGCGATCGTACATACGATGGGTAAGACCAGAGCGGATAGTGCTCTGGGATATCGTCTTTCCTTCAATGATGTGATGGCGAGGAAACAGGATATTGCATTCGTGATTAAGGCGAAGATGGCCACAACCGGAACGCCGAAAAATAAAACTAACGGGCGAGAGCCCGGTATGGCGAACAATGCGACGAGAACCAGAAACAGAGCCGCCGCTAAAATCGTTGGCCATATCAAATAATCGCGACCCATTGAAACACGTCCTGATCCGGATGAGGACGTTGCGATCGATTTGAATACTTGTTTTATCGTCATTGGCGCTCTTTGTTGCGACTGGCCTTCAGTATCTTCCACAATAGTGGCGACGCCATGGCCGCGCCGCGCTATCCACCCACCAAAGCCAGAAGTCCCCTGGAAAAGGGTAAGGCGCATTGCAAGCCCGTCTCACTGCTTTATAGTTGTCTTGCCGTTATTTCGCGTCAAGCAACGAATAGGGCCGCATCGTGGAGATATGGCCTGCGGATCAGGAGCCATGAATGCCAAAGATTGAGATCAACACAGTTCCGGCGCGCAAGGGCTGTGGTTATCCCGCGCCCTTCGATCAACCCTGCGCGAAGCGCACTCGGCGCCGTTTAGGCGATGCCGGTGGCCTGCAGGATTTCGGCGTGAACCTGATGACATTGCCGCCGGGCGGTTGGTCGAGTCAGCGGCATTGGCACAGCCATGAAGATGAGTTCGTCTATGTGCTCGAGGGTGAACTGATTCTCGTCGAAGACGACGGTGAGAGTGTGTTGCGCGCGGGGGATTGTGCGACCTTTGCGAAGAACAGCGGCAATGGTCATCACCTGATCAACCGGTCATCGGAGACGGCGGTTTATTTGGAGGTGGGGTCACGCGATCCTGAAGATCTCACCTCGTGTTCCGATATCGATATGAAGAGCGCCAATTCCGATGGGCGCTTCGTGCATAAGGACGGCAGCCCTTATCCTTAGAACCCGAAGCTAAGCACGAGGTTTACAGGTTGCTGTGGATAATTTTGAACAACACTCGGGGCGGGATCGGTTAAGTCCGCGGGGCCAGGGAATTTGAGCCTCTCGACCAGCGCCTGAAACGCCGGGTCCTTCCTGAGCGGATCGAGATTCCAGGTGGACTTCAGTTCCGCCAGGCGTGGGTCGCGCTGCAACTCGGCGGTGGCCAACCACTGCAGCGCGGATTTGGAGTCGCCGATCGATGCATAGGTGTAGGCCAGGTAGTAGCTTTGTAAGTCTCCGATCTGGATCTTGAACTTGTCGAGCTCGCGGTTGGATTCCGCGGTCATGCCGAGTCCGTGATAGGCCACGGTCAGGCAATAAGAACGCTTGTCGGAATCCAAGGGGAAGGCGCTGGACTCGCATAACTCGCGGGCCTGTTTGTATTGACCGGTCGCCAGCAGGATATCGCTGATCGAGGATTTGACGCCGCGGGAATTGGGCACCAACAACTCGCCTTTGCGGAACGCGGCGAGCGCCTCATCGTAGTGACGGGCATTTTTCAATATGCCGCCCATTTTCAGATAGGTGTTGTAGTTCTCGGGATCGAGCGCCAGGGTTCGATTGCCCGCGCTGATGGCGGCATCGTAGTACCCCATGAAGCTGGCCCATGAACCGAAGGCCCTTTGCACGTAGGCGCTGCCCGGGGCCAGTTTGGCGGCCAGCGCATATTCGTGCGTGGCTTTGATGAACTCCATCGATGCGAATCCGTAGGTGCCGGCTAGTGCCAAATGCGCCTCGCCAAATTCCGGGGCAATCGCCACCGCGCGTTCGGCGGCTTCGCGCGCGCGTGCGGCCAAATTGCTGCGGGAGTTGGGGCCTTCCAGATCGTTGGGTGTGGACAGGAGCACGGCGACTTTGCGGACATAGGCGGACGCATAGTGGGGGTCGAGTGCGATGGCCTCGTCGAAGGCGGCCAGCGCCAGGGTGAGACCGTCTTCGCGGGTGTTGGGCCGGTAAAAATATTGCATGCCATGCAGATAGGCATCGTAGGCTTCCGGGTTGTCGGTGCCGCCCAACTCGATGTGCTGGACCGCGCTCGCCAGTTTGATCTTCAATTGAGCCGTCACCGACAGCGCCACCTCGGATTGCAGCTTCAAGATATCGACGAGGTCCCGGTCGTAGGTCTGCGACCACATTTGAAAGCCGGTGATGGCATTGATCAATTGGACGCTGATGCGCACCTGATTGCCCACGCGGCGGAAGCTGCCTTCCAAGATGGCGCCGACATTCAGCCTGCGCGCGATGGTCGGCACATCGAGTTCCTTGCCCTTGAAGGAAAATGACGAAGTGGCTGCTGCGACCTGTAGGTCGCTCAATCGCGCCAGGGAGTCCAGCAACTCTTCGCTGATGCCATCGGAGAAATAATCCTGCGACGCATCGCCGCTCATGTTGACCAGCGGCAGTACTGCGATCGAGTGCGGCGGGGGCGAAAAATCGGGCACCGCGGCCTTCTGCGGAACGGCGGCGGCGCGGTTCGCTATCCAGATGCGAAAGCCTGCGAATCCCAGCAACACGATGGCCAGAATGACGGCCGCGATCTTCCATCCACTTCGAGTAGGTACTACCGGTGGTTGAAAGTGGTGACTGGGTCGCGACGGTGCGGCGTGGCCGGCCGACGGTTCACCGGATCCGGGTGCGGACTTGGCGACCAGCAATCCGACAGCTTCGACCAGTCGCGGCAGCACAGCGTGCAAGTTGTCGTACGACGCGTCGAGCCACTGTGAGGCATTCAGAAAATATTCAAACGCCGCCGGGCGCGCGACGTCATCGAGCCGCAGGGCGACGACTGAGTGGCGTTTCGAGGTG
>CAZZWE010000140.1:6476-11586 GCA_964657675.1 uncultured Steroidobacteraceae bacterium
CGCGCTCCACCTCGATCAGCACATGCGGTGAAGCGGTGGCGTTTGCGGACAGCACCAGGACGCTGACCTTGGAACGGTCGATGGCGTGGACGATGGCGTTGCCGTAAAAGTCGCCGGGCATGACGTCGCGCGGCGCCATCCAACAGCTTAAGCCGGCCCTCTCCAACGCATCGCACACGGCCTGGGCGGCTGGGAAATCCGGCGTGGCATAGGTGATGAACACATCCCGAGGCGGGGTGGATCCGCTGTCGGCGTCATCAGCCATCCTCGCCCTCCCATGGATCGGTTACGACCGATCATAGCGGCTCGTTGGACGCTTAGCTTGCGCCTTTCAACTGCCACAACAAGAAGGCATAGGTATCCGCGGCTTCGCGATCCTGCTGCGAGCGAGTGGAACCGATGCCGTGGCCGGCATCATAGTCAACGCGAAGCAAGATGGGTTTGCCCGAGGAGGTGGCGGCCTGCAGCCGCGCGGTCATCTTGCCGACGTGGAAGGGGGCGACGCGGGGGTCGGTGACGCCGGTGGTGAGGAGCACGGCGGGATACGGGGTGCCGTCCTTGACTGCTTGATAGCTGTCGATGGACTTCAAGGCCTTGTAGCCGGCGGGTTCGCTGATGGCGCCCCACTCGGGTTCCTCTTGGTAGCCGTTTTCTTCTGCGACATAACGCAGCGGATTGGACCAGCCGACACCGTCAACCACGGCGGCAAACAGGTCGGGCCGTTCGGTGAGCGCACGTCCGACCGTGATGCCGCCGGCGGAGCGTCCACCGATGGCGAGGTGTTCCTTGGACGTATATTTCTTCGCGATCAATTCCTCGCAGACCGCGATGAGATCACGCCAGGTGTTGGGTTTGTTGGCCAGTTGTCCGGCCTTGTGCCATTCACGTCCATATTCGCCGCCGCCGCGGACCGCGGCATAGCCAACGATGGCGCCGGCGTCGACCAAGGCCAGGGTGCGGCCCGCGAAGGTGGGCGTATAGGCCGCCGAGCCGTACGAACCGTAGGCGGAGATCCAAGTCGGGTTGCTGCCGTCGAGTTTGAGGCCTTTGCGGTAAATCAGGTCGTAAGGAATTTTCACACCGTCCTTCGCCGTAGCGAAGAAACGCTTGGACTCATAGGCGCTGACATCGATGCCGGGTTGCGGGGTGATGCCGGTGTCGGTGAGCTTGCCGCGGGTGTCGAGCGAATAAATGGCGGAGGGATTCAGCCAACCTTGGAATGAGAGTAGTGCACCGTCTTCGGTGGGCGTGGTGAACACGCCGCCGATGGTGCCGTCAAAAGGCAGGGCGATATCGGTGAGGGTTCCGGTGTCGCTCACGCGCTTGAGCCGGCTCAAGCCGCCATCGATCAGTGTGAGGTACAGCCCGTCTTTGGCGCGGCTGAAGTTTTCGATCACCAGATCGCTTTGCGGCACCAGTTCCACCGCGGTTTTCAAGTTCGGCGCGGCGGCGGACGTTTTGATGATGCGGCCGCGCGGAAAGCCTTTGTTCTGCAGTAGGACCAACTCATCGCCGTGGATGTCGAAGTCGGTGATTTCGTCCTCGAAGGTGGCGACTTGGGTCCAATGCGCCTTGTTGGCGAGGACGTCGTTGAGTGGTGCCACGTAGGCGCGCGCCTCGGAGCGCACGTCGACCAGAAACAGCAGGGCCCACTTGGATCCGGGGAATGTGCCGATGGCGGGTGTTTGTATTTTCTCGAACACGATGTCGGGGACGAGGCCGCGCTTCATCAGGGTGAGATCCGTGGCAGGATCGGTCCCGACGCGATGGAAGCGCGCCTGAGCATCGAGAAAGCGCTCCGGCGTGCCGACCTTGCCGGTAAGTTGGTTGTAGAAGAAGCCGCTGGAATCATCCAACCACTGCGGATTGGCGCCTTGGGTGTCGGGAATGCTCTCGGGCAAATCCTTGCCGTCGGCGACGTTGAGCACATGCAGCGTCGAGTTCTCGCTGCCGTCCTTGGACAAGCCATAGGCGACGTACTTGCCGTTAGGCGAGGCGTGCCACCAGTCCAAGGACATGTGACTGGTCTTGGTGCTGAGCAAGGTGGGATCGACGAGCACGCGGTTCGCACCGGTGAGTCCCTCGCGCACGAACAGCTTGCCATTGTCGGCGCCCTTGGGCCGTTGCTGGATGAAGGTCATACCGCCAGCGCGCTGGATGCGGCCGGTGCTGACGGTGTCGCCGGAGAGTTGCGTGATGCGTTTCAAGAGCGCGGGCCGGGTGGACAGACCATCGATGATGCTGCGGGTGTGTTCGTTCTGGCCTTTGAGATACGGCAGCCATTCCGGATCCTTGGGGTTTTCCATCCAGCGGTAGGGATCCGCCAGGGTTTCGCCGAAGTAGGTGTCGTGCACGACGTCGATGCGGGCGACGGGCGGCGCGGTGGCGGCCTTGGCGTCGGCTGTGGCAGTTAACGCGCGCACGGAATGCGCCAGCAACGTTAACGAGAACGCGCCGGCGGCGGTGCCGGTGAGAAATTGGCGGCGATCGAATCCCGTGGTCATGGCTACTCCGATTATTTTTAGCTGACGCTATTGAGCGGCAAAGTGCTGAGAAGTTCAGCCACGCCGTTCCAAGACACCTGAATTCCGATGCAAAACAGCAGGAAGGCGGACAGCCGCACCACGATGGTGGTGCCGGTGGCGCCGATGAATTGTGCGATGCGGGCCGAGTTGCGATAGAACAGGTAGATCAACAGGGCGAGGATGGCGGTGGCGAACAGCGTCTCGATGAAGAACTCGAGCAGCGGGGCGTGAAAGCCGGTGGGCCGCCCGGCGCCCAGTGAAATCGCCACTGAAATGGTGCCGGGGCCGGTGGTGAGCGGCATGGTCAGCGGATAAAACGCGAGGCGGCTGGGCGCGACGTCCACGTTGCGGGGTTCGGGGGTTTCGTTGCGGCGTTGTTCGGTGGCATCCGGGGCATTGAGCATGCGCCAGCCCGAGGAGGCGACGATGATGCCGCCGGCGACCCGCAGGACCGGGATGGACACGCCGAAGAATCCCAGGACGTAGGCGCCCACGTATAAGGAGACCGCGACAATGCAAAAGGCGTAGATCGACACCCAGCGGGCGACGGCGGCGCGCACTGCGGGATCGAGTTCGCGGGTGGCGCCGAAAAAGATGAAGGCGCCGGACAAGGGATTGACGATGGAGAACAGCGCGGTGAACGCTAAGAGAAAAGTGGTGAGTTGCAGACGCATGGGCGGCGCATTCTAACGGATTGTGCGCCTGCCCAGCGCCGCGCCGGCCAAGGCGGCGATAAGTTTGAGGGCGACCGTGAGTGCCAATCCCCCGTTGAAAAAATCTTCGAAGCCGACGCTGGCGCCGTCGAGCATTACGTAGAAGAAGACCAGCGCCAGGGCGAATATATATGCGCGGCGGTGGGTTTGCCGAGCCGCGCCCCAGGCGGCCAGGAAGATCAGGCCGCTGCCTAATATGCGGGTGGACAGACGCGCGATCGGGATGCCGGCGGTTTCGTAAAAAGCGGCGGGCTGGTTGGGGTGGGCGTAGGTGCCCCAGACGTACACCACGCCCACGGATAGCACCACGTCGATGATGAGCACCACGAAGGCGAGGCCCGCGGCACGCAGGTATTCCATGGGTTTCATCATGGTTCGGTCGGAGTAGGGGCCGGGGTCGCGGTCGCGGCGAGGATGGCTTTGATCAGGGGCTGCGGCGAGTAGCCTAAGGTGCCGGGGGTCAAGCCTAAGCGCACGATGACGAGTTGGCGCGAGCGGATCACGGCCACGGTTTGACCATCGTGACCGGACATATAAAAGATGTCGGGCGGAATGCCGAATGCGGCGTCCGGGTTTTCACCGGGCCTTGTGGCATCGGAGCCCCATAGCCAGGTTTGACCCATGCCGTATTGACCGCCGGAGGCTTTGACGGGCGTCGCCATCATGGCGACGTAGCCGTCGGGGAGCAGACGGGAGTCTTTCCATACCCCGTCTTGCGCCAGGAATTGTCCGTAACGGGCCCAGTCATGCGCGGTGGCAAACATGTACGACGAGCCAACCAGGGTTCCGTGTTCGTCGGCTTCCATCGTGGCGCTGGTCATGCCGAGCGGCTTGAATAGGCGTTGCGACACGAAGTCGGCGGAGTTCGCTCCCGCGGCATCTTGCAGGATGCGTGACAGCAGCACGGCGGTGCCGCTGGAGTAGCTCCACACCTCGCCCGGCGGATGGTCGATGGGTTGACTGTGGGCGAACGCGGCCATATCGGGCTGCAAATACAACATGGCCGTGACATCGGACACCGCGCCGTAGGCTTCGTTGAAGTGCAGACCGCTGGACATGGCGAGCAGGTCGGAGAGTTTGATGCGTTCGCGTCCATCGCCCGCCGGCCAGAAGCCGCTTTGATCGAGGGTGAGCTTGCCGTCCTTGACCAGCATGCCGATCAGCCCGGCGATGACGGTCTTTGACATGGACCAGCCGAGCAATGGAGTTTGCGCGGAGAAGCCAGCGCCGTAGCGTTCGGCCACGAGCTTGCCGTGGTCGATGACGAGGACGGCGCGCATGCCGGGACCGGCGAGCGCGTCGTCGGCGAGTACTTGATCGAGTGGCGCTGACGGTGGGGCGGCGGCTTCGCCGTCGGGCCACAGCGCCGCGGCGGTGCCGGGCGAGGATGCCCCCGCCGCTGCGTTGCGGTTTGCCGAGGCCGGTGCGCCGAAGCCGGCGGCCGAGGGCGAGGCATTTTTCGCGAAGGTGAGATCGCCGTCGGGCACTGCAGTGCAGCCGACGCCGGGCCGTGCGATGGCGAGGCCGTGGCCGATGAACCCGAAGAAGCCGGCCCGGACCACACCCTTCTGTTGATCGATGGTCACGCGCATCAGGTGCAGGATGGCGACGCCCGGCGCCTGTACATCGTCACGCAGAATTTCGTCGGGGTCGCGGCCGGCCAAAAACACATTGGAGCACACGGTCTTGGCGGCGTAATTCGCGCCTATTCGTAGCAGTTCCGGCGGTTTAGCCCAGAGAACTGCGAACGTTATGACCAGCAGTGCGAGCAGTAAGCTCAGGACTATCTTCACTATTCTCATCATCGTAAACCTTGCGAGCGCACGCGCCTCGCGTACCATTCCTGCATCATACCGGGACCGAAAACAGGGA
>CAZZWE010000141.1:0-11139 GCA_964657675.1 uncultured Steroidobacteraceae bacterium
GCCCTTTTTGAAGGGCGCCCGAGTGGGGAAACTCGTTTAGCTCCAGTCGTCGCCGCCGCCACCGCTGGAGCCGCCGTCGTCCCACGATCCTGAATCGTTGGCGCCGAAGTCGGATCCGCCCATGTCGTTGTTGCTGCTGTAGCCAGGCTCGGCTGCATCCGCCGATGGGATCACGCCGCCGTCACGCCGGCCACCGTCCATGAAATGGTGCGCCAGCTCCTCACCCGCCACCACACCGGCACCGACGGCCAAGCCAGATGCCAGGCCTCCGGCGATGCCTGATCCGATACCACCGCCGCCGCCCACTGGGCCGGGACCGTAACCTGGGCCGTAGCCCGCGCCGGGAGGACCATACCCTGGGCCCGCGCCCGGGCCGGCCGCCGGATATTGGTTATAAGTCGGGCGCCTGCGAAACAGCATGAACAACAGCGCAATCACGCCGACCGCAATCAAGACCTTGCCCCAGGGAATACCGGCTTCCGCGCGGGAGGCCGGTACCACCACGCGCTGCGCCTGCGTGGCACGCGCGCCACCCGACAATCCCAATTGGGATTTCAGCTCTTGCACGGAGTGCTGATTGAAATCCGTCAAGCCCGGGTTGATGCGTTCGGCGGTTCCCAATTCAGCGCGTGCTTCGGTGGTTTTGCCCTCTTTGGCATACAGCTCGGCTTGCACGTAGTGCGCCTTGGCACTGTTGGGATGATCGGCCAACACCTGCGTGATCATCTGTTGCGCCTGATCCAAATGCCCACCCTCCGCGGCGGCATAGATCTGGCTCATGGTCGGATCCGCATCGGCCAGCGCCGGAGTGGATAACGACACCGCAAACATCGCACCAACGCTCAAGGTTGCAGCAAGGAATAAACTTCGCATACAGGCCCCCAACAGGTCGAATTGACCCTTACTCACGTTAGATGCGGGCGTTTTACCGAAGTTCAACGCCCGGAATTGCCGTCCCGCTCAGATCACCCCACGGCGCTTCTGGTCCAGCTCAATGGACTCGAACAGGGCCTGGAAATTCCCCTCGCCGAAACCGTCATTGCCCTTGCGCTGGATGATTTCAAAGAAAATCGGTCCGATGGCATTCTTGGTGAAAATCTGCAGGAGGATGCCTTTCTTCGCCGTGCCGTCGATCAACACACTGCGATTCTGCAATTCCAGGATGGATTCCTCGTGTCCGGTGACCCGGGCGTCGACCCCCTCGTAATAGGTGGCCGGCGTGTCCTGAAACTCGACGCCGCGCTCGCGCAACGCATCGACGGTTCGATAGATGTTGTCGGTGCCCAGCGCGATATGCTGAATGCCTTCGCCCTTGTATTCGTTCAAATACTCTTCGATCTGACTCTTGTCGTCCTGGCTCTCGTTGATCGGAATACGGATCTTGCCGCACGGCGAGGTGAGCGCCCGGGAGAACAGGCCCGTCTCCTTGCCTTCGATGCTGAAGTAGCGGATCTCTCTGAAGTTGAACAGCTTCTCGTAAAAGCCCGCCCAGGTATTCATGTTGCCGCGACGCACGTTATGGGTCAGATGATCGATGCGGGTCAGGCCGACATCTTGAGAGGCAGAGCTCGTCGCGGTGCCGCTGACGGGTAGAAAATCGACGTCGTAAATGGTGCGTTCGCCGTAACGGTCCACCAGATAAATCAGGCTTCCGCCGATACCTTCGATGCACGGAATGTTCAGTTCCATGGGGCCCGCCGTCGAGGGGCCGGGTTTCGCACCCAACTCCAGCGCTCGCGCGTAGGCAAAGCGTGCGTCGGATACGCGAAACGCCATGGCACAGGCGCAAGGGCCATGCGCGCGCGCAAATTTCTGCGCGAAGCTGTCATGTTCGGCGTTGATGATGAAATTGATATCGCCGTGCCGATGCAAGGTGACGTTCTTGGATCGATGCCGGGCGACTGCCGGCAATCCCATACTTTCAAACAGCCGGCGCAACAGTTCGGGGTCAGGCGCCGCGTATTCGACGAACTCGAAGCCGTCGGTGCGCATGGGGTTACTAAGTTCTGCGTTCAGTGCATTCATGATGAAATCGCCTTGCGTCGCGCGCTGATTGCGGTTCGAAAAATATGGTCCCAAATCGGGGTGGTGACGCCAAAATTTCCGTGTTTCGGAGAATGATGATGCCGCATATGCCAGGCGCGCAAGTTGTCAAAATACGAGCGGCCGCGGTCCAGGGAGGATTTGCGCGCGTGGTGATGGATAACGTGATGCACGATGCCGTACCACCAATAGCCCAGCATGATACCGACGGTGGCGCCGTTGGCGATATTGAAGCCCAGCCAAAAGTAAACCGGCAATAAAACGACGCTCAGCCAAACGGTGATGCTTATCCACGAGGGTGTGCCGATCAGGCCCAGCGGATCGGCGTGATGCAGGGCATGCATGGGCGAGAAATACGCCATGAAATGCAAGGCCACCCGATGCAACCCGTACTCCAACAAGGTCCAAACGGCGGCGCCGCTCACGCAGGCCAACGCCCAGGTGCCAAGCCAAAGCCGCCCGTCTGGTTCAGCGCCATAGCGAAAATCGGCGGCAATCAGCGCGGTTACCGCAATGGGATAGACCACGAAGTCCGAGTAGTAGCTGAACTTACTGAGCTGCATTACTGACCCCTGGGCAGAATGTTAACGGAAGAAAGCTTCCATCGCACTGTTCTCGGGCCATGGGCTTGGTAGAATTTTCAAGGATGCAATACACCGTTGTCATAGTCGGCGGCGGGTTTTCGGGAACGGTGTTGGCAGTGAACCTGCTGCGTCGACCCCCGACTATTCCCACCGACATCATACTGATCGAACGCAGCGAGCGTATGGGCCAAGGCGTCGCGTATGCGCGACGCGGCTTTCCCTACCTGCTGAATGTTGCGGCCGCGCGGCTGTCGGTCAATGCCGCGGACTCCCTGGACTTCCTGCGCTTTGCTCGTCGTGAGCATCCCAGCGCGACGGCTGAGGATTTTCTGCCACGTTCGGTCTACGGCGATTACTTGGAGGATGCACTGCGCCTGGCGGAGGCCGCAGCGCCGCCTCAGGTGCGGCTGCGGCGCATCTGTGCCGATGTGCAGGCCATCGAAGCGACCGACGAGCACCGCCTGCAGGTGATGTCGGCGCAGCATGCACCCATAGCGGCGGACCGAGTGGTGTTGGCGCTTGGCAATCCACCCCCGCCACTCATGCCGTGGGCGGAGGAAGTGCAACATTGCCGCGGCTACTTGCACGATCCCTGGCAAGTGCCCGGAGAGCTGTTGGCAGGCCATGCAGTGCTGGTGGTGGGAAACGGATTGACCATGGCCGATGTGGTACTGGCGGTCACGGAGGAGCGCGAGTCCGCACCGCTCATGCATACGCTGTCGCGGCGGGGTTTGGTGCCGCAGGCGCAGACGGCGCATCGAGCCGACCCCGCGGGAGATCCACTGCGCGACGACGGCGAGTGGTTGATGAGCGCGGCCCATTCCTTGCGTACGTTGTTGCGCAGAGTTCGCCGCGCGGCGCACGACACCGAAGCCCGCGGCGGCGATTGGCGCACGGTCATCACGCTGGTGCGGGCTTTTGCACCGCAGTTGTGGCGCAAGATGCCGCAGTCTGAACGGCGGCGTTTCGTGCGTCATTTGCAGCCTTTTTGGTCGGTGCACCGGCATCGGCAGCCGCCGCACTCGGCGCAGCGCATCGACCAACTGCGCGATGCGGAGCGCTTGCAGGTCAAAGCCGGGCGCGTGCAAAAAATGGCAGAGACCGAGGGGCGCATCAAGGTGTGGTGGCAGCCGCGCGGCGCCGAGGATTGCGAGTCGATGCAGGTGGACTGGGTGATCAACGCGCTAGGGCCGAACTATGTATTGGAGCGGACCACCGATCCCTTGACGCAGTCGCTGCTGCGATCGGGAATGATTTCGCCCGACCCCTTGCAGCTCGGGCTTCGCACCGGGCCGCATGGTGCCTGCATCGATCGTCAGGGTCGGCTCAGCCCGCGGCTTTACTATCTTGGCCCCATGCTGCGTGCGGATCATTGGGAAACCACCGGCACCGCAGAACTTCTGCAGTGGGCCGAGGATCTGGCAGAGCACCTGACCTCAAGACAGGGCTTGGATCCCGGTCACGAGCCGCTGTAACTCCTCGCGGGTGGTGTACATGGACACCCCGGTGCGAAGCAGGCCGCCGCGCTCGGTAAGATTCAATATTTGCAAGGCCCGCGCGGCGTAGAAATTGCCGTCCCACACGCAGATGTCGCGTTGCGCAAGCGCGGCTGCGGCGTCCGCGGCGCTTACTTTGGTCAACGTGATCGACACGGTCGGTGCGCGCGCGCCGGAGTCAAAACCCGGCCCCCACACGTGTACGCCGGGGATGCGCTTCACGGCATCGTAATAGAAGGCAGCCAGTTCATGTTCATAGGCGGCAATGCCCGTCATGGCATCGACCAACCGCTCGCGCAGCGTGGCGCCGCTGCCCCAGCCGGCAACGTAATCGACGGCCGCGCGCAGCGCATCGATGGCGGCATGGTTCAGCGTGCCGGTTTCGATGCGATAGGGCGCCTGCGGGTTTTGCACGCTGAGTCGATCGGTGGGCAGTGCATCGAGAGCGCCCGGGCGCGAATACAGCACGCCCACATGCGGCCCATAGAATTTGTAGCCGGAGCACAGCAGAAAATCCACGCCCAGTGAGCGCACATCGAGCGGAAAATGCGGCGCGTAGTGCACAGCGTCCACGATCAGCAGGGTGCCGGTGGCCCGGGTCAATTGGCGCGCGAGCGCCAGGTCATTGACGGTGCCCAGCGCGTTCGATGAAGCCCCCAGGGCAAACAACTTGGTGCGCGGCGAGATCTTCGCAGCCATGTCCTCAAGGTCGAGACGGCCGTTCGGCAGCAATCGCACTTCTTGCACCTTGGCGCCGCGTTCCTCGAGTCGCAGCCACGGGCCGCGGTTCGCCTCATGATCCAACTGTGTGATCAGCACTTCATCGCCGGGCTGCAATGTTTTGCCGATGGCCGCGCTCAACGAGTAGCACAATGTGGTCATATTTTGACCAAAGGAAATACAGTCGGCGCTTTCGGCGCCGAGAAACGTGGCCAGCGTCTCGCGTGCCAGATCCATGCGCCGATCCACTTCTGCCGAGGGAGCAAATTTGCCGTGCGTGTTGACGTTGCAGGTGGCATAGAAGTCGGCGAGCGTATCCACGACCACCTGCGGTACCTGGCTACCGCCGGGGCCGTCGAGGAAGGCGAGCTTGGGGTTTTTGACCAACGCCGGGAAATCCTTGCGGCTGCGCAAGCAGTGATCTTGGGTAAATGCCATTGACTAAAAACTCCCGGCCACGGCCTCGATGAGGGTAGGACCTGCTGTGTGCAAAGCGGCTCGAATCGCCTCGGCCAACGCCGCGGCGTCGTGCACTCTACACGCGGCGGCACCGCAGGCCTTGGCCAATCCAACAAAATCCGGATTGCGCGCGATCACGCCGGTCAGTGGGATACCCGCCGTCAGCATGTCGTCGCGTATTTGTCCCAAGGCGCCATTGTTCCAAATCACCACGGGCAGGCTCAAGTTCGCTTCCACGGCCGTCATCAACTCGCTCAACGTGAACTGAGCGCCGAAGTCGCCGGCCAGCGCCAGCACGGCGCGACGCGGGCTCGAGATCTTTGCGCCGATCGCGGCCGGCAATGCGTAGCCCAGCGTTCCGTAGCCGGAGGGATGAAACCATTGTCCGGGTTGTTCCACCGGATAAGCGTAATTGCCGGTGTAGGCAATCTGGGTCATGTCGGTGAATACCACGCCATCCCACGGCAGCGCAGTCTTGATGGCGTTGAGCGCGCTGACGGCGGCCCTTGATTGGCTGTCCATCCCGGCGCTGATCTCCGCGCGAAACCTTTCGGCGCCGCCGAGCTCACTGCGCCATCCGCGGCGTGGTGCCGCAGCCGCGGATGGCGTAACCGCCGTTGCCAGCGCGTGCGATAGGGATTCGAGTGCGTGCCGTGCGTCGGCCCAGAGGGCCACATCGGCGGCGTAATGGTCCGAAAGCTTGGCCGGATCGATGTCGATGCGAATCAACAATCCGCTCAACGAGAGTTTGTCTTCGAAGAAAATGTCGGTTTCGGCGAGTTCAGTGCCCACGGCCACAACCACATCGGCATCCGCAATCAAGCGGCGTGCTGACTCATAGGCGAGCGAGGCGCCGAAATGATTGGGATGCACATCGGGCAACAGGCCCTTACCCGCCGTGGTCGTGATCAACGGACAATCCAATAGATCAACCAAGCGATGCAGGGCCGCGCCCGAATGCCGCGCCCCGCCGCCGGCAATGATGAGCGGCCGCGCGGCCACCGCCAGCAGGCGGGCAGCAGCGCCGATTTGTTCGGCATCGGCTTGCGGATTGCGCGCCGGCAGTTCGAATCGCTGCGCCTGCAGTAGGGTCGGCTGTGACAGCAGGTCGAGCGGTACTTCGAGGTAAGCCGGTCGTGGACGTCCGGTTCTTAGCGAGTTCAGGCACTGGCGCAGGTCATCGGCAATATCGTTTGCGGTGTGTGCCGCGCGGGCAATGCCAAAGACTTGTGCGGCCAGACCGGTTTGATCTTTCAGTTCATGCAGCACGCCCCTTTGCTTGCCCTGGGATGCCCGCACGGGTGCGCTGGCGATCACCAACAGCGGTACCGAGTCGGAGTAGGCCTGAGCCGCGGCGGTGAGAATGTTGGTGAGTCCCGGGCCGGAGATGACAAAGGCTGCCGCAGCACGTCCACTCAGGCGCGCATAGCCGTCGGCCGCAAAACCGGCGCCTTGCTCATGGCGCATCAGCACATGGTGTAAATTCGCGCTCGCCAATCCGCGGTACAGTTCCAAGTTGTGAACACCGGGAATACCGAAAACGGTTTCGATGTCGTTGGCTGCCAAAAGCTCAACGAGGTAGCCGCCGACGTTGCGCGACATGAGATCCTTCGCGCTAGGATTGGAGGAAAATTATAGCGATGAAACTGGAGTATCGATGATTTATTCGCCGTTGGTACAGCGCGTCGCAGGCGAAGGCACGCAAGCCTGGGTGACGCATGGCGAGGCGCGCGCAGCGCAGGAGCGGGGCGAAGACGTCATCATCCTGAGCATTGGCGATCCGGCGTTGGAGACGCCTGCGCCGGTATTGCAGCGGATGATCGAGCGGCTGCAGGCGGGCGATGTGCGCTACACGCCGGCGGCCGGCCGCATGCCGTTGCGCGAAGCCATTGCGCGGGCGCACGCCGTGCGCAGCGGTCAAGCCGTGAGCGCTGATAACGTGATTTTTCTGTCCGGCGCGCAAAACGCTTTGTTCACCGCCTCGCTGTGCATCGCTGGGAGCGGCGATGAAGTGCTGGCGCTGGAACCGCTGTATCCCAGCTACCCCGCCACGATCCGCGCCTCGGGTGCCGAGCTGGTCCGCGTTGCCACATCGGCGGAGCGGGGCTTTCGGATGGACGTCGCCCAAGTCGAAGCGGCCATCACCCGCCGCACGCGCGCCTTGTTTTTCGCCACGCCGAATAATCCGAGCGGGGTCATTGCCAGTGAAGACGACCTGAAGGCCATCGGTGACTTGGTGGAGCGGCATTCGCTGTGGGTGGTGGCCGATGAGGTGTATGCGGGACTGGCGCCGGGTGGGCGAGTGCCCAGCCTTGCGGCCCGCCTGCCCGAGCAGGTGATCACCATCAGCAGTTTGGCGAAGTCGCATTCGCTGCCCGGACTTCGCGCCGGATGGTTGGTCGGGCCTGCAGCGTTGATCAAACATGCCGAAGCCTTGGCCATGTGCATGTTGTTCGGGCTCCCCGGTTTTATCCAGGAGGCGGCCGAAGCCGCATTGCGACACTCGGCAAGCGCCGAGAGCCGCATTCGCGCCTTCTGCGCCACCCAACGCGATATGCTGCTCGGCGGTTTGTCCGATTTGCCCGGCATTCGCTGCCTGGCGCCGGACGCGGGCATGTTTACGCTGATCGACGTGCGGCCTACCGGCATGTCAGGCTATGACTTCATGCGTGCGCTGTATGCGGCGGAACGGGTCTCGGTGCTGGACGGCGGCGCCTTTGGCCGCGAAACCGGTGGTTTCGTCCGGTTATGCTTTGCCGCCGATGATGCCACGCTGCGTGAGGCCATCGTGCGCATCCGCCGCTTCGTGACGAGTTTAGGGAACAAGGTATGACAGAGACGACTGCAGAGTTCGGCATCGTGGTGCGAACGCCGGGCGGCCCGGACAACCTGGAATGGGCGGAATTGCCGGCGGCGGCGCCGGGAGCCAACGAGGTGCGCATCGCGCAACATGCGGTGGGCGTTAATTTCATCGATACCTATTTTCGCAAGGGTATTTATCCCTGGCCCTCCACGCCGCTCATTCCCGGCGGAGAAGCGGCCGGTGTGGTCGAGGATGTGGGCTCGGCCGTGACTGATTTCAAAGCCGGCGACCGCGTCGCCTACACCCTGCCGAACGGCGCCTATCGGACTCGACGCACGATACCCGCGGATCGGTTGGTGAAACTGCCGGACGGCGTCGAATTCGACGTGGCAGCGTCCGTGATGCTCAAAGGCCTGACGACACAGTTTCTGCTCACCACCTGTTATCCGGTGAAGGCGGGCGAGACGGTGCTGGTACACGCCGCGGCGGGCGGCGTGGGCCTGCTCATGGGCCAGTGGATGAAGACCTTGGGTGTGAACAGCATCGGCACCGCCGGCTCACCGGAGAAAATTGCCCTGGCCAAAGCCAATGGTTATTCGCACGTGATCGATTACCGTGCCGAGGACTTCGTGGCTCGGGTCAAAGACATCACGGGCGGCAAGGGCTGCGATGTGGTGTACGACTCGGTGGGTCACGATACCTGGCGCGGTTCGCTCAAGTGTCTGCGCGGGCGCGGCCTATTCGTGCACTTCGGACAATCCTCCGGCGCCATCACCGACTTCAAATTTTCCGATCTGGCCTCGGGCGGTTCGCTGTACGCAACCCGGCCGACATTGTTCGATTACATCAAGACTCGCGAGGACTTGACCCGCCGCGCGGAGGCTTTGTTCGCCAAGCTCAAATCCGGTGAGGTCGTCTCACATGTGGGCCAGCGAGTTGCACTGCGCGATGCCGCCACCGCGCACCGCAACTTGGAAGCCCGCCACACCATGGGTGCGACGGTGCTGCTGGCTTAGATATTGGCGTCGATGAAGGCGGTCAACTGCGCCTTGGAGACCGCGCCGACCTTGGTTGCAACGACCTCGCCATTCTTGAACAGCATGAGGGTCGGGATACCGCGCACGTGATACTTCGCGGCCAGCGCCTGATGCTCATCGACGTTGACCTTGGCGATCTCCAATCGGCCGGCGTAGCTTGCTGCCGACTCATCGAGTACCGGCGCAATCATCTTGCACGGGCCACACCATTCCGCCCAATAGTCCACCAGCACGGGAAGCTTGGCTTCCAATACATCGGCGCTAAAACTGTCTTTCGATATGTGTTTGATACTGCTGCTCGACATGAAAACTCCTGCTCAGTGAATGCCTGGTAACCATGATATTGTTCTGTAAGGCGATATAAAGATCCTCCATCTGAAAGCAGTATTCAGTTTTCGGAACAATAAACATGGATAAGCTTCAGGCTATGCAACTCTTCGTGCGGGTGGTCGAAACCGGCGGTATGAGCCGCGCCGCCGACAGTTTGGGGATTCCCAAGGCCACCGCGACCACGCTGATGCAGCAGCTGGAGGCCGCCTTGGGCGTCAAGCTGCTGAACCGCACCACCCGCAGGGTGACCGTCACCACCGATGGGGCGGCCTACTATCCGCGCGCGGTGGCCATCCTGGCCGAGGTGCAAGAAACTGAAGAATCCTTGGCGCAACGGCGGTCCGTGCCAAGCGGTCGGTTGCGCATCGACGCGCCGACTTTATTGGCGCGCTTGGTCATCGTTCCGGCGCTGCCGGAATTTTTCAAACGCTATCCGGATATCGACCTGCAGCTCAGCAGCGGAGAACATCGCGCCGATCTCATCGAGGAGGGGATCGACTGCGCCGTGTGGAGCGGGGAGTTGGGAGATTCCGCGCTGGTGGCGCGGCGGGTTGGGCAATTGTATTTCGGCACGTGCGCCGCGCCTTCGTATCTGGCAAGTCATGGTTATCCTCACCATCCGCAGGATTTAAGTTCGCATCGCTGCATCAATCACTTTGCGCCGCACACGGGTAAGACCGCGGAATGGGTGTTCGCCAAGGACGGCGCTCGTTTGAGCATCCCATTGCGTGGCTTTGTCGCGCTCGATGATGAGAATAGTTATCTCGCGGCCGCGGAAGCGGGCTTGGGCGTCGCGCAGATTCCCGCCTTTGTGCTGAAAGAAGCGCTGGAACGCGGCACCCTGGAGTTGGTGTTGGGCGATTGGTTTGCCGAACCCGTGCCGTTGAGCGTGGTGTACCCACAGAACCGGCATCTGTCGAACAAGGTGCGCGTGTTCGTCGATTGGATCGCCGAGTTGTTCGCGGAACATGACGGCATCCAGCTGCGCTCGACGCTGCGCCACAACGCCTGATCTAAATGCCAAGCGGTAGGGCCGTTGATTCCTTGATGACGGTAACAGCGACCGAAGAATTGACCGAACGCACGCAAGGGATGCGCGACAGATAGTCCAAGTAAAAGGCTTCGTACGCTTTGATGTTCTTGGTCACGATCTTGAGCAAGAAGTCCCACTCGCCGGTGAGCGTGTAGCACTCCAGCACTTCGGCGCGATCGCGAATCGCAGCTTCGAACTCGCCGATGGCATCGCGTCCGGTGGTCGCGAGTTTCACGTGCGCAAAAATGGTGACGTCGAGGCCCAATGAGTTGCGGTCGAGCAGGGCCACGCGGGCCTTGATGACACCGCTTTGTTCCAGTTGCTGAATTCGGCGCCAGCAGGTCGTCGTCGACAACTTGGTTTGCGCCGCCACCTCGGCAACCGACAAGGCTCCCTGCCTCTGTAGAATGTCGAGCAGCCGCAGATCGAGTCGATCGATGGCGGGGCGGTTCGAATTTTCCATTTCTAAAGCTTTATCGGAATGAATAGACCGATTATCGGGCTGGCATCGAAGGAACGCAACACATGAGCCCCGGGGCACGTAAATTATGAGAATGAACAGCAAATCGCGGCTACATCTGCCCCGTGCGCCCGCCCGACCGGGTGAAGCACCGGATTTCAGTTACGTGCACTT
>CAZZWE010000142.1:0-11121 GCA_964657675.1 uncultured Steroidobacteraceae bacterium
GCACTGAGGTTCGAGAACAGCGGCGGAAAATTTCGTTGCGTGGTGACGCCGGCATCCTGCGTGAACACGAGAAACTCCTTCTTATCATCGCTCCAACTCGGCCAGTTAGGTAAGCCTGGTGCGTTTGGATTGCCGGTCTTCGCGAAATTGGTCCAATACACCTGCATCAGATCAGACAGCGACACATCATCGGCGGTGGCCGGCAGCCATTGCCATTCTCGGTCATTCAACGCGCCGAACACGTACGGCACCTCCAAGCTATGGAATGCGCCGAGTTCTGACTCGCCCTTGCCCGGCACGGCGCGATCGAAACGATATACATATACCTGCTGACCAGCAGCCTCGGTAAGGCTTGCCATGGCGCCGATGGGACAAGCGCCAATCAGATCGTTGGCGGAAGCGTCTAAACCGGCGTTCTTATTCAAAAGCATCTTGCCAAAGTAAAGCGCCATGGCAGCGTTGGTCCAGCCTCCGAAGTAAGGGCGCGCAGCCTCTGAGACCTTTTTCAGCCCGCCTGAATCAGCGGCAGCCGGACGCCCAGAGGCTTTGGCCGCTGCCGCAGCGGAAAGACGAAAGGCGCTGAATTCGCGTTTGTTGAGCCCAATCAGGAGATCAACTTTTTGTATCGACCCGCTGAGAAACGCGCGTTGCGGCGACATGGGAAGCACCCAGCCGTCGGCCGTCGCGGCGGTAATGTCCGTTGGCTGATTTACTTTTGCTTTGGCCACGAGCGCTTCGACGTCGGCGGCCGGCAATGCACGCAATCTCTTCAGGGATGTCGACTGCGAGTCGCGCGGCGCGAGCTCTCCCACCGCGGCCCCGAAAGCTTCTGCTTGCGATAGCGTTAGCCCAGCATCGAATGACGGCCCGCTTTCCGATATCGCCCGCTTGAAAAGCCCAGCCGCCAGCGGAGAGGTCATTAATCGGGCGGTGTCGATCGCGCCGGCCGACTCGCCGAACAGGGTGACGTTGTCAGGATCGCCGCCGAACTGGGCAATATTGCGTTTGACCCAATTTAGTGCGGCGAGTTGATCCAGCAATCCGTAATTGCCGGAACTGTGGTGCGGCGATTCGGCGGTGAGCTCTGGGTGGCTGAAGAAGCCCATCACCCCCAGTCGATAATTCAATGTAACCAACACGATGCCATGGCGGGCCAGGCTGACCCCGTCGTAGGAAGACTGCGTGCCGCTACCCACGGTGTTGCTGCCGCCATGCAACCAGACCATCACAGGCAGTGCACGCTTCACCGGCCACTCGGGAACCCAAACGTCGAGATATAGGCAGTCCTCAGACGATTGGATGGGCGGTTGTTCGAAGTTCGAGCCATATGCCTGAGCCATGGGAGCGAAGAACGGAGTTAGGCCCGACTTGCGCTGGGTGCAGGCGGTTCCCGGCTGCGATGCCTCTCGAACGCCCTGCCATACTGGCGGTGGTTTGGGTGGTTGCCAGCGCAAATCTCCGACGGGAGGTTGCGCATAAGGGATGCCTCGAAACGCGATGGCTGACTGCACGGCCGTGCCGCGTAAGGATCCAGAATCAATCTTCACTAACGGATCGGTCTGCGTCGTAGGCGGCGCTGCGATCGAAGTCAAAGTGGTCAGACTCGAGGCCTGAAAAGTAGGATACCGACCGCCGCGATTCTCGATCAGAGTCACGCACACAATGATCGCCAGCAGCAGGGTGCCGATGATCCCCAGTGTCCATTTCCACTTCGCAGCCATGCCAGCTCCCGCAGCGCAGAAACGGCGATTTTACACCCACTGCGGCCTTGTGTAGCCGGGGTGCGAGGAATAGCTGTCGCCACGGGATGATAAAAAAGTAGCGCAGGCCTTCAACAGGACTGCGCCACCGAGAAATCGTACCGACGGGGGAGAGAGTCACAGGCTGTCAGTACGAGCCAGCACATCATTCAACAAGCGGCGGATTAGGGGAAATAGCGAATAGTCAGCAGCTTATTCATAATGACCTCAGACTGAAATGTTCGTTGGCAGCGCGGCCTGTCGGTCGTAGCCTAAGCCTCATGACAAACGCGGCTGCTCCGGGACTCACGTGGATTGCAGGGGTGGGGGCTTCCGCCGGTTTAGGAGCCGCACTCGCCCGACGCTTCGCGCGGCGCGGCTCCCAAGTGCTGCTCACGGGGCGCAATGAATCTCGCTTGGCAAGCGTCGCAGCGGAAATCACTGAATCCGGTGGACATGCAGTCGCATTGCCGGGCGATATCAGCATCGCCGCGGATGCGCAGCGTCTCTCCTCGGCCGTGCGCGAGCGCGGCGCACTTCGAACTGCGATTTTCAATGCCGGCAACATGGTTCGCGGCAACGCCTTGCTGGTGACCCCGGAGCAATTTGAATCGACCTGGCGTGGCAGCGCATACGCCGGATTTCTGTTTGTTCGTGCCAGCCTGCCATTGTTGCTCGAGTCGGGCGGCGGCAGTCTTCTAGTGACGGGCGCGACCGCTTCGGTTCGAGGCGGCGGAGCGTTTATCGCCTTTGCATCCGCCAAGGCGGCCCTGCGCTCCTTGGCTCAAAGTACGGCGCGGGAATATGGTTCGCAAGGCATTCACGTGGCTCATGTGGTCATCGACGGCGGCATTGGCGGCGATGACGGATTGCTATCGCCCGATGACATTGCAGAGACTTACTGGCACCTCGATCAGCAACCCCGCAGCGCCTGGACGCATGAACTTGACCTCCGGCCTTTCAAGGAGCGCTTTTAAAATGAATGCAGTTGCTAAAGAGTTTTCCCAGGCAGCGTCTTTAGATGTAAAGGCGACCTTGAACTACACCCGCAATACCGGTGTCCGTCCGGTCAATTACACATTCGATCCACCGCCCGGCGTGCCGCGAAGTAGCGGCGAGGTGGACGCGCGGACCGTGACGATTCGGGATGCGCGCCGCGAGCGGGGATTGTGGTTGGATGCCAGCGGGTTCGAATTAATCACCCATCATGGCTCGCTACGAGATTTCAAAGCATTCCAAGACCCCGAGGCCATTAAGGCCATTGACTATCCGGAAGTGGAGTCTGTGCTGAAAATTGCCACGGGCGCACAAAAAGTGGTGATCTTTGACCACACTTTGCGTGACAGCACGGTGGTCATCGGCCAACCGGCGCTGCGTGAACCGGTGCGCCGGGTTCACGATGACCAAACCCTCGAGTCCGCCCCGAATCGAGTTCGAAAACATTTAACACCGGATGAAGCGGCGTGGCGGATGCAGCGCCGTTTTGCCATTGTGAATTTCTGGAGACCCATCGGCGGTCCTGTCCTCTCAACTCCTTTGGCGGTGTGTGATGCGCGCACCATCGATTCGAAGGACTTATTGCCGAGCGACCTGGTGTATCGGGACTGGATCGGAGAAACCTACGCAGTGGCTTTTAATCCGCGGCATCGTTGGTATTGGTATCCGCGTCAAACGCCCAACGAGGCTACCTTGCTCAAGATCTATGATTCCGCCACGGATGTGGCGCGCCTGACCGCGCATACCGCCTTCGACGATCCCAGCTCATCGGCCGATGCCCCTCCCCGGCGCAGCATTGAGCTGCGGGCGTTACTCTTCTGGTAGCGGTCGGTTTAGAAAAGCAAAAAAGCCTGGCGTATGCGCATTCAGGCACCCGCGTGCAAATGCGCCCACCACGCCAATTTCAAGTTTCCTCATAGCCTCCTCGCTCCACTGCCGACTTCGCGAAAACTCATGTTTTTTCCTCGATCGCGGATGGCGCAGACGGGAAAAAACTCGCCATACTATCCGCCCCAATAAGCGTACAGGAGTTCGCAATGACCCTCATTAGCCACCTGCTCGAGCGCCACACCAATCGCCGCTCAGTTCTCACATCGCTCGGCGGCGTACTTTCCCTCGCCGCAGTCGGCGCCACAACCCTGATTTTGCCCGACGCCGCTGAGGCTGCAGCACTCACAAAAAACCAACGCGATGAACTCACGGCAGACCAGATCATCGACGCCATGAAAGCGGGCAATGAGCGATTCAGGTCGGGAAAGCCGGCAACACATGATTACGTTGCCCAAAAGCGCGCGACTGCCAGCGGCCAGCATCCTGCCGCGGTAATCTTAAGTTGCATCGATTCACGGGCGCCCGCGGAAATCATTTTTGATGCGCGAATCGGCGACTCCTTCAACGCGCGAGTGGCCGGCAATATCGTCAACGACGACATTCTGGGAAGCTTGGAATTCTCCTGCGCACTATCGGGTGCCAAAGTGATTCTTGTCATGGGACACACGGCATGCGGCGCTATCAAAGGAGCGATCGACCACGCGGAGTTGGGACACTTGACGGGACTACTGGAGAAAATCAAGCCTGCGGTGGATGCGACTTCCTTCGACGGAGAACGCAGCAGCAAAAACTACGCTTTTGTCGATGCCGTCGCCAAGACCAATGTCATGATGACCGTGGAGGCCATTCGCGCTAATAGCGACGTTCTGCGCAATCTCGAAAAGGACGGCAAAATAAAAATTGTTGGTTCCATGTACCACCTCGTCGGCGGCCATGTCGATTTCTACTCCTGACTACAGAGCAAATGTGGGCTAGACGCCAAGAAAACAGGGACGAAACCGTGTAAGCACGCTCCCAAAGCGGCACTCAAGCGCTCACGATCGTAGTGCCACTGAGGATTGGAGAGTCACGGAATTGTTTGCGGACACGATGCGCGACGGCCGCCCTCACTCGATGGTGCTTTACCTCGCGGTCAGCTTCGGCGTGGCCTGGCTTTTCTGGCTCATCGGCTGGCTGATCACGCAGCATAAAATAGTGCTGCCACTTTTCCCGGTTTTGGTCGTCGGCTCGTTTGGTCCGTTCTTTGGCGCATTGGTTGCGACCTTGAGGCAAGGCGGACCGCCGCATGCCCGGCGCTTTTTCGCCCGTGCCTTCGACGTACGTATGGGTTGGCCGGTGTTCTTCGTATCGTTCTTCCTGTTGCCGCTTCTTGCCGTCCTCGTGGAACTGGTGCACGCGAAGTTCACGCATGTCCCGCCGCAGTTCAACATGCCGCTGAGCGAGATGCCGTTGAACTACGTGTTTCTTTTCCTAGTGGGCGGAACCTTGGCTGAGGAGTATGGCTGGTCTCTTCTGTCAGACCAGCTCGACACCGTGCTGCCGCTCAAAACATCCACGTTCACACTAGGCCTCATTTGGGCGGTGTGGCACTTACCGTTGTTTTTCATCGTCACACCGGGCGCAATTCAGGGCTACACACCCTTCTACATCTTTCTGACTGCCACCATCGCCATGCGGTTTCTATTTGCTTGGGCCTATCACCGGGGTGGCCACAGCGTGCTGTCGAACATGCTATTCCACACCGCCTCCAACATGGCCTATAGCATTGTGGCCATTGCGCCCTCGCCTCACGACCTGTCGACCGGACGGATGTGGATGTTTGCAGCCCTCAACATCTTGGCCGCACTAATCCTTTGGAATTGCGCGCCTCTACGCAGGAATTCCGTGCATACGCTTCGCCCATGATCGCGTAATATCACTCTGCGTTGAGTTGCATGCCAGCTGTGGGAGGTCGATTGCTAGTACGTGCCTTGATCGTTGCAGCCACGCTGCTGCTCGCCGTTCCGGCCTTAGCCGAGCCGCTCACGCCGGAACAAAAGTCGGCGATCGATTCCGCGGTCGCTCGAATCTTAAAAGCCAGTGATGTCCCGTCGGCGTCGATCGCGATCGTCACCGACGGCAAACTCGACTATGCGCAAGCTTACGGTGATCAGCGGCTCGACGGCACACCTGCCACGACAACCGCGCGCTACCCAATAGCCTCCATCAGCAAGCAATTCACCGCTGCGGCAATTCTCCTGCTGGTTGAGGACGGCAAACTCTCGCTCGACGACAAAATTGGGAAATATTTCCCGTCACTGACGGGCGCCGATACGGTTACGATCCGAGAATTGCTGTCGCACACATCCGGCATCCGAGATTACTGGCCTCAGGATTATCCGTTTGAGGCAATGCGCAAACCCATTACCCCACATGCCATCCTCGATCATTGGGCCAAGGCGCCTCTGGATTTTTCGCCCGGTTCCAAACGGCAGTACTCCAACACGGGCTACACGGTCGCGGGCCTGATCGTCGAAACAGTGGCCAAAGAGCCGCTTCGCAGTTTCCAGCAGAAACGCTTGTTTCGGCCGCTAGGAATGGATGTCGTGCAAGCCGCTACCGACTTGTCGCCGGGTGATGCTCACGGCACGACGCGTTTTGCGCTAGGCCCCGTGCGGCCGACGCCGGGAGAATTGGCCGGATGGGCATTCGGCGCCGGAGATTTGGCGATGTCACCGAGCGAGCTGGCCAAGTGGAATATCGCGCGACTCAATCGTACAGGCTTGAAACCAGCAAGTTGGCAACTCCAGGAGACGAATGTCGCGCCCGCGGATGGCGGCTCCAACTATGGACTCGGCGTCGCCATCGACACCGTTGGACAACATCCGCGGATTAAACACGACGGTGGATGGACGGGGTATTTATCGAGCAATCGTGTTTACCCGACGGACCGTGCGGCGATTTCTGTATTTATAAATGGCGGCTTTTCTAACAGCCAAGATGCGATCGGCGACGCCATCGAAGCCATTCTTTTCAAGTCGGCTGACGAGTTCGCCGACGTCAGAACGACGTTTGAAATGGTGCGCTCGGGGCAGATCGACCGGTCGAAGTTTACCGAGAACGGCAATTTTTATTTTACCTCCACCGTTCTATCGGATTATCACGCCAGTCTCGCTCCGCTAGGAATGGTAAAGAACATCGTGCGACTGTCGCCGTCCGGACTGCGTGGAGGATTGACGTCCGACCAATACATCCTGAGCTTCGTTGATCACAAGCTGCTCTGTATCGTCCGCACGGAACCCGCTACCGGGCGCATAGAAGAATTCTCTCTCTATCCGTTTACGGAATAACCCCGGCCACCAATACAGCACGAAGGATCAATCCGTATTCCCCGCCCGCCTATCGAGCGAGTTGTTTCGAGAAAAAAGCCGCTTCGCGTTGCCAAAAGTCATTGGCATCAGCGGCTCGATATTTTGCGGCGTTGCCCGAATCATCGAAATCCGCCTGCGCGTGCGGATAAGTTTTTATTAGCGCCGCAATTCCATGTACGTCCTGCGTGCTCGCATGCGTATCGAGGCCGGCCAAGATAATCAGAATAGCGGCACTCGGTTTGGCGCCGCCCGCCGGCAGGTTGAACGGCGGCCTTGGATCAATGAGTTCAATGGCTTTCACGCGTGGGTCAGCCGCAAATCCGAGCGCACAATTGCCGCCGGACTGCCAGCCCACCAAGCCGATGGCATCGTGCGCCACCGAGGTCTGCGCCGCCACGAATGACAACGCGGCATCGAGATCATGATGCGACTGCTCCTCGGAATGGGTGGCCGCCTCCGGCGGGAGACCCCGGTTCAGATCCAGGACTACGACCAGGAAACCCTGCTCGACGAATCGCACAGCTGCGCCGGTGAGCCGCTGAGTGATGCCGCGTTCATCGGGAATCAGCACGATGGCCGCGAAAGGCCCGTCGCCGGACGGCGAGTACACGGTGCCATCCGCTGCGTAGCCCCCGGCGCCATGCATGTGCACACGGATGCCTTGAAGCTGCTCGGCCTGCGCGTATCCGCACACCAAGCCCAGCATGAGGGTTAAAGAATAACGAATGCCCTGTCTAAACACGACACACCGGGTCACTCTGTCATCGTTGATAAAAGTTCAGGTAATCCATGCTGATCTTATAGTCCGACGCTGCTGGATTGCGTCCGGTGACCGTGAACTTCACCTCATGAGTGCCTGCCGCGATCACTACGGGGCCTAAGTCAAATCTCCCCAACGAATCTGCGGCGCTGTATTCGTCTTGAACACCTCCGACGTTCACCCCATCGATGCTGAGTTGAAACTCACCGTCGATACTGGCGTCCTTCCCGGTCAGGTGAAGATCATAGCTGCCGGCAGTCGGAAAAATGGCCTTGAGACTGACGCTGTCACCGACCTTGGTCGCGTCCAGAATGTTGCCCGTACCGTCCGGGAAACCGCTCCATGCAAAGGTGCGGAACACCGGGCCTGAACTCACCGCAGTCATGTACTGGGCCTGAAATGACTTCAACGCGAACGTGGGCTGGGAGGTAAATGACCAGGTCAGAACCTTCTGGCTGGCAATGAGTGTTCCAGAACCGCCGGTGAAACCCACATACGCGGTGTTCGCGCCGATGGTCTTCGGGATGTCGATGGCAAACCTACCCACGTATGAACTGTTATTGATCGGATCCTTCAACGTGAGGAATAGGTAAGTGCCGTCGTAGGCGAGGTGAGCGCTGATCGTATCGCCGCTACTCAAGAGCACTTTGCTGGGAGTCAAATTGACAGCCGGGATTGTGGGCGATGCGCCGTTGACGTAAACGCCGGTGGAATCAGTGCCTTCGCCGGCATTGCTGTATACGTCGAACTTGACCGCCACGCTGTGCGGGATGCCGCCGGTGCCTCCCACATGGTCAGGACCATACCCAAGGCCGCCGCCGGTGGGTCCCAATGCGGTTGGACCGACCGTTTGCAGGGTAAAGGTGATGCCGTCCGCTAGCGGCGCCGTGCCGGAAAGCTGGATCGTGAAGTCGGTGGTAAACGTTTGTATGTTCACCGGCGTATTGAAAAATACGCTGCCGGCGGACGTGGTTTTGCCGGTGGTCAACTGCAGACGGCTGTCATCCGAATTCGCTGCGCTGCCATTCAGCGTGAGACCTTTGGCCCCCGCAAATCCACTGCTAAAATCGATGGTTGCTGCGGTGCCAATGGTGTACTGACCAGTGACCTCCGCACTGCTGTTGTACCCAGCCGCAGATGCGAACGTCCTGATCGTGCTCGAAGCATTGACAACAAAGGGCGCGGTGTAACGCGTCGAACTGGTCGTCGGCGGAGTGCCATCGGTGGTGTAATAACGCGTGGCTCCGGCGAGTGAATCGGAAATCGATACAGTCTGTTCCGATGCATAGACGCCCGGCGCCGGACTTAACGTAGGCGTCGGTACCGTCGGTGTCGCCGCGGCCAGCTCGCCATACACGTCGACTTCGCCCTGCGTTCCCACATAAACCTTACCGCCATTGACCACCGGCACTTGAAATTTAACGGCTTTGCCCGCGGCATCACGTGCGGCGTTCTGCGCGCTGCTGTAGTACTGAGTAGCCACATGGGTGGCATCGAAGGCATACAGGACCGCGGGGCCGCCCGAGTTGTAGGCGTCCGTGCGCACCGCCCACAGGATTCCGTCGTTGGTGCCGTTGGAGGAGATAACGGGACTCACGCCGGGAAAACTCGACGTGATCGTCCCAGTCACTTTCGGGGTGGTGCTGAGCTTGCCGTTGGTCAGCGAGAATTGCTTCAGCGTGTCGCCGCTGCCCCAGAAATAGACATTACCGTTCCAATAAGCGGGAGTACTCCACAAACCTTTGATCTGACCGCTTAATTCTTGCACCACGTTGTTGTAGCTGGTGTTGTAGCCGCCGAGATTGTCACGGTCCAAGACCTCGATGCGCCCGTTCTTGCCCACCTGAATCAGCTCGTGCGGGTAGCTGCCCGCCTGATCCGGCAACAGCAGGATGCCGCCCGAGTTCTGGTCGGCATCCGAGGCGCTCAAGGTCACCTGGTCGAACGGCGTCCACACATCGCTAATCTGCAGAGCGCCATTGGCCACATCGGCGCGAATGACGGCGTTGCTGTAATTCTGCGTGTCGGTGTAGGGCGGTGTCGGACTGGCGGCACCCGTCTCGGTATTGAAGAAGTTGCCGGTGGTAAAAAATATGCGCGGCACACCGTTGACGGTGTCTGCGGGAAGCG
Organism: uncultured Steroidobacteraceae bacterium; assembly: GCA_964657675.1. Lineage (GTDB taxonomy): Bacteria > Pseudomonadota > Gammaproteobacteria > Steroidobacterales > Steroidobacteraceae > Bog-1198. Next base: position 9,807 of record CAZZWE010000142.1, read on the forward strand.
CGGCGCCCGAATGCCAGATGCCATTGCCCTTGCCGTTGGGGCTGGTGTTCAAGATGGCTGTCTGTTTCAGCGTGGTCGAATCGTACGCAAAGACCCAGCCGTGATAGGGGCCGTTGTCACCGTGGGCCGCAAAGACGACATAAACGTGACCACTGAACAGCAACAGGCCGGTGCGGTTCAGTTCCCACTCGGGTTGAAACGCCACCATGCCGCCGACCGTGCCGGTACCTTTTCCGGCCACCGATCCCTTGATGACCACCGGGCTGCCGGTCTTTTCATTGCCGGTCAGAAGGTCGAGCGCATGTAGACGACTGACGTAGGCACCAGACTCCTTGGTTTTCGACACGACATAGAGCGTGCCGGCTGCCGCGTCAATCACCGGCGTTCCCGTAATACCGACTTCCGGCACGATGTCATTGGTACCCAGATCGCCGCTGGGAACCGACGTCGCGCCCGCCGCCGCACCGTGCGCTGTATCGATCAGGCTGGCTTTCCAAAGCTGCTGATTGCGATCGGCATCCAATGCAAAGACGCTGTCATGTTCGGTCGCGACGTAAAGCACGTTGTGCGCGGCGCCCGCGATGGTCAGCCCGCCGACATAGAGCGGCTGGGCGTACACATAGCCATCCACCTCGTAAGAGTAGAGTTTGCCGAACTGAGTGGCGTTGACCGTCGCCGGGGTTAGCTGGGTCTCAGCGGTGTTCTGACCCTGCCGCGTGATGTCGTATCGCCACGTCGTGACGTTTGCCGCAATGGTGGGCATCGCAGCAACCAAGCACAGGCACGCGCAGCAATTCTTGAAAGACTTAATGATCATCCCCTACCCCATCCCGAATTTTTTGAATACCGAGTGAGTATGCATGGCCGATCTAAGTCAGTGATCGCTAGTTTTGTAGGACTAACTACTTTTTCAAAAAAAATTTCGTACACGGAAATCACTGCCGCCACCTCAAAAAAGCCCGCCTAAAAATTATGTCAAATCCTGCGGAGGCGGTCGATTACTCAGTTCATCTCGGCGCGAAATGTTTGCGATATCGAAACGCACAATCGTGTCCCAACGCGGCTTAAATTTGATGACGGTTCGATGGCTATACGGCGAGCGCCGCCACCGCGAGATACCCGTAACACGCGAACCTTCAGAGCCCCATGCAACCTGCATCTCTCACTAGGCAGGAGGAATTAGCGAGGCGCCGAATTCCTCGTGACGCCTTGATTGTCGACAATCAATACGTCTAATGGGGTATAAGTAACTTGAATGGCTAATATTTTTCTCATATCGTCGACAATCACAGATGCGTGACGCGTTGAATAGCGA
>CAZZWE010000143.1:0-10926 GCA_964657675.1 uncultured Steroidobacteraceae bacterium
CTCGGGCAACCGTCTTAGTCCGGCCAAGACCAGCCGTTCACGCCCTTGAAACAACTTCCGCAAACTAGTCATTATGCGGGCGTCAAAAATATTCTTTTTTAAGGACGCATCGTCAATGAAATCCCTCGTCATTCTAGCCATCGTCTTGTCCGCTCTCTTAACTGCTGAGCACGCGCTACCCGCTCAGGTACCAAACACCTCGCCTGATCTCGCAGCCGCTCGAGCCAGAATAGACGAAGAGGACATCCTCGTTGGCCGCGCCATAGGCACCCGCGATTTCGCCGCCCTCGACAAGTACTGGTCCCCGCTGCTCGTCGTCAACAGCCCGGCCAATCAGATTGAGAGCCGCTCCCAGGTCATAGATTCTATGCGCCATGGCGGCCTCAACTACACGAGTCTGAAGGGCACTACGGAGTTCTTCACCGTCACCAACGGGGTTGCGGTCAAAATGATGCACGAAGATGTGGTCATGGCGAACGGTCCCATGGCCGGCAGACATCTCGTCCGCCGCACGACCAACATCTTGGTGCCGTCCGGCGACGACTGGGTTCTGATTGCCCGCCAGGCCACGTACATTGGTTTCGATGGAGCTATTCTCGCCGGTCCTGTCACTTCATCTTACTCGGGTCCGCCGTCAACCCCCGAAAGCACTGGTATCCGCGTGCAAATCGACGCGAACGGCGCCGCTGTTGGCCATGCTATCTACACCAAGGATTTTGCCGCCCTTGAGAAGCTCTGGTCCCCCGCACTGGCAGTCAACAGCCCCGGCAACAACATCCTCACACGCGAGCAGGTCTTCGCCGCCACGCGCGAAGACAAGCTGAAATATTCAAGTGGCAAGGTCTACCCGGACGCCTTCTCCGTCTTTCCGAATCTCGCCATCGAGATGGGTCACGAAGATATCGTCATGGCGAACGGTCCCATGGCCGGCAAGCCACTTAACCGCCGCTTTACGGATGTTTGGCAGAAGACCGGCGACGACTGGGTTCTGATTGCCCGTCAAGCCACCTACGTCGGCATTGATGGCGGTGCCGTTTACGGTCATCCAGATCCAGCCCTGAGCCATTGATCGATTTTCTATTCGCTTTACAGCGCGCCAAAAGATGATTGATGCGATAACTCCATAGCGGCCATTGCCGGTGGACCGCATCGGGTCGAGTGCAGTCAATGATCGCATCCGTCGTTAATCAACCAACTCGGGCCTACCGCATGTCGAGATTGGCGTTTCCTTAGCGGCCATTCCATCCGAGAGCTACGATGCCGCAAAGCAAGGCACGTTCATGAAACCATTCAATTTCAAATCGAAGCGGCTGGAGGGAATTTGCGCGCTTTTACTTCTGGCCAGCGTGTTCTATGTCGTCGATTGCGTCAACGTGACTTTCAGCCGTCAATTCGAAGTACCTTGGTTTGAAAGAGGTATATATGCTGGCGGCCCGTACGGATTCGTTTTGACCGCGGGTACGATCTTATTCGCGCTTGGATATTTAATTTTTGGGAAGGACAAGTAATCCCGATGAATTTATTTACGCGGTAGGTCTTCCTCAAGCGCCACGAAACCTGCCGGTCACGAACACGACAACGGGTCGACATCAGCCAGTAGCGCAGCGTCAAACATTTCCGACCCATGGCTCGAAACACTCGGCGGACTGCGAACGTCTGCTACTCTTAAATGCCTTGACAGGTATATATAAACAGAAGTATATAACCACCATGGAATCCACATTTACAATCATTGCAGAACCGAATCGGCGCGCCATCTTGAGTTTGCTTGCGAAATCTGAACATACCGTCGGCGAATTAGAGCTGGCTCTCAATCTCTCGCAACCCTCCGTTTCAAAGCACTTGCGCGTGCTGCGGGATGCAGGCTTTGTTGAAGCAACTGTGGACGCGCAACGTCGCGTCTACCGGCTGCGTGCTCAGCCATTGCAGGAAGTGGATGCCTGGCTGACACCTTTCCGCAGGTATTGGTCGACACATGTCGACGCACTCGAGCGTCATCTCGATCGATTGGCAGCACCGAAACCCGTCAAGACCTCGAGAAAAAGATCATGACGTCCCGCGCGAACTACACGCCTGGCGAGGCGGATTTGGCTCGGATCCAAAAAGATGGCGACGACTGGACGTTGGTGCTGACCCGCCAGCTGCGTCATCCACCAGATAAAGTTTGGCAGGCACTCACTGACCCCGCTCAGTTGCGCGAATGGGCGCCATTCGATGCAGACGCGAACATGGGGAAGGCCGATACCACCGTGAAATTAAACACCGTGGGGACACCGACCGCCATGGTTTCGGAAACCAGGATCAAGCGCGCCGATGCGCCCCACGTCCTCGAGTATCAATGGGGCGATGGTGATCTTCGGTGGGAACTCGAGGATTTCGGCGGCGGGACGCGTCTGACCCTGTGGCACAACATCGACCGCCGCTACATCGCCATGGGCGCCGCCGGATGGCAGATCTGCTTCGACGTGCTCGAGTGTTGGCTGGACGGCGGTCCCATCGGCCGCATCGTTGGCCCGGAGACGATGAAGTTCGAGGGCTGGCAGCGGCTACATGCGGATTACGCCAAACAATTTCAAAAGGGGAGCTGAAGCATGTCGGGAATCAATCGTAACAGCGCGAGCTTGTGGCTTCGGCAAACGCATCGCTGGATCTGCATTGCCTTTACGTTGACCGTAATTGTCAATTTCGCCATTCGCGTCAAAGGTGAGCCGCCGGCGTGGATCACTTACTCGCCGCTGCCACCACTTTTCCTCCTGTTGTTGACCGGGCTCTATCTATTCGCGCTGCCTTACTCCGCGAAGCGGCGCGCTCAGATTCGGTCATGAGGTAATTTCCCACTTCGCGGCGTCGGCGTGTACCGAAGCCATCACGGGCTTACCTTTTGGATTGGTGAGATTCAACGTCACGCGGATGGGCCGGGCGCGCTCTGCGGCTGCTTTCACCGCGTCCCACGTTAGATGCTTCAAGTGAAGCTTGATGCGTCCCAACTGGGATGTCAGCCCTTCGCCCGAAGTGGTGAGCCAATTCAAATAAATAAATCGTTCCGCCTTGGGGCCTTGCGCGAACCCGCCGAGAAAATTGGCCGATCCATCGGCATTTCGCCGGACTCGCAGCGTGGGCTTGAAGACAATGCGTTTCGATCCGGCCGGCGCGATATCAACGATCTGTTGATCGCGCTGAATGCCGAGCTGTAGATGATCAGCCCCGGCTTCGGGCAACTGGGTGCAGACAATCTCCAGCGTGACTTCGAGGTCCTCAGTTGCCATGGCGAGCGCTCGCGTGCTTCAGCCAGTTTCGCATCACAGTGTCCAACCCGTCATTGCCGGTTGGCAGATTCGTGGGATCGAGTGGTGATCCGGCGTCGAGCAGCAAGGTGATGGTCCGGGCATGGTTCTGCGGAAACCCGGTCTTCCAGCCATGCATCGAGCCGTGGATACAGGCGCCGATCGGAAAACCGCCGAACTCGTTCTTCTGGGTCAACGGTGGATGCGGATCGAGTTCGAGCAGCATCTGCACGATGTCGGCATAGCCGTGAAAGCTGGCTCGATCCAGCGGCGTCGAGTCATGCGCGCCCGTCACGTGTGGATCGAATCCAAGTTCCAGCATCAGCCGCACCGCGTCCGGTCTGTACCACCACGCGGCGCCTGCGAGCAGCGCCTTGTCGTGCGGCTGTAGAGTCTCGACCGCGATCGAATGTCGCGCGATGAGTTCGCGGGCGCGCGGGCCGTCGCCCATCCATACCGCATCCATCAGTGCGCCTTCCGGCGACAAGTGCGAGATGAGCATCTGCGCCGCTTCTGGGTGGCCGAATTTCCTGGCGACATCCGCGGGCGACAGATCGAACCCGAGGGTCCAGCCGTAGATGTGAATGCCGGGCGCACTGAACGGTGGACGGCAGATGCGTGCGTCGGCGGCGAGTCGGTCGGCCTGCAAGCAACGCTCAATTAACTCAGTATCACCCAAGCGTGCCGCGGCAAAGATATCGACGCTGGCGCCGCTGTCAATCAACAGGCGCGCGATATCTTCGTTGCCGATCAGGTATTGAAGCGCGCTGGCATTGTGATCGAGATCGACGGCGTCGAGCTCCGCGCCAGCCTGCACCAGCACTTGCGCGATGTCGCGCGAGGCCGCGCAATGCAGTACGGTCTTGCCATCGCCTCCGCGTTGATGCACGACGTCGGGCTTTGCTTCGATGATCGACTGAAGTTCTTCAAGCAACCCGAGGCCGGCTGCCGCCCACGCTGTGAGCGTCGCGCCCCGCTGAATCAGTGGCTTGGCCTCCTGCAGCGTCAGATCGTGTTCGAGAATTCCAAACCCGCCGGCCCACCAGGTGGAGCGCGCATTGATGTCGGCGCCAAATTCCAACAACACGTCGACCAACGGCAGATTCTTTTTGGCCTGATGCAAGGCGGGGGAGTCGAAGTCGAACCTCGGCTCGTTGATGGCGGCCCGAATGGCCGCATGTTTCGCGAGCAACCCGCGAGCGGTGGCGGCATCGCCTTCGCGCACGGCCAAATCGAAGCTTTCCGTCGGACTCCGAGTGAGCGAGTCGATTTTTCTTTTCATCGCCGCCCATGAATCGAAGCCGTAGCCGCGCGCCACGACCAGTTGCGCATCATGCAGCTTCAAGGACTCGGGGGTGCTGAAGCGCGGAAGAAATGCCTGCATGCGGGCGATGGCTTCGGGATCGCCGGCCCACACGTCGCGCAGCAGACGTTTGGCAAGCTTTTGCTGATGCTCGAGACTCGGATGTGCCGGCAGCGGCTCGACGGTAACGCGCGTAGTCATGACGAAGACCTCCTTTCAAACAGGCCCCGGGTCCGCGTGCATGGGGCGAAAGAGGTTCGTCTAAAGATCGCCGATCGTCGGTCGAGCAGGCGGGAGAATCCCTTTCCGCGGACGCGGTGCGCCCTGCAGCGCGGGTAAAGACTACTTCAAGGCCTTTAAATTGTCACCGGCGCGATTGTTACAACAGTAAGTGCAGGGCGGGTCATCGCATCAGGTTTCCTTCACCACCTTTTTGGGATCCTTGTCCTCCCGCAAGCCGATGAACTGGGTGTGTCTGAGTTTATTGGCGCCGGTCCACTCCGCAAAATCGATGCGTACCACGATCTTGGGTTTCAACCACACGCAGGATTTCATTTTCTCGGCGGTGAGCCCTTGGCCCCAGCGACCTTCGGATTGCTCGGGGAGGTTCACGAATGGGCACTTGTCAGTCCGAAGGCCTTTGATCTTGGCGAAGATGTCGCGCCGGGTGGCCGTTACGAAGCCGGCGCGCACCCGCGCGGAAAACATCAGCCGCTTGCCGTCGTAGTAACCAACGATGAGTGCGTCAAAGCCATTGCCGCCTGGCGTGTAACCGCCCACCACGAACTCCTGGCCGAGGTTGATGCGGTACTTGCACCAAGAACCCGACCGTCGTCCCGGCTCATAGACGCCGTCGAGTCGCTTGGCAACCACGCCCTCGAGGCCGTGCTGCTGGACGAAGCTCAATATTTTCTTCGAGGATCCCATTTCAGCCGGGGAGGTGCTGATGTGGTCATTGAGCGTCAAGGCTTTTTCAAGAATCTCGCGGCGCTTTGCCAGCGGCTGCTGAGATACGTCTTTTCCCCGATAGACCAGGATGTCGAACACGTAATAATGAATCTTGGTTTCGGCGGAGCGGAAATTTTGCAGCAGGCCGAAGTCCGAGCGGTTATTGTCATCCAGCGCCACGATCTCGCCGTCCAGGACGGTATCGTTTGCCAACGCGCTCAGCGCCGTCGCGACATAATGAAATTTTTCGTTGAGCACATTGCCGCGACGAGAGTAAAGCGTGACCTTGTCGTTTTTCTTGACCGCTTCGAGGCGGAAACCGTCGAGTTTGATCTCGAAACTCCACTCTTTTCCGTCCGGCAACGCGGCAACCGGCAGGCATTCCATGGATTCTATGAAACCGATCTTAGGTTGTACGCGCGATGCCTTTTTCTTCGTTACCATAGAGGCCTATTCAACGTCGTTCCCGGCCCGAACTCAACGCCCCGGGCGTGTGAAACTTAAGCTGCGCGAGCACGTCCAACTCATTTTGCGAAATCTTGTGGAATCTATTGATGGAAAAGATGAAACCAATGCGCCCCATGAAGCCCATGGCCGCCTTACATTCGAATCCCTGGTGGCCCACGGAATTCGGTACGCCGACGACCAGCGGAAGCACGGAACACCTGCGCTACGCCTATTTCCCGGCGAAGCGTCGCCTGGTCATCGAGCGAGGCGGAAAGCTTGCCATCTATGACACGGCCAATCACCAATTCCGCGGGGCCTTGCAGGCCAGCGGTGCCGACAAATCCTCGTTGTCGTTCATGACGCAGCATGAGCGCGTCAGCTTGGAGGAGTTGCAGCAGGTGAATTCCGCGGCCAACTGACCGCAAACTCGCCACCGACATTCATCATGGAGGGAAGAATGGCTTGGAATACTTGGAAGTTTGTAGGAATGCTTGCGGCCATGGGCGGGGGCCTCGGGGGTTGCGCGGCCACTTTATGACAGTGTCACGCGGTACTGCTCAATGGATCGGCGCGGCATCGATCTTCATCGTAGTGCTGCTGCAATCCTACAGCGGGGTGGCCTGTTACCATCAAAGTGTCGCGGACTTCGTTGTGGCGTTTTCGATTTTTGTAGCGCCGGCGGTGGTGGTGGCCGTCGTTGCGCTCTTTACCGCCAACCCGTTGAGGGCGGCGTTCGCGAGTGCCTGTTTCGCGCCCTGGCTGGTGACTGCATACTACTCGGATTGCATCGCTCCCTATCGGGGCGGCGGCGCCTCCATGGTGTATGTCGTCGTGCTGTTGTACGGGCTGCCGTGTGCACTCGTGGGAGCCTTCATCGCCGGGCCTCTCTTGAGACGGCTGGGCGTTTCGGTTGCGAACGGAGGTTAAACTCGCTGATGCCGAAGAAAATCATTAAGACCGACTCCGCACCCTCATCGCCCGTCTTCAGTCAGGCGGTGATGGCCGCCGGGTTGGTTTTTGTGTCGGGCCAGGGACCGTTCGATCCGGGCAGCGGCGAGGTGGTGGGAACCACCATCCAGGAACAGACCGCGCAATGCCTGAAAAACGTGGCCGCCATTTTAGCAGCGGCGGGCAGTTCGCTGGCGCAAGTCGTCAGCGCCACGGTCATTCTCGCAGAAGAACAAGACTTCACTGGCATGAACGAGGAGTGGATCCGATGGTTCGCGCAAGCGCCGCCCGCGCGTCAAGGCGCGCGGCTGCCGATCCGGCCCAAAGGCATGAAGATCTCAGTGGCGGTCATCGCGGAGGCTTAGCTTTACCCAACGTTCGCCAAACGCCGGTCTAAGTGATTTCAAGGCCTCAGAAAGCGTTTCGATTCGGATGTCCACCTCGGCGGTCGCCAGCCGCATGGATTGAATGTCGCTTGGCAGGAGTGCGCTGACATTCGGGTTGATACGCAAGGGCGCCGCCACCTTGGTCTCATCTCGCACGATCGCCAGTGCATCTTCGTTGACGTAACGGCACCGCTATCGTGTGCGCTCTTCCACGCCGCTTCAGAAAAGGAGTTCCAAGGTCAATAGGTGTAATAGGAATTCCCGCCAGCTGCGGATCGGATGATGCGGCAGATGAACGTCCATAATGGCGATCGTAACGCGAGCAGAATGACTAAGATACGCCCGGTGACTGGTCAAGCAAGGATTGAAAGATGTTGAGGATTTATTCGTCCGGTTCGCGTGAGGTGCAGACTTGGGCCTCGGGCGCGGCGCCGGCGCAATCCCCCGTATGGCTCGACTTGATCGAGCCGACCGATGAAGAGCGGCAGGTGGCCAATAAGCTGCTGGAAACCTCGCTGCCGACGCGCGAGGAAACCAGCGCGCTGGAACTGTCGAGTCGCTTTAATGCCTCGGAGGATGCGTTGCGGGTCAACATTCCGTCTTTCGTGCGGGCCGAAGGCGATGGACCTTCCACGCCGCTGGGCTTTGTGCTGACGCGCACCATGCTTGCGACCATCCGCTATGCCGACTCGCTGGCCTTCGACCAGGTGGCGGGAACGCTCACGCGGGCCGGCACTACCCACGGCAGCAGCGATATTTTCTTCGATTTGGTCGAGGGCATCGTCGATGTGGGCGCCGATCGTATCGAGGCGATATCGACGGAGGTTTCCAAGCTGGCGCAAGCGGTGTTTGCCGAGGAACGCGATCGCCGCGGATTGCTGCGCACCGCGCTGTTCAAGGTCGGCCACATGCAGCGGCAAATCATTCAGATTCGTTCCGCACTGCTCGGCGTGTCGCGCGTGGTGGCCTACCTCTGCGATGTCCCCGTGCCGTGGATCGGTGCGAAACTGCAATCGCAATGGCGGGTGGTCCACGCGGACATCGGATCGCTGAATGAATTCGATCAGCAATTGAGCGAGCGGCTGCAATTCTTGTTGGACGCCATCCTAGGCTTCATCAACAACGATCAGAACGACATCATGCGCGTGCTGACCGTCGTGTCGGTGGTCACGGTACCGCCGATGATACTGGCCGGCATCTGGGGCATGAACTTCAAGTCCATCCCCGAGTATGACTGGCCGCATGGCTACGCCTTTGCCCTGACCATGATTGCCCTCAGCATTATTGTTCCGCTGATGATCTTCAAATTAAAAAAATGGCTTTGACGCTCACTTCCGTGTCCACCTGTCGTCACTAAAATTTATAGCTGACCTGCGTGCCGTATGTCCGCGGTTGATTGGTGGTGATGCGCACCAGCTGCGGGACGTTGAACTGAAAGCTGGTGTTATTGGCCGTGAGCTCGGCCATTTTGTTGGTCAGGTTGTCGCAGAACAGACTGGCGGTCCATTTGTCGGTGGAAATGCCAACGCGGGCATTGGCAATGGTGTACGAGGGCAGTTGGAAGCCGAAATAATACGCTTCATCGAAGGTCGGCCCCACGTAATTGGCGGCCACGCGCGCGGTCACTTTGTAATCTTGGAAGAGGGGACGCGTGTAGGTCAGCGCCACATTGGCCGTCTCCTTGGGCACGTTCATGATGGGCGCCGTGCAGCCGGCGGTGGTGGCGCAGTACGGTGTGCCATTGGGGTTCAACGCTGAGGTGGTCAAAAAGGTCGCCAGATAGTTTGCATTCGGCTGGGTGAGTTTGGCATCGGTGTAGGCGCCGCTCGCCGACACGAACCATTCCTCCGACAGCTTGGCATTCACTTCGATTTCAGGACCAAAGGAGCGGCCGTTGCCGGCGTTGGACTCGTACTCGTAGCCGCACAGCTGCAGCACAGTCTGTTGAATGTTCTTCCACTTGATGTAGTAGAAGTCGCTGTTGACGGTGAGCCAGTTGTCGAAGAACTTGGCTTTCTCGCCGATTTCATAATTCCACACACCATCCGGGCCAAACGAGGTCTGGGCGCCCGGCGCGCAATGCGGCGGATCGGCCGGCGGCGGTACGATTTGATTGGCGCCGCCCGGACGGAATCCTTTGCTGGCGGAGAGATAGGTGGTCAGATCCGGCGTCGGCGCGTATGACAGATTGAAGCGCGGGTTGTAACCGCTCTCAGACGCGGTGGTGCGCGTCGGCGGCACGGGGGCAGGCACGGCGGCGTCGTAGCCCCACTCCTGCTCGAGCTGCGAACTTTGATAGCGGTACCAGCGAAGACCGGCGGAGAACTTCCACGCCTCGGTGATCTTGAACGAGCCGTCGGCGAACAGCGCGTATTGATCGATGCGGTAGGGATTGTTCGATTCGAAAATGATGCCCGTGGGATTTTCCGGCGCTGCGAAGAACACATTGGAACCGGATTCCTGCCAGAGAGAGTGCAGATCACTGTAGAACGCGCCTGCCACCCAATGCAGGCGGCCGTCGCCCCGAGAACTTAGACGCAATTCCTGACTGAATTGTTGGCTGGGATCATTTTCAGTGTAGGGCAGCTCCACGTATGGGTAGATGCCGTTGGCGTAGGAGGCCGACTCGGAGGCATCCTGGGTCTGATGCAGTTCGCGCTGCCAATAGGCCGTAGCGCTGGTCAAGTCGGCGAAGCCTAGATTGAAAACGCCGGTGAGGCTGTAGATATGAATGGTATCGGCCGTCGGTTCCTTGTCGTCGAAGGCCTCGAAATGGGCATTGCTGCTGGCGCCGGGCGGCGCGTCAAAATTGTCATAGCCGCCCAATACCAGGCGCTGATAGAACGCGGTGGCGGTGATGGAAATGTCGTCGTTGGGCTTGAACAGGAGCGCGGCGCGATAGCCGTAGAGGCTTTCGGTGTTGACGTTGTGCGCGACGTCGGTGATGGGACCGGCGAGCACATTGCCGCGCGCCACGGTGCCGCCGACCGGTACGTCTTGCGGGAAGGGACTCACCACCACGCGATCCAGCCAGCCGCTGCGATAGGTGTCGGTGCCGACCACGCGCAACGCCAAGGTCTCGCCAATGGGGATGTTCAGCATGAAACTGCCGCCGCCATTGCCGCTGCCGCCTTGGGTATCGGACAGCGTGCCTTGGACCGACCCTTCGAAGGTGCCGAGCTTGGGTTGATTGGTGACCAGCTTGACGGTGCCGCCCATGGAGCCGGAGCCGTACAAGGTGCCTTGCGGTCCGCGCAACACTTCGATGCGGTTGAGGTCGTACAAGTCCGGATCGATCACCACCTTGCCGGACTGTGACAAGGCGGGCGGGGAGAGCGGCACTTCGTCCAGATAGAAGCCCACAGTGGGCGCGGCGCCGCCGGAGGCGAGGCCGCGCGCTTCGATTTCCGTGAAACCGGGACCTGCGGAACGCATCGACAATCCGGGGACTTCGCGAATGACGTCTTCGATGGCGACGATGCCTTGGGCTGCGAGTTGATCGCCGCTCAAGGCCGACATGCTGATGGGCGTGTTCTGGATGGTCGAATTATATTTTTCGGCCGTCACGGTGATTTCTTCGAGCCCGGTCCCCTCTTCGGCTGCAGCCGCC
>CAZZWE010000144.1:0-10772 GCA_964657675.1 uncultured Steroidobacteraceae bacterium
TGATGCTGCTCGGTACCTTCATGATCGCTGTGACACCCCCCTACGCAGCGATCGGCGTGGCAGCCTCCGTGCTGGTGGTCATCGGACGGCTGGTACAAGGCTTCTCCGCGGGCGGAGAATTCGCGAGCGCAACCGCCTTTTTGGCGGAACAGTCGAAGAACCAACGCGGGTTTTACTCGAGCTGGCAATTCGCCAGCCAAGGTTTCTCTATGTTGATGGCCGCTGTCGTCGGCTTTCTCATCACCACGTCATTGTCGGCGGATCAGGTGCGCCATTGGGGTTGGCGCCTGGCCTTTGTGTTTGGTCTGCTGATCGGACCCGTGCTGCTGTATTTGCGCTCGGGTTTCGTTGAGACGGCGGAATTCCGCAGCCAAATCCGCGAGGAACACCCGCTGCGCCAGACGTTTGGACAGCAAAAAATCAACATCGTGATTGCTTTGGGGGTGGTGATCCTCGCCACGGTCGGTGTGTACGTGACCCTGTACATGCCCACCTATGCCGTGCGGCAACTGCATATGACGCCGCGCGCAGGTTTTGGCGCCACGGCGCTCGCGGGTGCGTTGCTGTGCGTGCTGACGCCGCTGAGCGGATGGCTGGTGGATCGCCAGGGGCATCTTGCCGTCGCCCTGCCATTCGCCTTCGCGCTGGCCATTGCGCCCATTCCGCTCTATAGCTGGTTGAGCCACACGCCGACGCTTGCGGCCATGTATGCCACCCAAGGGCTGTTGGCGATTTTCCTCGCAGGATACCTCGGGACCGTGAGCGCGCTACTCTCCGATCTGTTTCCCACCGCGACACGCTCCACCGGAATATCGCTGGGCTACAACCTGGGTGTGATGTTGTTCGGCGGCTTCGCGCCCTTCATCATGACGTGGCTGGCGGTGAAAACCGCGAGCACGGCGGTACCCGGTTACTATCTGGCGGCCGGCGCCGTGGGCAGCGTGCTGGCGCTCACGGCCGCATGGCGTAAGGGCTATCGCTAAGGGTTTGCGCAGCTAAAGTTGGTGGCCAGTGTCCGATCGCCCGAGCCTTGGTACTTCGCGATCTGCGGGAAGGGGCACAGCGGCCGTGACATTGCCGCACCCTTGGCCGGATCGTCACTGACGAATTTCGTGGCGACAACATGGGTAGGCGCCACCCCTTTTTCGACCCAGTGCTGCAGAGCGACCACCATGTCGTGCTCCGCATCACCGTTGCCACCCGACTGGCCGAATTCATTGGGACCTGGCCCGCCGCCGCAATGATTCACGCCCGGCGCCAGAAATAAGCGATAGAACTGCGGCGTCTGATCGCCTTGCGCGGCCTTGACTGCCTCATAGGAACGCACTGAACTCAACGGTGTGACGATGGAGTCAACCATCCCGGCATAGGCCATGAACTTACCGCCGTGCGCTTTGAACGCCGCAAAGCGCATGTCATCCGCATTCATGGCTTTGCCGACGATGCGTGCCGCATCCGCACGGCCTTTATCCATGTCGAAACCCTGAAAGCTCCATTGCCTGTCCTGGTAGACAAAGTTCCTGAAAAAATTGCCACCGTACATGCTCATCTGCGCATCCGTGTGCGCGGCTTCGAAATCCGCGCCGCTGATCGTCGCCTGCCACCCAGCATTCTCCCCACCATAAGGCATGCCCGGAAAGATCTGACGGCCCGACTTATCCTTCGGCCCCTGATGAATGGCTTGGAAGGTTTTCAGCTTCTCCGGCGTTAGCCCGAGAGATGCGCTCGGTACTTCGCATCGCAGCGGATCGCCGATGAAGCCATCGTGGGCGGTCACCGGCGTCTCGCACGCCGCAGTGATCGCTGCGCCCACCTTGACCAGATCCTCCGGGGACAAATAACTGGCCCGATTGGCGAGGTTCATGCTTTCCGTCCACATGAAGCTCGAGAACAAGTCCGTCCATTGACTGGCGGCAGCGCCGCTGACAACGCCGTCGAAATCTTTGGGATAACGCTGCGCTTCCATGAAGCCTTCTTGGCCACCCTTCGAGCAACCGACGAAGTAGGCATGAGCAGGCTTTCGGCCATAGAAACTTGCCGTGATGGCTTTGCCGGCCACGGCGGTGAGATGCACCGCCCGATAACCGTAATCGATGATTTTCTCCGGATGGCCCAACGCCCAGTCGCCGGCCGTGGGGCCAATGGCCGGGCCTTCATGGCCATCGTCGGTGGAGGCCACCGCAGAGCCGCCGAGCAGCGGATTGCGCATGGAGTCATAGCGAATGAATCCCGCGAAGCCGCCGTTGCCCACCGATTCGTAGCGCCCGCTCCAACCGCTTGTCGGCAGCCACAGCTCGAATTTGATATTGGAATCGGACGTCGGCCGAATTTCGCCGGTGACTCGGCAGAACGCCACCGGAATGGCCTTCGAGGTCATAAAGGCGCGAGCCCAATCGGGTACTGGGGGCGTGAATGCGCCCGCAGCGACCGACTGCGCCATGGTAATGGTGGTGTTCGGCAACACCACCTGCTGCAAACCCTCGCAATCGGCCGCCGCAGCGAGTTCGCTGACCGCCGCCAGCGAGGCAACAGCCGAGACTGTCCGCAGAAGCTTCAGTGGCTTGATCCCGTGGTGCGATACCGCCCGAACCACTCAAGGATGGCCGAGTTCTGAGCCGCCAGGTGCGAGGGGTGCATCAAGGCATGATATTCGTCTGGGATCCCATAGAACTCCGTCGGAATGTGCCGCAGCTGCAAGGCATGGTAGTACTGCTCCGCTTCGCCCACCGTGGTACGCAAGTCATTCAGCCCCACCAGCACCATGGTGGGCGTGGTGACGTTGCCCACCAACGACAGCGGGGACAGCTTCCAGTAGGTCTCTTGATCTTCCCAGGGCATTTTCTTGAACCAATAGCGCGCACCGAATGCCGACATGTCCGTGGTCAGCAGCCAACTGGTCCAGTTGATCACCGGACGCTGCGTCACGGCGGCTTTGAAGCGATGCGTCTTGCCAACGATCCAGGAAGTCAGAACACCGCCGCCCGAGGAGCCGGTGACGAACAGGTTGTCCGCATCGACATTGCCCTTCTGAATCGCCGTGTCGACCATGCTCATCAAGTCGTCGTAATCTTGACTGGGGTAGTTGTTATAGATCGTGTTGGCGAATTCCTCGCCATAGGACGTCGAACCGCGCGGATTGCCGTATAACACGATGTAACCGGCGGCCGCATAGAGCTCATAATCCGCAGAGAAGGTAGGACCGTAGCTGGCGTACGGACCGCCATGCATCTCCAGAATCGTCGGATACTTTTTGGCAGGGTCGAAGTTAGGCGGCAGCAACTCCCACGCGTCGATGGCTCGGCCATCGGCGGTGGATTTTACGGGCAGCGCGACAATTTTTCCGAGCGTCACGTTGGCCAGCCATTCGGCATTGAGATTGGTGAGACGCTGCATCTTGCCGTCACGCGCCAAGTACACCTCGGGCAAATCGTCGGCCCCACCATCGGTGTAAACCACGGCGCCCTTTTTGGACACCGAGAACTCGCCGCTCGAATAGGGCAACTGAGTTGCGGCACCGATGCCGGACATCGCCGCAACCACGGGTTCCACCTTACCGTTCAGCCCGATTCGACTTACCTTGGTGATGCCATGATCCACATACTCGGCATACAAGCTGCGGCCATCCGCCGCCCACTCGGCCTTGTTAATACTGCGATCCAAAGACTCGCTGACGACTCGTGAATTGCCACCATCCGTGTCCATCACGCTGAGCCGCACGTCCTGGTTGCCGATGTGCTTGTCGGTATACCCGAGGTAGGCAACCAGTTTTCCATCCGGCGATACCACCGGTGCATGATAGGGACCGACTTCCTTCGACAACTGCGTCAAACCGCCGTCCGCCACGTTCAGTCGATAGATGCTCAAGGTCATTGCCGTGTGCCGGGCCCAATCCTGCGGCTCGCGCTTCCACTCTTCGCTGTGATTGCCGGCGAAGAAAATCGATTTGCCGTCCGATGACCAGGCCAGCGGACCCGCATCGCTGAAGGGGCCAAAGGTCAGCTGCCGGGGAGCGCCGCCGCCATCCGCAGACAGTACAAATACATGCCTAAAACCCGGCTTTTCCATGCCTTGCCCGTCGGCACGGAAATTCATCGAATCGATTACCACCGGTTCCGGGGCCCAGGTAGCCCCTTTTGGCTTGAGCATGGCCTTGCCAATGGTGGGGCCGGCGGCGGGCGTGAGCATCACGAAGGCAATCTGTTTGCCATCCGGCGACCAGGTGATGTCCGACGGTGTCTCAGTGAGATTGGTGATATTGGCTGCCGCCTCACCCCGCATCCAACGCATCGCGATCTGGGTGCGCCCGTCTTTGTCCGTCGCCAGGTAGGCGATCCGCGTTCCGTCCGGCGACCAACGTGGCGATGAATAGGAGCCGCTGCCTGTGGCCAACGGGGTCTGGACCCCCGTTGCCACATCGATGAGCCACAGCGACTTGACCAGTTGGTCGCTCATGATGTCATTCACTTCGCGGGCGTAGGCAATCTGCGCCCCGTCGCCGCGGATCTGCGGATCGGTGGCCCACTGCATGTGGAACAGGTCTTGGGAATCCAAGACGTGCGGCGCGGCCTGTGCGACACCCGAAGCCAACGCGATCAGAGCGATACTGGTCAAACAACGCATGAATCTAACCTCGATATCAAATTGGTTATTTATAGCGATAGTCCACCTGGACACCGGAGGTGCGCGGCTGCGAGCTGATGCTCGCATACGGCGTCTGCGAGGCCAGGGGGACGCCGCGGTTGTTGCCCACATTGTCAGAATAGAGCATCACTCGCCAGTGCGAGGGGGCAATGACCGTAAAGCTCACGCGCTCGGTGACGATGCTGTTGCTGTCCGAGACGATGGGTGGCAATCCCGATCCGCTCGACACGGCCGTCGTCGTCTGGACCGACGTGTAGCGGGCAGTTGCGCCAGCCTCGCCCGACCAGCCGGTGCCGCCGAACGGAAAGAGATAATTGGCGAACAAGCCGGTGGTGAACTCCGGCGAATCGTCAATGCGCGATCCTTTGGGGAACAGCAACGCCACGCCCGAGATCACCGCCGAGTCCTCGCCCAAGCCGTTCCAGCTGAAATTCACGCCGGCCGACAAGCCCTCCAAGGGCCGCACGGTCGCGGCAAAGTCGACGCCCATGCCGCTCGCGGCGTTGCCGTTCACACTGGCAACGATATAGGCCGTGCTGCCAGGAATCGTGATTCCCAACGTCTGTTGGATATCCTTCCATTTCATGTAATACACGGCGGCATCGAAGGTAACGAGGTTTTCAAACAAGTTGCCCTTGGCGCCAATCTCATAATTGCTCAGCTTATCGGGGGCTACAGGTGGGAGGTCAGGTGCCGCCAGCTGAGTCAATTCGCTCTGCGGAAAGCCGCTGCGAAAGCCCTGCGAGTAGCTGGCGTACATGGTGTAGTCGTGGCTCGGAAACCAGCTCAAGACCACGCGTGGTGTCAAGGCATGGAATGGCGTGGTGGTGTTGATCAACGGCGTGCCAGGGGGCTCGCCAAACAAGACCTGCTGTTCGAGGCCGACATCGTCGTGGAAGTAGCGCGCGCCCACCGATAGTTCCAGTTGGTTATCGAGGAAGCGGCGTGCCACTTCGCCAAAAAATGCTTCAGACCTTGAGAGGTCCGCCTCCGCAACGGGCGCCGGGATTAGATCACCCAACGTCTGTTGAGTGTCGTCTTTCGCATTGCGAAAAAAGTAGCCGGCCGACCAGCGCCACGGACCCTCAAGCTTGGAGGTCAAGTTCACCTCTTCACTGAAGACTCGGGAAGTCTGGCGGGTGGTAAGCGGGGGGTCGTCCGCAGTCGGAGGAGATCCCGGCGAGGTGTCAAGCGAACCATCATTGAAGAACGTGAGATAGCTGCTCGCGCTCGATATCGAGAACCACGGCAACTGGTATTCCACCTTCAGGTCGAAAGCGCTGAAATTGTCGGAGATCGGCTGGCTCTGGGTCGAGGCGGTGTAATCGTGCAGGCCCTCGGGGGGCGCGCCGAATCGGCCCTCTTCGTGCGCAGCGCCGAACTTGATATTCAAATCATCAATCGGTTGAAAATTAAGCTTAAAGCGTACGTTCTTCAGATCGCCATCGTTGAGATTGTTGCCAATCGGGCTGTTGATCCAGCCGCTGTCGTGCTCTTGGCCGACGACCAGGCGGGCTGCCAGCATGCCGTCGATGATGGGCAAATTAACGGCCGCATCTTCGCGCCAGTTGCCGCCGCCGCTTTGCGTGGACGACACGCCGGCGCGCGCCTTGAAATCGAATTCATTCAAGTCGGCATCGTTGGTGATCACCCGCACCACACCGTTCAAGGCGCTGGCGCCGTATAGGGTGCCCTGCGGCCCGCGCAACACTTCGATGCGGTTCAAGTCAAAGGAGTTTGCGTCTGGCTGCACTGCGGACCGCACCAGGCCAAATGGCACCGAGTCCAGGTAGTAGCCAATCGGGCTTGGACCGGCAAACAAGGCACCGGCCGCCGTCACGCCGCGAATCGTCAGCTTCGTCTCGCCACCTTGACCGGTGACATTGACGGCGACGCCCGGAACCATGCCCAACGCATCCGAAACACTTTGAATGCTCGATCGGTCCAGTTCCGCACCGCCCATGACGGTCAGCGAAATAGGCACGTCCTGAATACGTTGTTCGCGCTTTTGCGCGGTGACGATGATTTCATCGAGTGCGGGTTCGGCCGTTGCATCTGCGGCCGCGGGAGCGGCGGCGAGCGCAGGCATGGTGGAAAGCAGAAGCGTGGCGGCAGTGAGCGACACGGCAGCGAAGCGAATCGGCGGTGAATTCATTGGCATCCCTTAAGTGCAATCTGAAAAAACATATACGGCGCGGAACGCATCTGAAAGTACAGGTGTGTCGCGCACAGCGTCAATTTTCAAAAAGCTGATCTGAAGTGCGTTCTTGCAACGGTGGGATGAATTTTTTATGACTGCTCAAAAAATGAGCACATCACGAAACCCTGTAAATTACGCGGGTTGCGGACTTACGAGAGAGTCAAAACCGCGCGCTCAGCGCGCGGCAAAAGCGGCCCATGCAAAATTGCGACTCACATATGCCAAAATCTCATTTACCCAAAAAGGCGCGTGCACTAGCCTCTCGAGCTCGCCGGAGCGCCCTGCATCGAGAGTGCCTGTACATTTTTTGTACACCCGATTGGAGCAGGCATCGAACCCGACGACTGGTTAGCGGATGGCTTTCTCGGCAAGCGACTTCATGGCCGCATAACCTGCGCGGTTCGGATGCACGCCGTCGCCGGAGAATTCGTGTTTCAGGCCGCCCTGGCCATCATCCAGGACCGCGTAGTAATCCACATAGGAACTCATGGTCTGACGAGCGTAGCCCTTCAGCCACGAGTTCAACCGTTGGATCCGCTCCGCCGGTTTAAGCTCCGGCTTCCAAGAAAAGACACTGGCCGGTGGGATGGATGCAATGACCACCCGAATATGATGCGTATGTGCCAATTCCACCATGGCGCGAACATTGTTCTGGAACTCCTCATCCGTGGTGGGGCCGGTGTTGCCGGCAACATCATTGGTTCCCGCCATGATGTGCACGACTGTCGGGTGCAGTTCGATGACGTCTTGAAAGAATCGCACTAGCATTTGCGGCGAGGTTTGGCCGCTGATGCCGCGGCCGACGATGCCATCCTTGAAAAGGCTGGGGTCGGCCACCACCCAGTTTTCGGTGATCGAGTCGCCCATAAACACCACGCGGGTCGGCGGGGAGAGTGTGCGATTGGACTCGCGATAGCGGCATAGATTGGCCCAATCAGCCTGCGCATGTTCGCGCTGGGCCTTGGCGTACGCTTGGACGTCCGGATCTTTGGCCAAGTCCTCGAATTTCATTTGCATCCCTCCTGCCAGCAGCGTTTCTCGAGCGTCGACCAATACCTTGGGCGGCTCAATCGCGGGCGGACAGGGATCGGCCGCATTCGCACTGCCCGGATGCGCCATGCAACATGTAAAAATGCCGAGCACGCAGCTGACCTGGGACCCGTAGCGCCTTTTGATGTTCATACTTCGCCCAACTCCCTGTTTCCGACCTAAAATGGCACCGCCATGCTAACGCTCTACCACTGCTCAGAAACACGCTCGATGCGCACGCTCTGGCTACTCAACGAACTTCGCGTGTCGTTTGAACTCGAGGAAATGCCGTTCGATGTTCGAGTGACCCGATCGCCTGAATATCTGGCAGTGCACCCTTTGGGACGGGTGCCGTGCCTCAAGGACGGCGATTTTACGCTGTTTGAGTCCGGCGCAATCGCCGAGTATCTTTGCGAGCGTTTTCCGGGACCCGGAATGGGCCGCTTGATGGGCGACCCGGAGCGCTATGAATGGCTGCAATGGATTCACTACAGCGAGACGATGGCTGTGCATGCCGCCACCTTGGTGCAGCAGCTGGTGTTCTTCAAGGAGGCGGATCGCTCGGCTGGATTGATCAAGCTTGAAAGCGCACGCCTCAAGAAATGCCTTGCGGTGGTAGAAGCCCATTTGCTCGACCGGGACACGCTGCTGGCCACGGGCTTCAGCGCCGCAGACATTGCCGTCGGCACCAGCATTCATTTGGCGCTGCGATTTGCTGAGATGAAAAACTTTCCAACCTTGGGGCGCTACTATGAGCGCCTCAGCCAGCGTGTAGCATTTCAGGCTGCGCTGCCCCGCGGGTGGGAGCGGCCGTTAATGTGGCTCCCGGCCACATCCGGCGGCAATCATTGATTCTGACGGGTCGCTTGAAACGCGATGAACCAGTCGAGTGATTCTGGGTTCATCATCGTATCGCGATTGATGATCTTGGCTGCGTCGCGGCCTTCCAGCAGACGCTTGATCGGCACCTCCTGCTTTTTGCCGGACAACGTTCGAGGAACGCCTGGCACTGCGAAAATTTCATCGGGAACGAAACGCGGCGATAAATAAGCCTTGATCGCCGCGCCGATCTTCAGGCGAAGAGCGGCATCGAGGCGGGTGTCGCCGCGCAACACGATGAACATGAATAGCCGACTCTCTCCAAATCCGGTGGCGAGGTCCACCACAAGCGAATCTGAAATCTCGGTCAGCTGCTCGACTGCCGCATAGATTTCGCTGGTGCCCATCCGCAGTCCCTGCTTGTTGATGGTGGCATCGCTGCGGCCGGAGATCGTGCACACGCCCCGTTCGTCGATGAGAATCCAGTCGCCGTGCCTCCAAACGCCCGGAAACCGATCGAAATACGCAGCAATCAGGCGTTTGTCGCCAGGGTCATTCCATAAGTAGAGCGGCATGCTGGGCAACGGCCTGACGCAAACCAGCTCGCCCACCTCATTCACGAGCGAGCGCCCCTCCTCATCCCACGCTTCCACGGCGGTGCCGAGCTGACGGCATTGCATCCCGCCGGGGCTTGGGGGAAGTTCGCGATTGGCCGAGACAAACGCGCCGGCAATGTCCGTGCCTCCAGAAATATTGCACCACCAGATGTCGGGCGTTCCAAGTTCGGCAAATTCTCGCGTTCCCCAGCGCTGGACTTCGGGCGGCAGTGGTGAGCCGGTACTTCCGAGCGCACGTATGGCGTCGAGGGTCCCGAAGTCTTTAAGACTTATGTCCGCCTTCATGCAGTTGGCGTAGAACGCCGCTCCGGCGCCGAAGATCGTCACCCGCTGGCGCGCTGCAAACCGCCACAGCGTGCCCCAATCCACACGCTCTTTGGGACCGCTCGGACTGCCGTCGAATAGGCAGATCGTCGTGCCGGTGAGCAGGCCGCCCACCTGGCAATTCCACATGATCCAGCCGGTGGAGCTGTACCAATGAAACCGATCACCCAGGGTGTTTTGATCATAGCTTGCGCCAAGATCGATGTGTTTGGCCGCCGCCAGCGCGCTCAACAGCGTGCCGCCATGACCATGCACAATGGGCTTGGGCAAGCCGGTGGTACCGCTCGAATAAACGATCCACAGCGGATGATCGAACGGCAGAAACTCGGGCGCAAAGGCGTCCGTCTGTAGGCGCGGGCGCGCGATCGCTTGCTGGAAGGACATAGTAAAGGTCGGCCTTACGGTCGCCTCCCTGCTCTCGACCAAGATGGAGACTTCGACACTGCCCAACGCCGCCAGAAGTTCGCCAGCGACGCCGCCGCGATCGAGCGTCTTGCCGGCATAGCGCACGCCATCCACCGCGATCAATACCTTCGGTTCGATTTGCTGAAAACGGTCCAGAACCGCCGGCACGCCCATATCGGGCGAGCAGACGCTCCAGATCGCGCCGATGCTGGCGCTCGCCAGGAAAGCAACGACCGACTCTGGGCCATTGGGAAGATAAGCGGCCACACGGTCGCCGGGCGCTACGCCCCGCTGCCGCAAGGTCAGCGCCAAGGCTGCCACCTGCCGCCGCAACTCCGTCCAACTGAGTTCCAGCACCTCACCGCGCTCATTTTCCGCGACGACCGCAGGCAGCGCTGCTTTCTCAGCGGCATCGACATGCCTGAGTACCTGTGCGCAATAATTCACGCGCGCACCTTCAAACCAGCGGGCACCCGGCATCGACTCTGCAGCCAGCACACGTGCATAGGGCGTCGGCGATTGGACGTCGTGGTAGTCCCAGATGCTGCGCCAGAACGCGTCAAGCTCGCTGACAGACCAATGCCAGAGTTCATTGTAGGTGGCGAAGATCAGGCCGCGGTGATCACGCAGCCAGTGTTGATAAAGCCGCATTTGCGGAATGGGATCGCGACTCATGGGCTGCCCTTAAGATCCGAGCACATCGAACTCGATCAGGGAGGCGCGGATGCGATCACGAA
>CAZZWE010000145.1:0-10720 GCA_964657675.1 uncultured Steroidobacteraceae bacterium
GAAATGATCACTCGGCGAGATCGGAAAACGCAGCAGCGGCGGAGCGTAATTGAAGGAGCACTCGAATTTCTCCGGGGCGCTTGCCCGATCAACCGATTGCACCAATCGCACGGAGAGACAATCGGGTAATTCTCCAGCCCGCCGGCAGCCGACGTCGGCGTCCCCGCCGCCGTCAAGCCGCGTGGCGCATTGACCGATGGGTTGCACGAATCCGGCTTCTCCCAACGCCAGCGATGTATTCACTGCCTGCGAGCCCAACAAAGTCAGGGAGTAGCGCAGCTGCAGTGTCAGCGGCCGATCTTGGTAGCGCTCGTAGATTGCGCCGGGCAGCGTGAAATCTTGACGGGCGGTCGCCGCGCCATCGCCTGTGCGTACATCAAAGGTTTCGGCGCTTCCCCGGTAAACCGTGGTGGCGCCATCCAACAAGCGAACAGTAATTCTGTCGGTGTGCAGTATTGCGTCTTTGGGCAGCGATGCGAGAGACAGCGCGATGGAAATGCGCGTTGCATCTTTGTGATCCTTGTCCTCATCTTCTTTGGTCAAGAATGCTGCGGCAGGGGCTAAGGCCTTTGCATCCATGGTGGTCGCCTGCGTGAGAATCACCTGGTCCGCGGACAAGGCCTGAGGCGTAAGCGCTTGCTGTAATCGAAACGCCGGACCCCAGGGCAGGGCCGGGAGGAAAATCAGCAGGAAAAATCCCGCGATAAACAACCAGCGGGAGCGCCGTGTATCGCGCTTGAAGTATTGCAGGCATAGGACGCCGATCAAACTCGCCAGCAAACACAGTTGCGCGGGAAAACGCCAAACCCACTCGATGCCGGTTCCTGAGGTCGGATATTCGAACTGCGCGTGATGCGTGAGCGGATAGCTGAGGAGCGGCAACAAGAAGTGCAGCAGCAGTAATCCGAATGCGACCACCAGCAAGGTCACTACCGTCTCAGTCACGCTCTTCGTCAGCGATGCAACGGCTGCCAATGGCAAAGAACACACCAGCGCGATGGAAACATTGCTGATCAGCACGCCGTGCAACGATTCTGCCAGCGGGAAGCCGTGCGCAAGGCTCTGCAACAGACTGACGATGATGATGGGGCCGTGAAGGTAGAGCGCGATGCTCAGCAGCTTCGCGAGCAGGAGATCGCCGCGGCGAATCGGTCTGACGAGCCAATCCTGATTCTCACCCGGGATGGCGTCCTGATGCACGATTTGGATGATCAACAGCGCCATCGACAAAACCAGCGCGAGTGTCACCAACGCGCTCACTGCCTGACTGCCGTGGTTCTCGCCGAAGGGTAGAGCGCGGTACTCCATCAGTCCCAGCACGGCCTGCAGCCCGGCAACGATCAGCACCAGTGGCCAGACCAGCCGCCAATCCTTGCGAACGATGTGCGCAATCATGCCTTGGCTCCGTCGCGCGATGCGCGGGCTAGCGTGGTGAATATGGCGCGCAGCGGCAGCGGCTGGGCGTCGATTTGCCTCACGGGTCCCAGCAGCCGATGAATCAATGCCGTCGATTCTGTTTCCGAGTAGCGGGTATCGACAAAAGTGATGACATTGCCGAACACTTGCGCTCGCAGCCAGGTACTCGGCCAGGCCGCCGGCAGGACTGCCTCGCGTTCGAGCACGACGCGCAGGTCGCGGATTCGTGCCTGAAGATCCGTCATGGATTCTTCGAATAACATCCGACCCTCGTCGAGAAATCCCACGTGGGTTGCGACGGTCTCGATTTCCCCGAGTTCTTGCGAAGAGATGAGCAACGTGCACTCGCCCGCTTGCAGCAGCAGTCCTTCCATGAACTCTTCACGCACCAGGGCATCGACGCTGCTTAAGGGTTCATCCAGGATCAATAGTTTGGGCCGGAAAGGCAGCGCGCAGGCGAGTGCCGCTTTCATGCGCGTGCCGTGCGACAGCTCGCCGATACGGCGCTCCAAAGGTACATGCAGTCGCGCACAGATGGAGGCCTGCAATTCGCGGTCCCAGGTTGGATAAAACGGGCGTAAATAGTCGAGGTATTCCTGGACGGTCAGCTTCGCGGGAAATACTTGGTTCTCCGAAACGTAACCAATTTGGGACAACAATACCGGGGAAAATCGCTGCGTGGTCACGCCCATCACCGACACCTCGCCGCTCGTCGGTGTCAGGAGGTTCATCAAGATCTTCAAGGTCGTGGTCTTGCCGGCGCCATTTGCACCGATGAGCGCATAGGCGCTGCCTTCCTCCACGTGGAGATTCAGTCCGCGCAGCGCTGTGTGGTTGCGAAAGCGCTTCCACACATTCTGCGCCTGTAACACCATCGTCATTTTTCGTCCTCCTCGTGCGGCGGCTCCAACGCCTTCCACCGCGCTTCGATGGTCTCCATCAGTTCTTCCAGTGTGACGGCGACTCGTTTGGCCTCCACGACCAGCTGTTCCACTTCTTGTTTGAGCAGCCGTTTGCGGTCGCTGGCGCGCACCTCGGGACGTTGGCCCACGACGGTACCGATGCCGGGACGGGATTCCAGCCACCGCTCTTGAATCAGGAATTGCACCACCTTGTGGGCGGTATTCGGATGGATCTTGAGATCAGCGGCCAGCGCTCGCACCGAGGGGAAGGGCTGGCCGGGCTGAAACTCGCCGCTGATGAAGGCCTTGACCGCCGCGAACACCACCTGCTCGAAAATCGATTGACCCGGCTTTAGGGTGAAGCGAAGCAGTGTCATACTGCAACTGTGACACAAAGGCCACGCTGCGCCTAGGCAGCGCCGTGCTGCCTAGAACGCGGCCGGATACAGCCCGCCATCGAGCAAGATGTTCTGTCCGGTGATATAGCCGGCGTGGACGCTGCAGAGAAACGCGCAGGTTTGGCCGAACTCGGCCGGCGTACCAAAGCGCTTCGCGGGAATGTCGGACTTGGAGCGCGCTTCGGCCTCCGCTTCAGTGGTGTTCTGCCGCTTCGCCGCGACGCCGAAGCCGCCGCGCAGTCGTGCCGTGTCGAACTTGCCCGGCAATAGGTTGTTGATGGTGACATTTTTGTCTGCGACGCCGCGCGCCACGCCGGACATGAAGGCGGTCAAGCCCGCGCGCGCGCCGCTGGATAAATCGAGTCCGGCGATCGGCATCTTCACGCTCATCGAAGTGATGTTGACGATGCGGCCAAACTTGCGCGCCGCCATGGAGTCGATCACTTGTTGCACCAGTTCAATCGGCGTGACCATGTTCATGGTGACGCCCTCCAGGATGGCTTGACGGTTCAGCTCGCGGAAATTCTTGAAGGGCGGACCACCATTGTTGTTGACTAAAATGTCCGGTGCCGGACAGGCGGCGAGCAACGCCGCTTGGCCCTCAGGCGTTCCCACGTCCGCCAGCACGGCCTTCACCTCCACGCCCGACGCGAGGCGAATTTCCTCGGCGGTCTGCTCCAGTAGCGTGTGATTACGTCCGTTGATCACCAAGGAGACGCCGGCCTCCGCAAGGGCCATTGCACAGCCCTTTCCCAAACCTTGGCTGGAGGCGCAAACAATGGCGGTGCGACCGCGAATACCCAAATCCATACGACACCTCCGCGGTCAAAAACTCGCCCGCCGCTTGCATTGCGTGTGAAACGAAAGTATAGCCCATGGTGAGATCACGCAACTTGAAGGGGAGAGAGTCTTGACCATAGAAAGATTACAAAGTGGACCGCGCATGTCGCAGGTCGTCATTCACAACAAGACGGTGTATTTGTCGGGTCAGGTGTCGGAAGCCGCCCGCGGCAAGAGCGTGGCGGTACAGACCACCGAGATTCTGGCGTCCATCGACCGGCTGCTGGCCTCGGCCAAGACCGACAAGAGCCAGCTGCTGTCGGCCACGATTTGGTTGACCGACATGAGCACCTTCTCCGAGATGAACAAGGTGTGGGAAACCTGGGTGGTGCCGGGCGCCACGCCGGCGCGCGCCACCGTCATGAGCGCACAACTCGCGGCCAGCGACTTCAAGATCGAAATCGCGGTGATCGCGGCGCAGGCCTGATGGAGCCCAGCTTTCATACCGCTCCGGAATTGCGCGAGGTGCTCGAAGCGCTCCGGGCGCGCGAGCCGATTTTTCACAAGCCGGAAATTTGGAGTCAGCGCGCCGACTACGAGCAACTGATGCATCCCTCGTACTGGGAAGTGGGGGCCTCCGGAAAGCGCTATGGCCGCGAATTCATCCTACGGCACTTGGAAACGCGCGTCCCCGATCCCACGGAGTCCTCGTGGGTGGTGCGGGATTTTCAAGTGCGAGAAATCGCGGCGCACAACTACCTGGCGACCTATACCCTGTTGCAGGGTGAGCGCCTGTCGCGGCGCTCGACGTTATGGAGGCAAACAACTGATGGTTGGCAGATTTTGTACCATCAGGGCACCTTGGCCGACGCGTAAGCCTGAACTCCGTGCTTAAGCTGGAAAATATTTCAAAGTCCTTCGAAGGCAGGTCCGTCCTGACCGATGTAAACCTGCGCGTCGACGATGGCGCGACCCATGCCTTGCTGGGCTCGAGCGGTTCCGGCAAAACCACGCTGTTGCGCATTACCTTGGGATTGATTCCCTTCGATCGGGGGTACGTGAAGATCAACGATCAGCCGTTGCTGTCGTTTACGCCGACCGAATGGGCCTTGCGTATCGGCTACGTCCCGCAGGATGGCGGTTTGTTCCCGCACATCAGCGGCCGGGACAACGTGGCGCTGATTGCGAAGCTGCGCGGGTGGGGCAAGGGGAAGATCACGCAGCGCATTGACGAACTGGGTCATTTGGTGGATCTCGACGCCAATGTGCTCAAGCGATTTCCGCACGAAATGAGCGGCGGGCAAAAGCAGCGCGTGGCCATCATGCGGGCTGCCATGATGAATCCCTCGGTGATGCTGTTGGATGAACCCATGGCGGCGCTCGATCCATTGATTCGGCGCGCCCTACAATCGGAGCTGAAGGAAATTTTTGCGCGCTTGAGCAAAACGGTTCTGCTGGTGACTCATGACCTCGGCGAGGCGGCATTCTTGGCTGAGCAGATGACCCTGCTGCACGAGGGCAAGGTCGTGCAGAGCGGCAGCTATGGCGACCTGCTGCACCGACCCGCCGATGCCTTCGTCACCTCCTTCATCAATGCCCAACGCACGCTCCCAGATGCCGCGGAGGTTTCGTGAACCGGTGGGCTCGGGTCGCAAGCTGGGCTTTGGTTCTTGGCCTGTTCGTGTTGGCTGAAGTGGGGGCTGCCGCCGCAGGATCGAAGACCCACATCGTGGTCGGGTCGAAGGCCTTCACGGAAGGCTATGTCATGGGAGAGATCGGGGCCGAGGTGATCGAGTCGGCATCCTCGGTGCCCGTGGATCGCAAGTTGGGCATGGGCAATACCGGCATATTGTTCCAGGCATTGAAAAGCGGCGACATAGACGTCTATCCGGATTACACCGGCACGTTGTCGGAGGCGATCTTGAAACGGCCCGAGTTGAAGTCGGTCGCGGATATTCAACAGGCCATGGTGGGATTGGGGCTGGTGGTGTCGGAGTCGCTGGGATTCAACGACACATATGCGTTGGCGGTGAAGGAAGGCTTCGCAGAAAAGAACAACCTGCACACCTTGAGCGATCTGGCCCGCGTCCAGAGCAGCATTCGCGCCGCGTTCAGCTATGAGTTCATTGATCGCAAGGATGGTTATCCCGCCTTGATCGATAAATATCAATTGCATTTCGATCCAGGCCACGTCGCTCGGATGGAGCACAGCTTGAGTTTCCAGGCCATCGATGATGGTGCGGTGGATGTGATCGACGTGTATTCCACCGACGCCAAGATTGAAAAATCCAAACTGCGCCTGCTGACCGACGACCGCAATATCTTCCCCTCGTACCAGGCAGTGTGGGTGGCGCGTAAAGCCTTTGTTGATGCGCACCCCAACGAATGGGCGGCGCTGCTGAAACTTCAGGGATCGATCTCCGAAACGGCGATGCGCGATATGAACGCGCAGGCGGACCTGCAGAAAGTCGGGTTCGGTAAAATCGCCTCGGCGTTCTTAGGCAAGGAAGCGCCGCGGGCTCAAGGTTGGCAGAGCGGCGTATGGCAGCGTACTCGCGAGCACTTGTGGCTGGTGGGCGCTTCGCTGTTGTTTTCAGTGCTGGTGGGCATTCCGCTGGGACTGCTGGCGGTCCGCTTTCACACGGCGGGGCAGGGCATTCTGATCGCGAGCGCGGTGATTCAGACCGTGCCGTCGCTGGCGTTGCTGTGTTTTCTAATCCCGCTGTTCGGCGTCGGCACGAAGCCGGCGCTCGCGGCCCTGTGTATGTATAGCTTGCTGCCGGTGGTGTTGAATACCTTCACGGGGGTTCGGTCGGTGGATCCGAAGCACCTCGAGAATGCGCGGGCATTCGGCATGAACGGATGGCAGGTACTGTGGCGGATCGTGCTGCCCTTGGCGAGTCCGATGCTGCTCGCGGGCATCAAGAGCGCAACCATCATTGGAATCGGCACTGCAACGTTAGCAGCCTTGGTCGGGGCCGGTGGCTATGGCGCGCCCATTATTTCGGGACTGTCACTGAATGACGTGCCAACGATTTTGACCGGAGCTGTGCCGGCGGCGTTGATGGCGTTGGCGGCTTACGGATTGTTCGAGCTGCTCGGCTGGGTTTTGATACCGGCGGGCTTGCGTCAGCGTCCTTAGCCTCACAAAGTCCGCCGCAAGCGACGGCGTCGACTTCGGAACGTCCAGTTGGGGGATTAGATCCCGCGCCGGACGCGCCAGTAATAAACCGCCCTGGCGATCATCACTGCTACAAATACCAAACCGAACACGCCGGCAAAGATCACCAAGCTCAGTGATGACATGAAAAGCCCATAAACATTCTCGTAGCCAGACATTCCCTTTCCACGGAAGACTGCGATCACGGCACCAATCAACAATGGCAATGCAGTCATGGTCACGAAGACTGCGATCACTGCTATCCGAGTTGTTTTGCTTATGCGCATTAGGTTAAAGAGGAAAGTCTGGCCCGGTCCAATCAGTTATCAAGCGTTACGTGTCACGCTTCGGCAATCATCATAGCGAACGCCTGTCCGGAGGGTCGTAACCTTCAGACGGTAACCTTAATAATAATGATTCGTGTTAGCATTCCGGTACTCTGTGACCTGGATGAATGTATGCCTTCCAACCGAACATCGAGAATGGGCGTGGCGCATGGCGCGGTTGCCGCCCGTGTGGCGGCCGGCGCAATGGCTTCCGTGGCTGGGCACGCGGAAGGTACCGCGCCTCCGGACCAAACCGATGCCCTGCAAAGTATAGAAGTCACGGGCACCGCGATTCACATCAGCCGTGATATTTCTCAATCGGTGGACACCATTGATGCGAAGGAGCTTAAGGAACAGAACCTAACGTTGGTCCAAGATGCGTTGCGCAACGTTCCAGGGGTGACCCTGAATTCAGGTGAAGGCGGCGCGCATGGTGACTCAATCAATCTGCGCGGATTGTCGGTGCCCGACAGCTTCTTCTTGGACGGAGTCCGCGACATCGGTCAATACCGGCGCGACACCTTCAATACCGACACCTTGGCCGTTCTGCTGGGACCGGCCTCCGCGGTATTCGGGCGCGGTTCGACCTCGGGCGTCATCAACAGCATCAGTAAGCAGCCGCAACTCACGCCGCTGGCGTCGATCACGGTGTCTGCGGGCCAAGCCGATTACTGGCGCGGCACCGGCGATTTCAATTTGCCGTTGAGCGATACCGCGGCGGCACGAGTGACAGTGATGGATCAGCGTTATGGCGTGGTAGAGCGTGACCAGGTGCAATACAAGACCTATGGCGTGGCGCCGACATTGGGCTTGGGGATCGGCACGCCGACGCGGCTCACCTTGAGCTATTTCAAGGAGGTTGAGAATAACCTGCCGGATTACGGTATCCCCTTCGTGGATGGCCGCCCGGCGGCGGTCGATCGCAACAATTACTACGGATTGGTCAACTACGACCGAACGCGCACCAACACCAATATCGGCACCATCCGCGTCGAACATGATTTTTCCGACGACATCACGTTGAGCGACAGCCTGCGGTACGCGAATTACGGCTTCGAATATTTGGTGGATGGTTCTTTCTTGGGCAACGATTTCGTGGATGCGCCGCCCCCCGGCACGCCGTATGCCGACATCACGGTGTCGCGTGATCAACCGAGCAGCGCCGGCACGACCAGCATGTTGATCAACCGCACCGACGTGACTTACAAGTTCGACACCGCCGGTTTCAAGAACACTCTGGTCGGCGGTTTGGAATTGAGCAAGGAGCAATCCAACGTCAATCGATTTCAGAACGGCTTGGACGACATCGCTCCGACCCCGTTGCTGACGCCGAACGGCTTCGGCACGCCGCCGACACCGCTCATTCCATACTCGAATCCCAAGGGGCGTGGTAATGACGTGAGTGTCTATGCCCTCGACAGCGTCGCGCTTGGAACGCACTGGGACGTCGATTTGGGAATGCGCTTTGATCGCTTCAAGTCCTCATTCAGCGAAGCCTTTTCTGACACAGGCTTTGACCGCACCGATAATTTCGTCAGCCCGCGTGCGGCCGTGATCTACAAGCCGGCTGACGGGCAGAGCTTTTATCTTTCATACGGCACCTCCTACAACCCCGTGATCGAGTACGCCATCGTGGCGCCGTCAGATAACAGCCTCTCGCCCGAGAAGAACAGCACATTGGAACTGGGCGGCAAGATCAAAATCTTGGGCGGTGCCGCTGAACTGACGGGCGCGCTGTTCAATACGCGCGTGAAAAACGTGCGCATCACCGATCCAGACGACCCCACCGTGCAAGAGGCGCCGTTCGACCAAAACGTGCAAGGCTTGGAACTCGGCGTGAACGGCTACATCACCGATATCTGGGAGCTGACCGCCAATTACACCCACATGAGGGACAAGATCACCGTCAGCACCGATCCTTTATCGCTCGGGCAAAACGCACCGAATACGCCCCACGATGCCGCGAATATCTGGACCACCGTAGAGCCCACATCGTCGTGGACATTAGGCGGCGGTTTGACTGCGGTCAGCCATCGCTTTGCTGACACGGAGAACACTGCCGGCGTGCCCGCCTATGTGGTGTTCAATGCCATGACCTCCTACAAGGTCTCCGATCACTTCAATCTGCAGCTGAACTTGAACAACGTCTTCGACAAACTGTACTTCACCGGCTTCTATTACACCGGCGTGCAGGAGAATCACGCGCTGCCCAGTGCCGGCCGCACCTTGATCGGCATGGCGAATTACCGCTTCTAGTGTGCGCACTGAAGCGGCGGAAAGCGTGATGCAGCCAGGCGTGTCGATCGTTTCCTTGATGGCGCAGATGAATGCGCCGCGCCTGAAATCCTTGTTCGCTCAAGATCCGTCGCGCGCGGTCGAGTGGGTGCATGTGGTCGCTGCGGAAGGGCTTCCGGCGGCGCAAGTTTGCTACGGGCGCATGCTGCTTGAAGGCACGGGCATTGCCAAGGATCCGGTCGCGGCCCTGTGCTGGTTCAAGCGCGCCGCCGCCGCAAACGATGCCGACGCCATCAACATGGTGGGACGCTGTCTGGATAACGGTTGGGGCACGGCAGAAGATCCGATCGGTGCCGCGCAGTATTTTCTTCGCGCAGCGGATGCGGGCCACGCGTGGGCACAATACAACGCCGGCCATATGTTCTTGGATGGACGCGGCGTTGCCCGCGATGCAGAGCGCGCCTTCGCGTACTATTCGAGGGCCGCTGCGCAGAATCACGAGCGCGCGATGAATTTGCTGGGACGGTGCTGCGAAGAGGGCTGGGGCACGGCGCGAGATCTGGCGGCGGCCGCCCGGTGGTATCGCCGCTCGGCGGAAGGCGGTTATTTCCGCGGCCAGTTCAACTGGGCCAGCGTGTTGCTGAAAGCGGGGCGCGTTGATGAAGCCGCTCAGTGGCTCGAACGGGCCGTGGCCGGGGGGACTGCCGGTGTACGCACGGCGGTGATCGAGTTGCTTTCCCGAATGGCGGCGGCGCCGGCATTGGCGCGGTTGCGTGATCACTTGAATAATGCCGCTGCGAGGTCTTGAACCATGTTTATCCGCATCACCAATGTATTGACCGCCGAGAAAGTCGCGGCCCTGACCCAGTCGCTGTCCAGCGAAACCGCACCCTGGGTGGATGGCAAGGCTACGGCAGGCTACCAAGGCGCACAGGTTAAAAATAACCGCCAACTCGATGAAGCCAGTCCGATGGCGCGAGATCTCGGCAACATGATTGTTGGCGAGTTGGAGCGCAACCCGTTGTTCGTCAGCGCGATATTGCCCAACCGCGTCTATCCGCCGATGTTCAATAAATACACGCCGGGCATGGCCTTTGGGACCCACGTGGACGGCACCATACGGGGCGTGGCCGGCAGTCCGTTCAAGATTCGCACCGATTTGTCCGCGACTTTATTTCTGACGCCGCCGGCCGCGTATGACGGCGGCGACCTCGTTGTCGAAAGCGACTTTGGCAACCAAGCCGCGAAGTTCGACGCGGGTGACCTGCTGGTGTATTCCGCCAGCTCGCGTCATCGCATCGCGCCCGTCACGCGCGGCGAACGCTTGGCGTGTGTGTTCTGGATTCAAAGCCTGGTACGAGAGGACGACAAGCGCGAAAAACTGTTCGAGCTGGATCGCACCATCCAGACATTGACGCAGGCCAAGGCGGATCCGGACTCGTTGGTGCGTTTGACGGCGCATTATCATGCACTGCTTCGGATGTGGACCGACCTCTGATCAGC
>CAZZWE010000146.1:0-10566 GCA_964657675.1 uncultured Steroidobacteraceae bacterium
CCGCCGATAGCCAACACCTGTAATCCGCTAACCGATATGAGTGCCACTGAACGGCCTGTGCTGGTCAGGAACAAAGGCACAATTTACAAGCGCTACGGGAAAATACCGTAATTACATCGGTCGATTTTCCCGTTAAAATGCGTCAACTCACCTAAAGCGTCGGGACAGCCCAGATTGGGCGGTTGCGATTCAACGAAACCATGGAGGTTTTAATGCCTAATGCCAAACTGTGTCGACTCGTCGTTTTGATAATGATGGCAGGCTGCACAACGCAGCCTGCTAAGGATCAAGGCGCCGCGAAAGTGAAGACCGCCAGTGCAGACGTACAATGTCACGTCGATCAAGTGACAGGTTCGTTGGTCGCCAAAAAAGTTTGCACCACTCAAGCTCAGCGGGACGCCCAGCAAGCCGAGATCAATGATATTCAACGAAACGTCGGGGGGCGCTGCCAAGGGGATGGCTGCCATTAGCAGCAACGGGTCCTGACTTAACCCCGCACCAGAATGATCTCGATGGGATTGCGCCGGCCAACCTGAAGATCGGAAGGCCGATACCATCGGTTGGTAAATGCGCTAATGGCGCAGGTCGACGGGTAGTGAATCTCGACCGTGTAGTCGTTGAGCCACGCGATGGACACTCCGCTGCTGCAACCCGAGGCCGTAAAGACCGGGTTCTCCAGATTGAACGGGGTCCCCTGATCTCCCAAGTAGAGGTCTTCGACAACGCTCCCGGGCGTGCCGCCGGTTAATGTCTCGGTGAGTATGGCAACCAATTTTTGATTGGGAGATACCTGGCGTCCGAGCTCGGCGCGAGTTTGATCGGACGAGCAACCGGCGAGTCCCAGGAGTAGGGGGATGCACAGGCGAAGTCCACGCAGTAAGTTCACTAGTTTCAAAGCCCACTAATCCCGTTAGCCCAGGCCGTGCAAGAACCGCAGCAATTGACTGAAGTACACCGCCTGATCGTCCCACATCGCCAAGTGGCTTCCATTGGGGCAATACGCATAACTACCGTGGGCCACGAGCTTCGCCATCTTGTGCATGTCTTCGGGATCCATTTCATCGTAGCGCGAGCCGATCGTCAGCGTTCTCACCCGAATCTCATGCAGCCGGTCCCAACGCTCCCAATCCTTAAGATTGCCGGTGACGAGAAATTCACTCTTTCCCTGCATCAAGTTATAGATGGTCTGATTTGAACGGCGTATCGAACGCGTGACGGGTTCCGGCCACGGCTGAATCCGGCAAATCATTTTGGGATACAGATCTTCCATCATGATTTTTTGATACTCGGGCGAGTCGTAGTCCTCTTTGGCCTCCAGCGCAGTCAGCTGCGCGAGTGTGTCTGACGGCAGTTGGAGCTTGATCGAAGCGGTTCGCTTGAGATACGCCTGGGTACCCGCCGTCATGTTCGAAATCACCAGACCGCGCAAGTGCTGCTGATAATTGAGGGCGTACTCCATGGCCAATATGCCGCCCCAAGACTGTCCATACAGAACGAATTGCTCCAGCCCCAGGCCTTTGCGGACTTCTTCGACTTCTTGGGTATAACGCTCCAGAGTCCACAACGAGGTGTCGTCGGGCACATCGGAATTCCCGCACCCCAACTGATCGTAGTAATACATTTCGATGCCCGCTTGTGGCAGGAACGACTCGAATGCCTCCAGATAATCGTGCGCGAACCCTGGGCCGCCGTGGAGTAGCAACACCTTGATGGGTCCCGAGCCGAGCTTCTTGGTCCACACCTTATATTTGCCGTTGACCACGGGCACCATGCGAATGCCCGCGGTGCGAATTCCGGTGGGATTCAGTCCGTCGGCGTGCTCCCGCGGCTTGTCAGCGTCATGCGCAACACCCGCCGCAGCGATCGAGGCATTGGCGCCGCATGCAACGGCAGACGCGGCGGCTGTGAGGAGGAGGTCGCGTCGATTCATGCGGGTTCCGATTTGTGGGACGATAGGGCCCACAAGTATCGCAGAAAGCGGCAATCGTATTTGAGGCGCCGCGTTTAGCGCGCGATCAACCTTAAGCGTCGATGACCTTGCCTGGACTTAGAATATTCTTTGGATCGAGCGTGCGCTTGAGCAATTTCATGAGCTCAATCTCACTCGGGCTTCGGGATACCGACAGCCAGCGTTTTTTCTCAAGTCCGATGCCGTGTTCTGCCGAAACCGCGCCGCCGAGCCGTGCGAGGGGCCGATATACCAGCTCGTCGCAGATCTCGTGTTGGGCGGCGCCGTCGCCGGACACTCCCGGTGTCACGAAGAAATGCAGGTTGCCATCGCCGATGTGACCCAAGGCGAAAAATTGACTCTTGGGCCATTGCTTCAGGAGCGCTGTCTTGACCTCATTGGCGTAGGGCAACATATCGCGGATCGGCAAGCTGATGTCATACAGAAACAGGGGCTTGTGCTGTCGCAACGCGTCGAAGTCCTCGCGAATAGCCCACAGCTGCGCACGCTCCTTGCCGGATTTGGGAACGATGGCATCCACGATCAGACCGGCGCCGTGCGCCTCCTCGACGGCAGCGTCGAATCGCCGGGTGTCATCGCTTTGGTCAGGCCCCTGGGCTTCGATGATGACGTAGAACTCGTGCTGGCGATCTAGCGGCGCGTCATGCCAGCCCGGCGCGGTGACGGCGCGGTAGTAATCACCCCACATGGCCTCGAACGAACTTAAGGTGCCGCCCAGGCGCTGATCCATGAGCTTGAGCAGCGGCGCCAATTTCGCACCGTCGTCAACGGCGGCGAATATCGTGTTTGCGCTGAGCGATCGTTCCTTCAGCATCAGCACCATGCGCGTGACGATACCCAGAGTCCCCTCGCTGCCGATGAACAGTTGCTTCACATCGTAGCCCGTGTTGTTCTTCAGCATGTGGTTCATGGAGGAGATCACGGTGCCGTCGGGCATCACCACCTCGAGGCCGAGCACCAAGGCTCGCATCATGCCAAAGCGGATCACGTTCATGCCGCCGGCATTGGTGGCCACGTTGCCGCCGATGGTGCAGGAACCTCGCGCGCCCAAGTCGAGCGGAAAATAAAGGTTCTGCTGCTCGGCCGCCTGCTGCAGCATCTCCAAGCGACAGCCGGATTGAACCGTCACCGTACGCCCGACCTGATCGATTTCCTCGATCGCCGTCATGCGTTCAAAGGAAATGACGACATCATCGGCAGTCGAGCGGTCGGCGTCGCACACGCCGGTGAGTCCGCCGTGGACCACGACGGTTTGCGCGCGCGCGTGGCACAGCGTCATGACACGGGACAGTTCTTCGGTGCTCTTGGGACGCACCAGCGCGCGAGCTTGCAGGGGAGAGGAATCCCAGTAATTGCGCGCGCGACTGGCCAGCGCCGCGGAATCCAGCACGGCGTCTTCGCCGAGGCTGTCGCGAAGTGCTAGAACGATGTCCATCAGCGGGGATGAAGCTGCGCGCTGCGAAACTTCACCGACAAATCGAAGTGATAAGACATCGCGGCACCCGCGCCCACCGCATCTTGAGCGCATACGCGGTCGATGATGGCCTCGTGCGCGTCGATGATCTTGATGAGTTCGACTTCGGTGCGCCGGTCCGTGGTGTGATCCATCCGCAGCGATTGCGAGATGGCCTGATGCAGCGCGGTCAACACCAGGGAATTCAGTGGGTTGTTACTCGCCTCGGCGAGCGTCATATGAATCGCCATGTCGCTCGCCACGCGTCTGGCTTCGTCTCGCAGCGACGCCCGCATTTCCAGGATGTGCGCGCGCAATTGCGTCCGCTGGCCTTCGGTCGCAAAGCGGGCCGCTTGCTGGGCGGCGTGTACTTCCACGCCTCGTCTAAACTCGAGTACATTCAGCGGCGTGGCATGGGCCACGTGCAGGGCATGCGTGAATATTTGCGCCAGCGCCACGGCATTCACCGAGTGAACGCGGGGCGCGCGCCCGTTGCCTATCTCAAGTACACCGAGCGCGGCTAAAATTCGATAGGCTTCGCGTACGCTGCCGCGGCTGACGGCCAAGTCGCGGGACAGCTGGACCTCGCTTTCAAGGCTGTCACCGGGGCGTAGTTGCTGGGCGTTGATCTTGTCCAAAACGCGGCGCACGACCTGCGCCGACACGGTGTCCGCCTGCAACGCACTGGGCAAAGTCGTCTGGTTCATCGATGTCCTTCCGTTTCGGGCGTGAGAATCCTATCCCTATTCGATAGGTCCCGCCAGCCCATTTGTGTAGCGACCGACCGAAGTGATGGCCCAATTACAAGCTAGATACCGCTATAAGTGGCCAATTTCTCTTTTATCCGCTTGAGAATTCGGCCTGTGTACGACGAAGTATGCTCAAGATATCGTTGGCAGATCATTGCACCTGTTTGACAGGTGTTCCTGACCTAATTATTATCCGCCACTCGGGGAGCGGGGTCCGTTGGCGGGCGTCGCCGACAGATCGATCAATTGCGTCGCGACCACGCCCACACCAACGAGGCTGCGTTGAATAATTCAGCCGATACCGCGTTGACGCCCCAAGCCGCTGACGATCTTGGCGGCAAGATCGTTGTGAAAATTGCCCGTCGCATCATTCCCTTCATGGGTCTGCTCTATCTCGTCTCCTTCCTCGATCGCGTGAACATCGGATTCGCGGCGCTGACCATGAACGCCGACCTCGGTCTGACCCCCGTCATGTTCGGCATCGGCTCGGGCATCTTCTTCCTAGGCTACATTCTCGCCGGAATTCCCAGCAATACGATTTTGATGCGCATCGGGGCACGCCGCTGGATTTCAATCATCATGATCGTCTGGGGAATCATCAGCGCGTCGCTCGCCTTCACGACAGGCGCGCGTTCCTTCTACGCGCTGCGCTTTTTGTTGGGGGTCGCCGAAGCCGGATTCTTCCCGGGAATGATCCTCTATCTGACCTTCTGGTTTCCCGCCGCCTACCGAGGGCGAATCTTGGGAGCGTTTTTGCTGGCCTTGCCTATCTCGAATGTGATTGGCGCGCCGATCTCGACGTCGTTGCTCTCACTCAATGAATGGGGATTGAAGGGCTGGCAGTGGATGTACTTGCTCGAGGGATTGCCGGCCGTGGTGCTAGGTATTGCCACCCGGCGTTACCTGGCCGATTCGCCGGAAAAGGCCGCGTGGCTGAGTCCGACTGAGTTGGCATGGCTCGAGCGCGAGTTGGCGAAAGAACGTGCCGCATTCCCGGCGGTCAGCAAATCGACGATATCTCAAGCGCT
Organism: uncultured Steroidobacteraceae bacterium; assembly: GCA_964657675.1. Classification (GTDB taxonomy): domain Bacteria; phylum Pseudomonadota; class Gammaproteobacteria; order Steroidobacterales; family Steroidobacteraceae; genus Bog-1198. The sequence goes on from CAZZWE010000146.1 coordinate 5,200, forward strand.
CGGTAATGGCCGGGTGTGGATATTGGGAATCATCTATTTCGGGATCTGCGTCGGCTTGTACACCTATGGCTTTTGGCTGCCTCAGATCATCAAGACCATTGGACATCTGACCAATCGGGAGACCGGATTGGTCACGATGATTCCGTACACCATCGCGGGGTGTGCGATGTTTGCCTGGGGCCGGTATTCGGATCGGCATCGTGCCGGACGCCAACGTCACGTGGCGATGCCGGCGCTGCTCGGGGCACTCGGACTTGCCGCGAGTGCGTGGCCCGACTTGTCGCCGGCATTGAGCCTGGTTGCAATCACCGTGGCCGCGTCGGGGATCTATGCCTCCATTCCCCCGTTCTGGACATTGCCCGCCCAAGTCTTGAGCGGCGCGTCCGCGGCCGGCGGCATTGCGCTGATCAACACCTTGGGAAATGTCGGCGGGTTTGCTGGCCCCTCATTGTTGGGATTCATCAAGAAAACGACCGGGAGCTATGCGCCCAGTCTTCTAACTCTGGCCGCGGTTTTACTGCTGGGCGCCGCCTTGGTGAGGTGGGTCGGTTTTTCAGCGCCGGTATCTTCGCTCCCGGCTGATTCCCCCTCGAAATAGCCGATTCCTGCGGCATCGCAGCCCCCCACCGATCTTTCGGGTCGAGCTTCTCACCGCGAGGTGATGAGGGGTGGCCTACCCTACGCTTCAAATACCTGTCCTACAGGAATAGGCGTTTGTGGATCTAATGCCCATAATTTGGTTTTAAACGATCCAACCTATTTGACAGCTTTAAGTTTCGGTGGCTAGAATCGGCCCCGTTGGAGACGGCGGGCGGGTAGTGGCTTGAGACCCGGGCCAAGGGCAAGACAACACAATCGAGATTTTGACTCGCTGCGTACGGGTCATTGGCGCTCATCGTCTGGGGGACATCGGAATGGCAAAGCAACGGTATTTTTTAGTCGGCGGCCTGCTCGCGCTAATCGGCAGCACAGTCGCATTGAGCGAGCCGACGCCGGACTCGGAGACATCGCCCGCCGCCGCACCGACCGCACATTCGACCGGTGCGCTCGATGAAATCGTCGTGACCGCCCGGCGGCGCGAGGAAAGTCTCAAGGATGTGCCCATCGCGGTGACCGCCATCTCCGGCCAACAACTCGAACAGCAGCAGATCAACACCGTTAAAGACATCGCCGCGATCACGCCGGGACTCGACATCAATTCGGATTCGGTGGGACGCGTGTTCATGTCGATCCGCGGCGTGGGTGCGACCTTCATCGACACCGTGCAGCCCGGCGTCGGCATTTTCGTCGACGGCGTGTACGAACCCAATACGTCGTATCTCAACCTGCCCATCGTCGATGTGGAGCGGATCGAGGTGCTGCGGGGTCCCCAGGGAACTCTGTTCGGAAATAACACGTTGGGCGGCGCGATCAGTGTCATCACCAAGCAACCCAGCGATCAGTTCGAAGGCCATGTGACCATCGTGGGTGCGGGTCCGGACGACTATCAGACCGGCGCCATCGCTGTGAGCGGCCCCTTGATTCCCGGTGTACTGCAAGGCGGCTTGGCCATTGCTTACCACGACCAAGAGGGGTTCCAAAAGAATTACCTTGCCGGGGGATACTCGAACCCGCTGTACCAGCGCTCCGCTCACGGCACCTTGCGGTTCGAGCCCGCGGATTTCGCGGTGATCACCCTCAAGGTTTCTTATGACCAAGTGAAGGGAGGCAACACCCCGTATCAGGACGTGAGCGGGCCCGAAGATTTCCACCTCGGTGCCAATACCAACGTGAATTCCATCGAGCTGCTCGATTACCGCGGCGTCAATTTGAAAGGCGTGTTCGATGTGGCCTCATTGAACACCACGGTTACGGCGATCGCCGCCTTTGATCAGCGCACCATCGACGGCAGCGGCGATGGTGATTACAGCCCCATCGACTTCCTGCTCTCCTCCGGCAACGGGACCTTCAAAACCACGACGGGCGAGCTGCGCTTCGACACCAAATTCTCGGACAACCTGTCCACGCTGTTCGGACTCTTTGCCAATGGCTATACGAACGACCAGAATGCGTTTACCACCATCGTGCCGCTCGCCTTCACGGCGCCCGCGACCGCAGACACGAGTGAACACGGTCAGGCCGTTTACGGTACGGCGTTCTGGAAATTCGCGCCCACCTGGGAACTGGCGGCCGGTCTTCGCTTCGATCACCAGATTCTCAACGCCTCGAACTCCGGGGTCGCGTCGGCCGAATACGGCGCCAACGAATGGGAACCGCGATTCACCTTGAGCAAGCACTTGACGGAGGATTTCATGACCTACGCGTCCGTCTCGCGCGGCTTTCGCGGCGGCGGATCGAACGGCGCCGGCGCGCCCAATCCAATCTACAAGGGCGACTCCGTATGGACCTATGAGCTCGGCACGAAGATGGAACTGTTGGATCGACGCGTGGCGATCAATTGGGATGTGTTCTACAACGACTACAGCAACTTCATCGGCCAGAATGCATTGGCGCCCAGCACGTCAGGTGCCGGGTTCGTCGCCATCAATCTCAACTCCGGTCACGTCAAGAGTTACGGCACCGAACTCGAAGCGCATGTCCGCGCCACGGAGCAGCTGCGCTTCGATGCCGGATTGACGCTGATGAAGGCGCGGCTCACCAATCCCAATGAGTTCATCGACACCACGGGCATCGTGCCGCCCACCGACCGAATCCTGTTCGTCCCCGACTGGTCATATAACGTCGATGTCGACTACACGATGCCGCTCGGCAACAACGCGCTGGATTTCCAGCTCGGGGCCACCGGCAAAGGCGATCGTACTGGTTCGGACCTTGCCAACCCGGATGTGCCGGTTATGCCCTCGTACACGCTCGTGAATGGCGGAATCACCTATCATTTCGCCGCACCCCGAATCGAGTTGGCATTTTTCGCCACCAATCTGCTCGGCACCAAGTATCAGGAGTCCTACATCGATTCCTCACTGCTGAAAGAGGCGGGACTGCCCGCGCCGATCGTCAGCAACGTGGCCATTCAAGGAGAACGACGCCGCCTGGGTCTGCGGCTGCGGTGGGATTTCTAATGACGCGTTCCCTCATCACTCGCGCACTCTTCGTTGGCGCGCTCGCCGTCGCTGCCCTGCCGGCCTTCGCATCCGCGCAAAAGGACTGCACAACGCTCAAGGATCTCAAGCTGCCGGCTGCAACCATCTTGTCAGCGGAAATCATTCCGGCGGGCGAGACCTCAACCGATTGGCTGCAACAGGTTCAGCATCAGGCCTATCCGGCGCATTGCCTGGTCAAGATCGAAGCTCACCCCAGCGCTGATTCAAACATTGGCATCGAAGTGTGGATGCCGCTGTCCTCGTGGAGCGGGCGCTATGTCCAACTCGGCAACGGCGGCCTGGCAGGATCCATCAACCACGCCACCCTGTATCCGCAGATCGCCAGCGGGCACGCAGTCGCCGCCACCGATGACGGACACACCGGCGCAGGGACCGATGGATCTTGGGCCGTCGGTCACCCCGAGAAGCGAATCGATTTCGGCTATCGCGCGGTTCACGTCACGAACGTCGTCGCAAAACGCATCGTCGCCGAATTCTACGGGCGCGCCGCGCGTTTCGCGTACTTCAATGGGTGTTCGGAAGGAGGTCGCGAGGCGCTGATGGAAGCGCAGCGATATCCCGAGGATTTCAACGGAATCCTCGCCGGTTCACCGGCCCACGCCTGGATGAGTCTGATGGCGGGATTCGCCTGGAATTCGCAGGCGGTTCTGAAAGACCCCGCAAGCTACATCCCCGCCGCAAAGCGTGAACTGATTGAAAAGGCGGCCTTGCAGGCCTGTGGTGCACAGGACGGATATTCAGATCCCTTCGTCCAGCACCCGCTCGCCTGTCATTTCAATCCGGCCGAGTTGCTCTGCAAAGGCTCGGACGAAACGTCCTGCCTTACCGCACCACAACTCACAGCGCTGCAGAAAATTTATTCAGGTGCGAACTCGAGCACCGGGCAAAAGCTTTCCACGGGGTATCAACCGGGTGCGGAAGCCGAGGCGGGTCCCCCAGGCGTCAGCTTTTCGAGCTATGTCTACGGACCGGCATCGCCAGTGACACTGGACCTGTTGTTCTCCAGCAGCTTCTATGGCGGTTTCCTCTTCGAGCGAGCGGACTACAGCTCGCTGACGTTCAACTTCGATGACGACGTGCAGCGTGCCAACAGCGCGTTGGGCGACATCATGAATGCCACCAATCCCGATCTGCACGCCTTTAAAGCACACGGCGGCAAACTGCTGCACTACCACGGGTGGAACGATGGCTCTCCACCGCCGTTGTCGTCGGTTGATTACTATCGTGCCGTCGTCGCAAAAATGGGCGGAGCCACACAAACCGAGGATTTCTACCGGCTCTACATGGTGCCCGGCATGATGCACTGTGGTCTCGGGGCAGGGCCCAACAGCTTCGGGAATCTATTGGACCGCTCCAACACCCGCGATCCTGAACACAACGTCTTTACCGCGCTTCAAGAATGGGTGGAGAAGGGCCGGCCGCCGCAACGTATCATCGCCACGAAGTACACCCTCGATGATCCGGCGCAGCCCGTGATGATGACTCGTCCGCTGTGCGCTTATCCCAAGGAAGCGAAATGGAGTGGGACGGGGAGCACCAACGATGCGGCTAATTTCAGTTGTCAGGTTCCCGGCAGGCCGTAGGCCAGACGATCAGTCGGCGACCTCAGGCGTAGCGACATGCCTAATCAATTGCACGATTGCCCAAACCAGAATTGCATTGCTTCCGGGTCTATCCCCTGTCCACCTTTCCACCATTGAATGGGGTATGGCCAATCGTTTTTGTGCCAAGGCGTCTGCTCTCGATCCGCAACTCGAGTGAACGATTTAAAGAATCCCGGCCGATCCGGGATTCTCACTATCCCGGCATAACCAAGGATGGCGATCACTGTCCGACGTTGGGCATCATTAGCAGATGCGACAGTCTTGAGTGCTCGAACTAGATCCGAAAGTTTTGCACCTACGTCCATCGATTCAATGGTTGCAACCAGGCTACGGAGTAGCCGTGAATCGAGATCTCGGGAAGTGTTGTGCGACTCCGCGATGAATCGCTCCAAATCGAAAGCGATGTAGGATGGTTGACTGTGGCGAACGCCGCCCCATTTGTGCCGCTCGAAGTTTAGGACATTAAGGTCGAGGGCAACCGTGTCATAGCCACCGCAGACCTGGCAACGTCGCTCGCCGGAAGACGACGCGAATTGATGCGCAGGCATCCTAAGTGCCACCGCGTAGCTCCCTAGACCGGAGCGGAGCGCAATCCTCCCGGAGGTGAGGCTGTAGATAAATGCGTCCCCAATTTGTTGAGGAGAAATGCTTTCGCGAAGCCG
>CAZZWE010000147.1:0-10310 GCA_964657675.1 uncultured Steroidobacteraceae bacterium
ATCCTTTGCGGAGGCGTTTTCACTCTTGATGGGAATTTTAACAGTCAGATCTTGCACTTCCTTTCCGATCGCACTGGTATAGGGAAACGCCAGGTAATACTGCCCACCCGCGTTGACCAAGGTCGATGATGTTTCAATCGCAGCTTTGATATCCATGCTCGAATCGTATAACGCGTCCTGCTCAGAAACGCATCCCTGACGCCTTATTTGAGTGTCAGTGTCTGCGCCTACATTGGCGCGCATTCGGCGGCTGCCGGGCCGGCAAGACGTACCAAATCGTAGACATAGGACTTGTCTCCTTTCTTGCTCAGCCATTCCCCTTCGGGCGGGTCTTTCTGCTGATCCGCAAGCTCAACGTTCCAAGGCCGACTATTGGCCTCACCACGCGCGTCAACGACGCACCAACCGCTGCCGGGAATCCACGTGAGCCACAGGTCGACATCCACTCGCTTCCATGCGGGGTAACCTCCCCTCGGTTCAACGGGCTCGAATCGATAGCGCAAATCATCGATTCGTCGGCGGAATTCAAAGCAATCGGTGGAGAGCATGGACACCGATTCTAGCAACTCAAGGGCGGCCTCCCAACGGAGTCACGAGGTTGTCAGCGCTTAAGGGGGCGAGGGTTCAATACGTGGCGCGGCCACCCGAAATGTCGAACACGGCGCCCGTGGCGAAGGAGCAATCCTCAGTGGCAAGCCAACAAATGGTGGCAGCGATTTCGTGGGTTTCGGCGAATCGATTCAAGGGAATCTTGGAACGCATGTAGGCGATGTGCTCGGGCGTCATCTGGGCGAACAGATCGGTATGGGCGGCGCCCGGCGTCACGCAGTTGACCAGAATTCCGGTGGTCGCCAGCTCCTTGCCCAGGGACTTGGTGAGGCCGATCAATCCGGCCTTGGACGCGCTGTAGTGCGATGCATTGGGATAGCCTTCTTTGCCAGCAATTGATGACACGTTGATGATTCTCCCGTGGCCCCGCGCCAGCATGAGCGGAACGACGGCACGGGCGGTCAGGAACGGGCCGAAGAGATTGACGTCGATGACCCGGCGCCATTCGAGCGGGTCCAGTTCCCAGCTCCGCGCGTTACGGCCGGTCACGCCGGCGTTGTTGACCAGGATGTCGATCTTTCTCGGCAACTGCCGGCCCGATGCCGCGCACGCCATCTCGGGTGGATCAGAATGACGTCGCGAAGAGAGAGATGATGTTGGCGATTTCCTGCGGCGCCTCAACAGGCAGCAGGTGGCCCTTGTGGGGAAGAAAGTGAACCGGGGCTGAGGGGTAGTGGGGAATAAGATGAGTATTGACGACGTGCATCGGGTCGACACGATCCAGCTCACCTGCCACGATAACGGCAGGTACATTGATGTTCCGCACGGCTTTACTGAAATCTTCTCGAGTACCGATGTCAATCCAACCCGCTTTCGCTTGTGCGCTTAAGCGGAGTGCGTCCGCAATGAGTTGCGCCCGGTCCTCCTGCGGGATGGGACTTCCCAGCAGTACGTTATCGAGTGACCACTCCACCGCGACACTGTCTGAATACGCCTTTCACATCTGTGCGCGCTGCTCCTCATCGATGGACATCGGCGACGGTGGGGAAGATGCGACAAGGACGACTCCGAGCAACCCCCGTGGACGTTTGGCGACGAGAACTTGCGATGCTTTGCCGCCCATCGAATGACCCACCAGGAGATAGCGTGTTATTCCAAGCGACTCGACCACATTCAAAGCGTCTCGTGCATGGTCTTCGGTGCTGTACCCCTCAGTGGGGGAGGCAGAAGCGCCGGCCCCGCGCGCATCGATCGCGATGCAACGGAACTGGCCGCGTAGTTGGGCGGTAACCCGGTTCCAGGTAAGCGGGGAGCCGCCCCAATGATGTTGGAATACCAGGGCTAAATCACCGGCGCCCGTATCGCTGACATTTAGCTGAGTTCCGTTGCTCGTTCGGTACATAGGTGTTCTCGCTGAGTAGCGTGATGCATCGCAGGTCCTAATGCTTAACTACGTTGGCGGCTGCCTTTTCAATCAATTCCGCAACTTCTCTCGGATGCGAAAGCATCACAAGGTGACTCGCCGGCAGGGTAATCGTCGTGGCTTTCATTCGATCGGCTTCAGCCTTCTCCAGCGCTGGCGGAATGGCGCGATCTTCGTCGGCTACCACAAACCACGACGGCTTCGTCCTCCATGCCGCATTGGAAATCGTGGCGCCGAATACGGCGGCATTGGTCGGACCCTGCGTTGCCCAGAGAATTTTCGCTTCTTTCTCCGGCAAGTCCTGGGCGAAATCCTCCGCGACTCCCTTGGGTGTGACAGACAAATATCCCTCTGCGTCCGGGCGCAACTCGCCGCCGAGCGGCGCCGGGGGATAGGTTTTCCCGACACTGCCGACGGATTCACCGGTGTCCGGAGCGAATGCAGCGACATAGACCAGACCGACGACCTTTGGATCGTTACCGGCCTCCGTAATCACGGCGCCGCCATACGAATGCCCCGCCAATAGAACGGGTCCGTCCTGCAAAGCGATGGCGCGCTTTACTGTCGCGACGTCTCCGGCCAGCGTGGCCAAGGGCAGCTGAACGGCGACCGCATTGATGCCCTTCGTCTGCAAGAGCGCAATGATCTTCGACCAACTGGAGCCATCAGCCCATGCGCCGTGAACAAATACGACATGGACTGATTTCTTATTTCCCGGTGCTTGAGCGAATGCATTTGAACTCATGTTGACTCCTATGGCGGCTATTAGAAAAAAATGACTTCGAGTGTTTTTCGCGTGATGGAACGTTTTCGCTGCTTTCAGATTGCAGATCCTAGGGTTCACGCGGCATGTCTACTTGTATCGGCTTGCTCTTCTTGGTCCGGCTTGTCACCCTATGACGAAGCTAAAGAGGGAGACCCGCCATGCGCCGAATGTTGCTTGCACCGCTGTTTGCCGCGACGCTGCATGTCGCCGTTGCAGCGCCGATGTCCAAGGAGGAGTTGAGCACACCACCCGCGGGTGCGCGCCACTACACGATCAGTTCGACAGCCGGCAAACATGGAGACGTTTGGTCGTGGACCATGCCCGACGGCCGCGTGGTGTATCGCATGTCGATGTCATTGCGAGGGTGGGTGACGGAAGATGACGAAGTTGTGACGCTCGGCAGCGATCATCGGCCCACCGCGATCGCAATACGCGGCTTCACCGATGAAGGTGATGCAACCGAGGACTTCACCGTCGATGGCAACGGCGTTGCACACTGGAAGACGGTGATCGATTCTGGTTCCGCACCTTTCGGCAACCGCCGCTACAGTGCGTATGGCGGCCCATGGCTTGCCAGTGAATTAGAAGTGGAGGCGCTCATCGCCGCGGGCGATACAGGGCTTGATCAATTGCCAACCGGGCACGCCAGCATCAGTTTCGGGCAGCCATTAAAGATCGCTGGTCCTCACGGGGTCAAGACCGTCAAGCTCGCCTTCCTTCGAGGCTATGGCTTTGCGCCTTCACCGGTGTGGCTCGACAGTGATAATCATTTCTTTGGCAATGCCGGCGTGATTTCGCTGTTGCCGGAAGGGTACGAGGAAAGCGGCCCCAAGTTGAAGGCCTTCCAAGATAAGGCGATAGCCGCCATGGTTCGCGGAGTTGCTCACCAGTTTTTAAGCCAGGCAAACCACACGCCAACGCTCGTCGATCACGTGCTCATGTTCGATTCGATAGCTAGACAGTACATGCCTGACCGCGCCGTCTTGATTGCCGACGGCAAAGTCGCCGCTGTGGGGCCGGCCGGATCGATCAAGCCGCCTCTTGGCGCGGTGCTGATCAATGGCCGCGGCAAGACCCTGACGCCCGGTTTGTGGGATTCGCACCAGCACGTTGGCAATGATTGGAACCTCCTGCAAAACGTCGCGACGGGCATGACGAATTACCGAAGCCCCGGCACGATGATAGATGAGGCGCTGAGCATCTACCGGCGTCGCGCCGCCGGCGACCTGCTCGCACCCGACGGAAAGATCTCGGTGATCATCGATCGCAAGGATCCGCTGGCCGCGCAAGGAGCGCTTACAGTTTCGTCTGCGGCGGAGTCGATAGCCGCCGTGGATAAGATCAAAGCAGCGGGCCTATGGGGCGTCAAGTTTTATACATCCATGAACCCAGCGTGGATCGCTCCCGCCGCAGCCGAGGCGCATAAACTCGGACTCCATGTTCACGGCCACGTGCCTGCGGGCATGCGCCCACTCGACGCGGTGAGGGCGGGATATGACGAAGTCACGCACATCAACTTCATCCTGATGCAGGCGATGCCGCAAGAAGTGGTCGATAGGTCCAACACCGCTGCGCGCCTGGAGGGCCCTGCAAGGTACGGCAAGGACGTTGATCTCGATGCTCCGGCGATGAAGGCCTTTTACGCGGAACTCGCGCGGCGACAGACCATCATCGATCCGACGCTAACGGTATGGGAGCCCCTCATGACCTCGGACGGTAGCGCCATCTCGCCCGAATATTCGCCATTTGCCGAGGTTGCGCCACCCTCGGTCGCGCGTGGCTGGAAAATCGGCGGCTATCCTCTGTCTGAAGGCCTCACTCGCGAGGACTATCGCCGCAGCTTCGCAAAAATGGTGGAGCTGGTGGCAAAGCTCCATCAGGCGGGCGTGCGGATCGTCGCTGGCACTGATGGGTATGGGCTGGAGTTGGTGCGAGAACTGGAGCTCTACCAGCAGGCCGGTCTCAGCAACGCCGAAGCGCTGCAGACCGCGACCATCATCTCCGCCCGGATGACCGGCATGGCTGATCGTACTGGATCGATTGAACCCGGAAAGACGGCGGACGTCATCTTGGTGGATGGAGATGTTTCCCAAGATCTCGGCAATCTTCGCCATGTGGAAACGGTGTTCTTGGACGGCTACCGACTGGATGGCGACGCATTGCGGAAAGCGAGCGGCCTCAACGGAATGCCGAAGTGACGAGGGCGCAAACTGTGATGCTGCACGTCAGGCGCGATTTGGAATTTCGGCATGGAGGAAGTGACAGCAGTAGCTGTTAGAGTTTAGTGATGAGTGAAGATGTTTACGTGGTCACTTTACAGCTGGATACGGCGAGTTTCGAATGGCTGCAAGCACTTCGCATCGAACATTTCCCCAGTTCACGAAATTGGCTCCCTGCACACCTCACGCTATTGCACACGACATCGACCGAACAGATCAACGCACTGAAGAATCGCTGGGACGAATTTGCCGACATTACGAACTTGCCGGTTCGCTTCGCCGGCATCCGGTCCCTGGGCGGCGGTACAGCCATTGAAGTCGACTCTCCTGGCCTGAACTCATGTCGACAGCGACTGATGGGAACAATGTCGGGTAATTTCTCGCGCCAAGATATGCAACCGTTCAAAGCTCACGTAACCATTCAGAATAAAGTCGCGCCATCAGAGGCCAAGCTGTTGCAAGAGCGGCTTCGCACAACCTTCGCTGCTCGGGAAGGCATCGGTTGTGGTGTCATGTTATGGCGGTATCTAAACGGGCCGTGGTCGTTTGATTCGACTTTGCCGTTTAACGGCACTCGACGGCTCTAGAAAGGCCTCTTAAGGCGATAGCACTCGCCATCACCGCATTTCGAACAATACTCTGTGCCATCCCGGAGTGAGGCGGCGCCTGCGCACCTGGTGTAGTCAAACATCGATCGACGGGCGGGCACTGAAGTTATGAGCCTGTTGGCTCGATATTGGAAACCGAGAAGCCTTGCCGCCAGATCCAAATGGCCAGCAGCGCGACCGGAATTCCAATGAGCGCGGTGAGGGTGAAGAATTGGGTATATCCCACCCGCGCGACGACAAAACCGGAGCCCGCGGCAAGCTGATGACCTAGAAGCGCACAGAGCGAGGTCATCAGGGCGAACTGCGCCGTGGCATATTTTTTCGCCACGATTAGCGACATGAAGGTGATCAGGACCATTTGCGCGAACACGTAGGCAAAGCCCTCGATGCTGACCGCCAGGCAAAAGGCCCAAAATTCCGTGCCATGCGAGGCAAGCCAGGCGAGTGCTAAATGGGATGCTGACGCCGCCGCCGTTCCCACAAACAACGAACGCAAAATACCTAGTCGGCGCACCACCCATGCCGAAAACATCGTGGCCGCGATGCCTACGAAGAAACCAAACGTCTTCGTCACCAGCGCGATGTGATCCTCGCTGTAGTGCAGATGCTTGAATAAGGGGATGGCCATCGCGGAGGTGAGAAATCCCGGCAAGCGAAATGCAGCGATGAGCACCAGCACCGGGATGGAAAAGCGGCCCAGCCGCGTCGTCAGATCCTTCAACGGTACCCAGACGGTATCCACCAGCGTGAGTCGGGTTTTGTTCGTTTGGCGATCCAAAGCGGTTTCCGGCGCGAGCCAAGCGAAAATCGTGCAAACCAATATCACGGCGGCCATGATCAAGTAGGAGCCGCGCCAACCGACGTGCTGTCCCAGCGACAGGGCGATGGCGCCGGACGTCACCGTCCCAAAGCGATAACCGATCTCCGCAAAGCTGGTCATCAACGCCTGCTTGCCTTCGGGCGCGGCGTTGATGCGCCATCCATCAATCGCTGCATCAAGCGTTGCGCCGAACACACCGAGGGAGAGCGTGAAGCCGATGGTCCACAGCAGGACATATCCAGGATCGCCGAACGCAATGCCGGCCAGCGACAACATGCAGCCCAGCTGTGCCAACAAAATCCAGCCACGTTGCCCGCGTACCCAGCGACCGACGAGCGGCGCTTGGAAACGATCCAGAAACGGCGCCCAGAGAAACTTCAGCTGGTACGCGATTGCCAATTCACCGAGCAAGCCGATCGTGCCGATCGCAACACCGGCCTGCGTCCACCAATCCGACTGCGTGTAATAAACCAGCTGATAGGGGATGCCGGACGAAAAGCCAAGACCCATCATCGCCAGGTAGCGGCGATCCTTGCGCAGGTGGCTCCACAGGTCGCCCGAGGGCGGAGATTCGTGAGTAAGGCTAGGGTCCACGAGTTTCTAGTTGCGATAGTTTCGCAGGTAAACCCTATCGTATCAGTGCGGCGTTGAAACGCTCTGCTCTGTGGACGGCTTTCGAGATGCCCCACAATTGCCAATGGATTTGCCCGTTTTGTGTATAGTTTTGCGGCGTTTTCGCGTTCTTGATTCCCAGAGGTTGCCGCATGCTTCGTTTACCCGGTGTTTGCCTCGTATTTTTCGGCATGGTCGCATCGATACTGCCGATCGCGGCTCGAAGTTCTGCGGTGCTGTTGTTGCGCAATCCGACGCTGAGTCAGGACCGGATCGCCTTCCTCTACGCGGACGACATCTGGATGGTGCCGAGGCAAGGCGGGGAGGCTCGGCGCCTCACTTCCGTCGGCCAAGTAGTCGATGGGCCGTTTTTTTCCCCGGACGGAAGTCAGTTGGCTTACTCGATCAGCGACCACGGGGTCACTGATGTGTACGTGGCGGGCGCCGATGGTGGTGTGCCGCGTCGACTGACCTGGGAACCCACGGGCAGTCACGCGGTGGGTTGGAGTGCGGACGGAAAAGACGTGCTGTTCAACTCTCGTCACGCCAGCAAGTCGGTCTATCCAAGGCTGTTTCGCATCCGCGCCGATGGCGTGGGGCCTGCCCGGGTATTGCCGCTGCCGAGCGCCGACTCCGGCAGTTTTTCCGCCGACGGCCAGACGCTGGCCTATGTGCCTTTCGAGCAGTGGGAGAGCGGCTGGAAACATTACCGCGGTGGTCAGACGACCCCGGTCTGGCTCGTGAACCTTAAAGACCTGGAGGTCGAGAAAATTCCTCGCGACGGCTCGAACGATTCGCACCCGGTTTGGGCAGCTAACACCGTGTACTTTTTGTCCGACCGCAATGGACCGATCACGTTGTTTAGCTACGATCCGGTAACGAAGCAAGTGCAGCAAGTGATTGATAACAAGGGATTCGATTTCAAAACGCTGAGCGCGGGACCGGGCGCCTTGGTGTACGAACAATTCGGCTCACTGCACCTCTATGACTTGGCGGCTCATCAGGAGCATACGGTGGCGGTCAGCATCCACGGTGACTTGCCGCATCTCACGCCGCATTTGGCGGCGGTTCCGGTCAGCACGGTGCAGAATATTGCGTTGTCTCCCAGTGGAACCCGCGTGGTGGCCGAGGCCAGCGGCGACATATTCACCCTGCCTGCGGAAAAGGGCGACACCCGTAATTTGACCAATACGCCAGGAAGCGCTGAACGCGATCCGGCTTGGTCGCCGGACGGCAAATCCATCGCCTACTTCAGCGATGCATCGGGAGAGTATCAGCTCTACATCCGCGATCAGGAAGGCTTGCTCCCACCCAAGGTCATCGACCTAGGACCGGAAGCCTCGTATTTTTACTCTCTCGTATGGTCGCCGAACTCCAAACAGATCGCTTTCTTCGATAAGCATTTGCGCATCTGGTACGTGGATGCTGCCGGCGGCAAGCCTGTCAAAGTGGACACCGGCCTACGCGGGGGATTTGGACCCTCGACACAGCTAGCCTGGTCGCCTGATTCGCAATGGCTCGCCTACACCAGGGACTTGGAGAGCGAAATCCACGCCGTTTTTCTCTATTCTCTCGCCTCGCACGCCGCGACTCAGATCACTGACGGTATGAGCAATGCCGCCAATCCGGCTTTCGACGCGAGCGGCAAGTATCTCTACTTCACAGCGTCGACCAACAGTGGCCCGTCGGCCGCCGGCATCGATCTGTCGTCATTGGATCGTGCCACCAATAGCGGCGTCTACGTGGTGGTATTGGCTCGGACCACGGCATCCCCCGTGCCTCCGGAAAGCGATGACGAAGGCAAAAAGAAGGACGATGCCGCGCCCAAGAACGATAAAACCGAGAAGTCGGATAAGCCCGACAAGGCAGAAAAACCAAAAGCGACGGTGATCGATCTGGCCGGCATCGGCAACCGCATTTTGGCGTTACCGATTCCTGCGCGAAACTATGTCGATCTGGCCGTTGGCAAGGCCGGCGTTGTGTTTCTGGCCGAAGGTCCGCCTGTCGGACGCAGCACCGATAATTCCGATATCCCGATTCGCGGCCTCTGGCGCTTCACCACCGAGAAGCGCGAGACCGAGCAGATCTTGGGCGATTTGAAGGATTTCAAAGTGTCCTTCGACGGCGAGAAACTCCTGTACGCGCGCGGCGACAGCTGGTTCATCGCCTCGGTGGCCGAACTCAAGCCGGGATCTCCGGACGCCCCGCAAGGCAAGCCGGTGAACGTTGGCGGCATGATGGCACTGTCGGATGCGCGCGCGACTTGGAAGCAGTTGTATCGAGAGACCTGGCGCATTCAACGGGATTTTCTGTACGACCCGCACTTGCATGGACTGGATCTCGCCAAGATACGTGCCCGGTACGAGCCCTACCTCGAGGGTCTGGCCGCGCGCAGCGAGTTCACCTATTTGTGCGAGGAGATGCTCGGCGAAATTCAGGTGGGCCACATGTTCGTGAACGGCCCGCGCGAGGCCGGCGATTTTCCAAAGCCCGGCTTGCTGGGCGCCGACTACACGTTGGATGGCGACCGTTATCGTTTCGCCAAGATCTACAACGGCCAGAATTGGACGCCGGGTTTATCAGCGCCGCTGACGCTGCCGGGCATCAATGTCTTCGAGGGCGATTACTTGTTGGCGGTCAACGGCCATGAACTCCACGCCAGCGACAACATCGACCGCTTTTTCGATGGTACAGCCGGCAAACAGACGGTACTGCGCATTGCTAAGAGCGCGCAAGGCGCCGAGGCCCGCAATGTCACCGTGGTGCCGGTGGCCTCCGAATATAGGCTGCGCAATCTCGACTGGATCGACTCGAATCGCCGCAAGGTAGACGCGCTCTCCGGCGGCACCGTGGCCTACGTTTACATGCCGGACACGGGCGGCGGCGGATACTCCAATTTCAATCGCTACTTCTATTCGCAACTCGACAAGCAGGCGCTCGTGCTCGACGAGCGTTACAACCAGGGCGGACTGATCGCCGACTACATCGTCAATCTTCTAGGGCAAAAGCACTTGAGCAATGCGATCGAACGTGACGGCAAGCCGGTGCACGATCCTCAAGGTGCGATTTTCGGTCCGAAGGCCATGATCATCAACCAGTCAGCCGGTTCAGGCGGCGATGCAATGCCCTGGTATTTTCGCAAGGCTGGCCTCGGTACTTTGGTGGGCGTGCGCACTTGGGGCGGGTTGGTGGGAATCAGCGGCTATCCGCCACTGATCGACGGCGGTTCCGTGACTGCACCGCGCTACGCCATCTATGGTCTTCAGGGTGAGTGGGAAGTCGAGGGTCACGGAATCGCGCCGGACGTGGTGGT
>CAZZWE010000148.1:0-10186 GCA_964657675.1 uncultured Steroidobacteraceae bacterium
GTCGCCACTGTGGTCTCGGCTTGATGCAGATCGAGCGCCGTCGCAACACCGCCTTCGAAGCTCATGTTGATCAGGTTGAGCGACTCTTGCTGGCTCTTGAGCGTGTCTTGGGTGATGCGTAGTAACTGCTGGTCGGCGAGCAGCGTGAGATAGGCACTCGCGGTTTCAGCGATCACGGTCATCTGGGTGCTGCGCCGAGTTTCGATGTATCCCAAATACTGCTGCAAGCGCTCTTTGTTGAGGCTGCGGACTCGGCCGAATAAGTCGATCTCGTAGGAGGTAAAGCCAATGCCGACGTCAAAATATCGGGAGACGCTCGAGCCAGTGACCACCGGGGTGGCGGTGGCGCCGCCGGAGGTCGTGCCGCTGGTGGCAATGGGCGCCACGGCGGCCGGAAATTTCTCCACGCTTTCCAGCCCCGTGGCCGCGATGGTCGGGAAAAGATCGGCGCGTTGTATGCGGTACTGGGCGCGGGCGGCCTCGATGTTGAGAATCGCGATCCGCGCGTCCGGGTTGTGCTGCAAGGCCACTTCGATCAGTTTCTGCAGTCGCGGGTCCATGAAGAACTCGCGCCAGCCGATATCCGCGACGTTAGGCGAAGTGCTCGCCACAGCGCTGGTCGGAGCCGCCGCGCTCGCCAGAGCACTGGAGCCCTCGACCTGCGGCCAATCCGGTGAGATGGCGGGAGCAGGGCGCTGATAGTGCGGCTCCATCGTGCAGCCGACCAAGGCCAGGGCCGCCAAGCCCGCGGCGTAGTGTTTGAGGCTACTCACGCGGTGCCTGCGGTTCGCGGCGCGCATCGCGCCCTCTGACCAAACTCAAGACGGCCACAAAGAACACCGGTACGAAGAAAATGGCCAGTACGGTAGCCGACAACATGCCGCCGATGACCCCGGTGCCGATGGCATTCTGACCGCCGGATCCTGCACCGGTGGAAATTGCCAGCGGCATGACACCCAGCATAAACGCCAGAGAGGTCATCAGAATCGGACGCAACCGTTGCTGCGCGGCATGCACGGTGGCTTCGATCAGCGGCATGCCGGTATCGTGATTCTCCTTGGCGAACTCCACGATCAGGATGGCGTTCTTGGCAGAAAGGCCCACGGTCGTCAGCAAGCCGACTTGGAAGAACACGTCGTTGCTCAAGCCACGCAGCAAGGTGGCGGTGATGGCGCCGATGACGCCGAGCGGCACGACCAGCATGACGGACACTGGAATCGACCAGCTTTCATATAGGGCCGCCAGGCAGAGGAATACCACCACCAGGGAAATCGCATACAAGGCAGGGGCCTGCGAGCCCGATAAGCGTTCCTCGAATGACAGTCCCGTCCAAGCCAGCTCAAACCCAGCCGGAAGTTGTTTCATGTAGTCTTGAATGGCATCGAGCGCCACGCCGGTGCTGACCCCCTGCACGGGCATGCCGAGTATTTCGACCGAGGGTACGCCGTTGAAGCGCTCGAGCTTAGGCGATCCGAAACCCCAATGCGCACCGGAGAAAGCCGAGAACGGCACCATTTGTCCCTGCCCGTTGCGCACATACCAAGACACCAGATCCTGCGGCAGCATGCGTGAAGGCGCATCGCCTTGGATGAACACGCGTTTCACGCGGCCGCGATCGACGAAGTCATCAACGTACAAAGAACCCCATGCGGCCGACAGTGTGGTGTTGATGTCCGCGATGCTCAATCCTAAGGCGCTGGCCTTTTCCCAATCCAGGTCGACAAAATACTGCGCTTCATCGTCCAGTCCATTGGCGCGCACTTGCGTCAGGCGCTGATCCTTGCGGGCGAGGCCGAGCAGCTGATTGCGGGCTGCCATCAATTTGTCATGGCCTTGGTTACCGCGGTCTAAGATCTCAATGTCAAAGCCTGTGGCCACGCCCAATTCCTGCACCGCCGGCGGTGCGAAGGCGAACGCCTGCGCATCGGCAATCTGCCGGAAGTGCTGACTGGCTCGCGCGGCCACGGCCTGCACGCGGTTGCGTGCACCCGGGCGATCCTTCCAATCGCGCATGCGGATGAAGCACAGTCCGGAGGCCTGTCCGCGCGCGGCGAAGTTAAAGCCCGAGACCGTAAACACGCCCAGCACCGCTTCCTTCTCGTCATTCAAAAAGTAGTCCCGCATTTCACGCAGCGACTTGTCGGTGCGCTCGCTGGTGGCACCCGAAGGGGAGGTCACTTGGGCAAACAAGACGCCTTGATCTTCATCGGGCAGGAATGAGGTCGGGACCCTGACGAACAACACGGCCATCAGTCCAACGATCAGCAAGAACACCAAAAAATAGCGTCCGGTGCGATGCACCATGTGCACCACCGCGTTTTCATACTTTTTGGTAGTGCGGTCAAAATTACGATTGAACCAACCGAATAACCCTTTTCGTACACGGCTCTCTTTGCGTTGCTTGAGAATGGTGGCGCACAGCGCGGGCGTGAAGATCAACGCCACCAATACTGACAGCACCATGGCCGACACCATGGTGATGGAAAACTGCCGGTAGATGACGCCGGTCGAACCGCCGAAAAACGCCATGGGCAGAAACACGGCCGACAACACCAGGGCAATACCCACCAAGGCGCCCGTGATCTGGTGCATGGACTTGCGCGTCGCGTCCTTGGGCGAGAGCTTCTCCTCGTCCATGACCCGCTCGACGTTCTCGACCACGACGATGGCATCGTCCACCAACAATCCGATCGCGAGCACCATGGCAAACATGGTCAGCACGTTGATCGAGTAGCCGAAGGCTTTGAGCACGGCGAAGGTGCCAAGCAGCACCACGGGCACGGCGATGGTGGGAATGAAGGTCGCACGGATGTTCTGCAGGAATAGCAGCATCACCAGGAACACCAAGCCCACCGCTTCGAACAGGGTTTTGACCACATCCTCGATGGACAAACGGATGAACGGCGTGCTGTCGTTCGGGTAAATCACTTGCAACCCTGGCGGGAAGGTTGACTTGAGCTTATCCATGGTGGCGTGCACGGCATCGGCCGCATCCAGCGCATTGGCGCCGGTGGCGAGCTTCACTGCAATGCCGGAGGCGGGGTGGCCGTTCCACTGCACGTTGGCAAATTGATAAGTTTCCGCGCCAAGTTCGATGCGCGCCACGTCGCGCAGCCGCACCTGCGATCCATCGGTGTTGACCCGCAGTAAAATGGCGCCAAATTGCGCCGGTGTTTGCAAGCGCGACGGTCCGATGATGGTGGCATTTAATTGCTGGCCCGGCACCGTGGGTAATCCGCCCAGTTCGCCGGACGCGATCTGCACGTTCTGCGCCTGAATCGCGACGCTCACATCGCCCGGTGTCATCGAGTAGTTGTTGAGTTTGTTCGGATCGAGCCAAATGCGCATCGCGTATTGCGCGCCGAACACTTGGAAGTCGCCGACGCCTGCGGTTCGCGCGATCTGATCCTGAACCGTCGATACCACATAGTCGGCCACGTCGGCCGGCGTCATCTTGTCATCGGATGAGAAGAAACCCACGACCAGCAGGAAGTTGCGGGTGGATTTGGCGACGCGAATGCCCTGTGACTGAACCTCCGGCGGCAGCAGCGGCGTGGCCAGTTGCAGCTTGTTCTGTACCTGCACCTGGGCGATGTCGGCATTCGATCCCTGTTCGAAGTACAGGGTGATGGTCATGCTGCCGTCTTTATCGCTCTCGGCCGAGAAATACAGCAGATGATCGATGCCCGACAGCTGTTGTTCGATGACCTGGACCACCGTGCTTTGCACGGTTTCGGCGGAGGCACCTGGGTAGACCACGGTGATGGCGATCGCCGGCGGGGCGATGCTCGGGTATTGGGCGATCGGCAGCGTCTTGATCGCAAGGCCGCCCGCCAGCATCACAACGATGGCAAGCACCCAAGCAAAGATCGGTCGATCAATGAAAAAATCTGACACGCGCAGGGCCTTACTGTTTTTGGGGCGTTGCGGCGCCCGGCGCGGCAGCGCCCGAATTTTTCGGATCGAGCTCTTGAGGGGTAACCTCGTGCGGATGCACCACGGCCCCCGGCTGCACGCCTTGAATGCCTAGAATGATGACCTTGTCTCCGGCGGCGACACCCTCGCTCACCAGCCATTGATCGCCGAGGGCGCGATTTGTTTTGATGGTGCGAACTACCGCCTTGTTATCGGCATCGACGAGAGTGACCGTGGCCTGGCCTTTAGGGTCGTGCGCGACCGCCCGTTGCGGCACCAAGATGCCGTTCTCATCAACGCCTTCCTCGAGTTGCTCGCGCACAAACATGCCGGGCAACAAGGTGTTTTGCGGATTGGGAAATACGGCACGCAAAGTGATGGACCCGGTGCCAGGATCGACCGTGACTTCAGAGAACTGCAGTTTGCCGCGCTCCGCATACGGGGTGCCGTCTTCAAGCAGAAGCTTGGTTTCGGCTTGCGAATCGCCCACCTTTTTCAGCTTGCCGGCCGCCAATTCACGCTGCAGGCGCAGCAGCACCGTGCTTGCCTGGGTGACATCGACGTAAATCGGGTCCAGCTGCTGGATGACCAGCAGCGCGGCGGTCTGATTGGCAGCCACCAAGGCGCCTTCGGTGACAGAGGAGCGGCCCGTGCGTCCACTGATGGGCGCCAGTACCTTGGTATACGCCAGGTTGATGCGAGCGGTTTCCACCGAGGCCTTGGCCGAGGCGACGTCCGCGGCGGCTTGATCCTGAGAGGCCACCGCGTTGTCGTAGTCCTGGCGGCTGACCGCGCGCGCCTCGGCGAGCGGCTTGTAACGTTGCGCCAGCAGACGCGTTGAGGTCGCGGTCGCTTCG
The DNA here is from genome assembly GCA_964657675.1 of uncultured Steroidobacteraceae bacterium. Taxonomy (GTDB): domain Bacteria; phylum Pseudomonadota; class Gammaproteobacteria; order Steroidobacterales; family Steroidobacteraceae; genus Bog-1198. The sequence continues at coordinate 4,773 of CAZZWE010000148.1, forward strand.
GCGCGCGCCAGCGAGGCCTGTGCGCTCTGTAGACTGGCTTGAAAGGGCGCTGGGTCGATCTGGTACAGCTGTTGCCCCGCCTTCACCTGACTGCCTTCGACGAACAGGCGCTTAAGAACCACGCCGTTGACCTGCGGCCTCACCTCGGCAATGCGATAGGCCACCGTTCGGCCCGGAAGCTCGGTCAGAATGGAGACTGGCTGTGCCTTCAGCGTCAACACCGCCACCTGGGCCGGCGGCGGCGCGGGCGGTGGAGCCTTGTGAGAGCAGGCGGCTAAAAATGCCGCGAATAGAACAACAGGTATCCGCATCATTGTCACTTGTGACTCAAGCCTCAGTCTTATTATTTACTAAATGAATATTCAGTTGATAAACTATAATGGATAAAATAGTTAGTATGCAAATGAAATGAATAACCTCGTCTCTCAAATCGAATTGATGGAGGACAACCTTCGCAATCTTGCGACGCGTGTATCCGGCGTACCGATCTCCGGTCTGCTCATGTGTCGATTAATGCTGCACGTCAGCCGGGAAATGTCCGCGCTGTTCGAGCAGCAAATCCGGCCCTTTGGTTTGATCGAAGCGGAGTTTCGCGTCCTTTGCACCCTGTACTCCCAGCCCGCTGCCCGGGCTCACCCTGGGGATCTATGTCTGCGTTCCTCGCAGAGTCCTGCCAATATGTCTCGCATTAGCGATGCGTTGGTCAAGCGAGGTTTGATCACGCGTGTGTTGAGCGAGGAAGACCGCCGCAAAATGATCCTGAAAATCACCGCACGGGGCGAAGCCTTGGTGCGCGACTTGCTCCCAAAGTTGTGGTCACCGCTGCACAACATACTAAAGGATATCCCTGAGGACGAGCAGCGCCAGATGATCGAGCTACTCAAACATCTGGGCGTCGAACTCGAGGCTGCGGGTGAATTGGCAGCGGAAGCGGCTCAGTGACAACCCCCTACATTGTCGCCGTGGGCGGTACCCTGCGCCCGAATTCGTCGACGGAACGCGCCATGCGGCATGTCTTGGAACGCGCTCGCCTCGCGGGAGCCCGCGTCAAACTCATCAGCGGCACCGCCTTGCAGCTGCCGCTGTACCAGCCCGAAAATACCGAGCGCAGTGATTCGGCCCGCGCCTTGGTGGCAGAACTCGCGCTGGCGGACGGCATTATCTTGGGGTCGCCTGGTTACCACGGCAGTATTTCAGGATTGATCAAGAACGCCTTGGACTATGCCGAGGACTTGCGGCAGGACGCGCGGCCCTATTTTAGCGGTCGCGCCGTGGGATGTATTGCCACCGCGGGGGGCTGGCCGGGAGCGGTGAATACCTTAAGCGCACTGCGCGATATCGTGCATGCGCTGCGAGGTTGGCCCACACCGTTGGGTGCAGCCATCAATACCGCAGACAGTGTGTTCGACGAGTCCGGCGAATGCCTAAACCCAAAAGTGGCACAGTCACTCGACATCATGGCGAGCGAAGTCATGACCTTCGCGCAGCTACAGAAAGAGCCGGCATAGCCGGCTCTTTGTCTCCTAAAAGCAATCGCCTAAACGCGTGTGCGTCCGTGCATCAAGAACGACACGATGGCGCCGATCAAAAACACGACGAATAGAATCTTGGCGATCCCGGCCGCGCCGGCGGCGAGTCCGCCAAATCCAAGAACAGCTGCAATGAGAGCGATGACGAGAAATACGACGGCATAGTGGAGCATGGTGGTACCCGATTTGTAAGTTTAATTAGCCAAAACACCGGCAACCCGCCGGCCGCAACGCGCACCACAATACGGCGAATCGACTAACGCAAAGAAGGCTTTAGGGCCGCCGGTTGGCGTGGGACAGCACCTACGAAACCGTAGCGGCGTCCAAGGTCTGCCGAATTTTTCGCGCCAATTGGTCCACCGTGAAGGGCTTGGCCAGGAATTCAATGTCGCGGTTAAGCGTGCCCTCTTGGATGACTGCATCAGGGGTGTAGCCGGTGGTGTAGAGCACTTTAACCGAGGGCCTCAAGGCCTTTACGCGTTCGGCGAGCATGCGGCCGTTCATCCCCGGCATGACGATGTCGGTGAACAGTAGATGCAACTGGGGATGAGCGGTCAAACCCTCAATCGCTTCCTGCGGGCCGGCGGCTGCGATGACCCCATAGCCCAAACCTTCCAAGGCTTCCACGGTCATGTGGCGGACACGCTCTTCATCCTCGACCACCAGGATCACTTCCCCGTCGAGCGCAGTGCTCAGCGGCGCTTTGGGTTCGATCGCCACCGCTTCGTCAGGGCCGAAGAAACGAGGCAAGTAGATGCGGATTGTCGTTCCACTCCCGGGTTGTGAATAAATATTGATGTGTCCGCCGGATTGCTTGACGAATCCATAGACCTGCGAGAGCCCGAGTCCCGTTCCCTGTCCGACCGGCTTGGTCGTGTAGAAAGGATCGAAAGCCCGCGCAACGACTTCAGGGCTCATTCCTGTGCCTGAGTCTGTCACTGCGATGCAAATGAACGGGCCGGGCCGCGCATCGGCATGCTGCTCAGCCTGGAGTTCGTCGAATTCGACATTCGAGGTCTCGAGAACCAAGTTGCCGCCATCCGGCATCGCGTCGCGACTGTTGACGCACAGATTGACGATGGCGTTCACCAATTGGGGTCCATCCGCGTAGGTGCGCCACAGTCCTTCGCTCAGGCATGTCTCGAGAGAGATGGTCTCTCCCAAGGAACGGCGCAGCAAGTCCGACATGTCGCGCACCAAGGCATTGGCATCCAAGGGTCTGGGGTCCAGCGGCTGCTGACGCGAGAAGGCCAGCAGCCTCGATGTCAGCTGCGCGCCGCGCTGTGCGCCTTCCATGGCGTTGGCGATGAAGCGCTCGGCCTTTGCCGGATCCTTTTGCAATTGTCTTTTGGCGATGTCCAATGACCCCACCACGATGGCCAGCATGTTGTTGAAGTCATGGGCAATCCCGCCCGTGAGCTGACCCACGGCTTCCATTTTTTGCATCTGACGGATGGTTTCTTCAGCGGCAGCCAGCGAAATCGCTTCATCACGCAGCCGCTGATTCGCCTCTTCTAGGTCGGCGGTGCGATCCCGCACGCGAGATTCGAGATCCTGCGTCAGGCGTTCACGTTCAAGCTCGCTTTGCGAGAAATCGCGAAATGCAGAGTGCATGACGCCCACCAGCGCCAAAATGACGAGACTCGCAAACAAGTACAACGCGTAACCGACCCAGCCGGAAGTGGCGATATTGCGGACGGGCAAGGTTGTGCCATCGATGAAAAAAAAGCGTGCGGCGAAACCCCCGAAAATCGCGGCCACCAACGCTGGCCGCCAACCACAAATAAAGCCGGTCAGAATGATGGCAGGAAAGAAGGTCAGGAACGGAAAGCCCGCGAGTTGCGGGGCCAGCATCAAGCGCGCCAGCAAGGCGAGGGCGATGGCAGCCAGTCCGAACACATAGCTGGTGGTGCGATTTTCTCGCATCGGAGCCGTGTGTTCGAAAAAGGCCCGAGCTTTGTGAAGAAGCACGAACATCCCCGCGCTGGTCTAACGCGGTCGATTATCACACGCCTGCGTGAGGATGATGGTTGTCGTAGACCGGCGACGACTGAATCACGCCGCCGGTCCACTTCGGCGGTAAAACTCTACGTCGCGTCGACGCCCGCATCGGCAGCAATGGCATTGATCGCCTTGAGATGCGATCGCAATGTCGGCAGGGTCGCCTTGGCGAACGCCTTGGCTTCCGGATCCTGGCCCGTGGCACTTTCTTTCTTGAACAGCGCAATGGTCTGCTGGTGAGCCTTCACCTGGCTTTTGATGTACGACTTGTCAAAGGTGTCGCCCGACAACACTTCCAGCTTGCCCTTGGTCGCCATCTGACCAACGCTCGAGCTGCTGGGCAGAGAAACGTCCTTGGATGCGGCCAAGCTCTTCAACTTGTCATTCGCCGCCGAATGGTCGGTCACCATCATCGCGCCGAAGTCCTTCACTTTCTGACTATTTCCCTTGTCTTGCGCGAGCTTGCCCGCCTCGACTTCGAAAATGCCGCCTTCAGCCGCATGCTTGAAGAAAGATGCGTCAGGATTTGAGGCGGCGAAAACGCTTAGCGGGGCTGCAAGCATCAACAAGGCAATCATGTTTTTCATTCTTAAACTCCAATACGGTGGGAGAGAGATATTGGCGCCACGGTTCGGCAGGCGTGACCGGCCAAATCCGTCATTCGAAGTAGGAAAAGAGGTCAATCGGCTGCAGGCGAGTGGGAAGCTTATGTTAATGGGCGGCTAAGCTTCGGACGGCAGCATCATGACTTGCGTCGCAGAAACCACATGCGACCGGCCTTGTCCTACAGGACGTCAGCCTGCGTCCATAGCGGCGCGCAAATCGACCTGCTACAAGCCCTGTCACATGACTTTGAAAAGCGCCATCGAAATAGATAAGCCCAATGCCAGCGCCGCGGAAGCGGCACAAATGGCCATTGAGGCGGGCTTGGTTTATGTCTCGGACGCCGAACCCGGCATTCGCCGGCTGCGCTCGGGCCGGGGATTTCGGTACATCACGCCTGAGAATCAGCGCTTGGCGGCCAAAAAGGATTTGCAGCGCATTGCCAGCCTTGCGATCCCCCCGGCGTATCGGGATGTTTGGATCAGCTTGCAGGAGCGGGGCCATCTGCAAGCCACGGGCCGTGATGCGCGCGGCCGTAAGCAATACCGCTATCACGAAGACTGGCGTCAAGTCCGCGACAGCGCCAAATTCGAACGCATGGTCGCGTTCGGGGAAAACCTGAGCAAGCTTCGCCGCAAGCTCAATCGCGACCTTGCGCTCCCCGATTTGCCACGGCAAAAGGTGTTGGCCGTCGTCGTCAGTCTGTTGGATGCCACACGGGTGCGCATCGGCAACACCGAGTACGCGCGCGATAATAAAAGCTTTGGTCTAACGACGCTGCGCAATCGGCATGTGAAATTCATTCGTGATGGACGGGCTGTGCTGAACTTTCGCGGCAAGGGTGGCGTGCAGCACGAGATCCTGATTGATGATAAGCGCATTGTGAAAATCGTACGCCGTTGTCAGGAAATTCCCGGGCAAGATTTGTTTCAATACATCAACGACGAAGGTCAGCGCTGTTCGGTGGACTCGGGCCAGGTCAACGACTACTTGCGCGAGGCCATGGGCGATGACTTTACTGCGAAGGATTTTCGCACCTGGGGTGCAACCCTGCATGCCATCACCTTGTTGGCGGCAACCGATTTGCCCGAGACGGACAGCGAACATGCCTACAAGAAAAAAATTGCCGAGGTGGTCAAGCAAGTGGCTGTCGAACTGCGTAACACACCTGCCGTTTGCCGTAAGTCGTATATCAACCCCGCGGTGTTCGATAGTTGGCGCAGCGGCAGCATCCATAAAATCATCAATGGCAGTTTGAAATCGACCACTGCCCGTAAGACT
>CAZZWE010000149.1:0-10052 GCA_964657675.1 uncultured Steroidobacteraceae bacterium
GTCGTCGCGCCCACTGTGCCAGACCTCACCGCCGTATCGAACAGCAACACCTCGGCGACGCCGCGCGTCTCGCTGGCTTACAAGCTCAATCATGACTTGAATCTCTACGCCACCGTCTCGGAGGGCTATCGATTCGGCCTGACGAATTACAATTCGGGCGCGAACGACGGGGTTCCGCTCACTTACAAGCCGGACACCTTGTGGAATTTCGAAGTTGGCGCGAAATCCAGTTTCCTCGACGGGCGCGCCTCGTTGAACAGCGCACTCTACTATGAACTTTGGCACGACATGCAGATCAGCTTCCGCAATACCAACGGCCAGGTATATGTGACGAACGCCGGCAATGCGCGCTCATACGGATTGGAAAATGAATTTGTATTGAAGCCCATCCCCGCCTTGGAATTCAACGCCACGCTTACATTGGGAGAGGCCGAACTAACCACCGACAACCCCGGCATTCTGCAACGCGCGGCCTCGATCCGCGGGCCTGCCCAGTACGGGGTGTATGCCGGTATGCGGTTGCCGGGATCGGAGAGAATTTCGGGTGCCGCGGGCGTGCAGTACAACCTACTGCACGTGATGGGCGCCGGTGACGCCTACCTGCGTCTCGACGATATCTATGTCGGCTCGTCGTGGGTGGATTTCACCCAGGTCGATTCGCTCAAGATCGGCGATTACAATCTCATCAACTTGAGAGCCGGCTACAAGTTCCATAACTATGAGGTCGTGTTGTTCTCGAACAATCTGTTCCGCAGCAATGGCATCGAGAACGCAGTACCGGATGGCGACCTGACCGGTCTCACCGACTGGGCCTATCGTGTGCATCCGCGCACCATAGGCCTGACCGTGCGAGCGAAGTACTAAAGGATCGCTGCCATGGGGATCTTAAAGGCTTGTCGACACCTCGGATGGGCCATCGTGATAGTGGGCGCTCTGTGGGATGGTCCGTGGGCTCAGGCGGCGCATTCGGATGCCGCCGCATGTACCGGGCTGAAGCAATTGTCGCTCGAGCACACGCAGGTCGTCTCGGTCAGCTTCGACGCCGGAGGAACGCAAGTTCCGTACAAAAGTGAATGGTTGGGGGTCTTTAGCTTCAGCTTGCCGGCCTCATGCCGGGTGAAGCTGGTGCTGTCGCCGACCTCCGATTCGCATATCGAAGCGGAAATCTGGATGCCGGCGAAGTCGCGCTGGAACCGCAAGCTTTGGTCCAATGGCAATGGTGGATTAGGCGGATCCATTGACGAACTGGGCATGATTAGCGCTTTATCGCGCGGTTATGCGAGTTCGGGCACGGATACCGGGCATCAAGCCGTTGCAATCGATGGGAGTTGGGCGCTCGGGCATCCTCAAAAAATGATCGACTATGGATTCCGCGCGGTGCATGAAACGGCCGTCAGCAGTAAAGCCATCATAAAGCGCTTCTACGGAAAGTCTGCCGACCACGCCTACTTCGCCGGCGGGTCGAATGGAGGTCGGGAGGCTTTGCAAGAAGCGCAGCGCTATCCTGAGGATTACGATGGCATCGAGGCGGCGGCGCCTGCGCAGAACGGCGCCAACACGGTGGTTGCGGGGGCGTGGATGGAAAAGCAGTTGCGCAGCAGCCCGGCGGCTTGGATCCCGCCGGCAAAGCTCAAGGCGATCAACGCGGCTGCGATGCAGACCTGCGACGAGTTGGACGGACTGAAAGATGGTTTGATCGATGATCCGCGCATTTGCCACCCCGATCCAGCCCAGCTGTTATGCAAGGGCGAAGAGAGCGATAACTGTCTGACGCAATCGCAAGTCGAGTCATTGAAAGTCATCTACGCGGGGCCGGGTGGAAAAGATCCGGCAGGCTATTCGTACTACGGTTACGCACCGGGCGGTGAGCTGTATTGGGGCGGCTGGACGCTGGGACCTACGCCCGATACGAGCGTCCTTTATATCTTCGTGAATTCGTTCCAAAAGTACCTGGTCTACCAGGACTCCGATTGGAGTCTGGATCGGTTCGAGTTAAACACTAACGCGGTTGAGGCTTTTCAACGCCTGGGCGAATTTTATCAGGCACTGGACACGGACCTTAGCCGGTTCGCTGCTCGCGGCGGAAAACTGATCCTCTATCATGGGTGGGGCGACCGGGCGCTACAGCCGCAACTGTCAATCGATTACTTCGAGCGTGTGCGTCAGCGCATGGGCACCGCCCAAGTCGCCACCTTTGCAACACTGTATATGGTGCCCGGCATGGATCATGTATTTGGCGGCAATGGACCCAACGTTTTTGGCCAGATGGCGGCGCCGCCCGCAGACTCTACGCCGGCCACGAACATCGGAAAAGCACTTGAGGCCTGGGTTGAAAAAGGAATGGTGCCCGGCCCCATCATCGGCGCAGAGCACATCAACGATGTCGCCGCGATCTACCGAACCGATCCTGGTACACCTACACGGACGCGTCCCCTGTGTCCCTATCCGCAAGTTGCGCGGCATCGGGGTCCGGGCAGCGTCAATGACGCCGCCAGCTTTGCGTGCGTGGCGCCGTGATCGTCACGCTGCCTGAGGGCATCGCGAACGGCAGTGTCACCGGGGGTGTGCGCCGCTTCTTGAGTTTGCCGTATGCGGCGCCGATGACTGACGCGCGGCGCTTTCGAGCGCCGGAGCCGCCGGAGCCCTGGACTGGTGTGAGGGATGCCACTCGCGCGGGGCCGCACGCGCCGCAAAATCCGCCTCGCGCGTTGGACATCGACATCGAACCACTGATGGGTACGCTGACTGCGGCGGGACCCGACTATCTCACGCTGAATGTCTACGCGCCCGATAACGACGTCGGCGGCAGGCCGGTTATGGTCTTCGTACACGGCGGCAGTTTCGTGGCGGGCTCCAAGGACGCGCCGGTCTATGACGGCAGTTCATTCGCGCGCGACGGCGTAGTTTGCGTCGTCATCAACTATCGGCTAGGCATCGAAGGGTTTCTCCCCATCGAAGGTGTGCCCACCAACTTGGGGCTGCGCGACATGATTGCTGCGCTCGAGTGGATACGCGGTCGAATTTCCCTGTTTGGCGGTGATGCTGGGAACGTCACGCTGTTCGGGGAATCGGGCGGCGCGTACTGCATCGCTGCGCTGATGACCTCGCCGTTGTCGACAGGTCTCGTTCATCATGCCATCTGCCAGAGCGGGCATGTGTTCGTCAGCCGAGATTTGTCCGTCATGCGCCGGCTCACGCAACGCCTCGCCAAAAAGCTGCGAATTGCGCCTGACCGGGCTGGATTTCTATCCTGCAGTTCGCAGCAGCTGCTTGCCGCTCAAGAGGCCGTGATGCAGCCGAGCTTGTTTTTCAACATGCGCGATGAAACGGGATGGGATCCGAGCTTTGGGATTACCCGCTTTCTGCCGGTGCACGGTGATGATGTGCTGCCTAAGCCGGCCATCGAGGCGCTACGCGAGGGCGCGGGGAGTGACATTGATTTGCTCATCGGCACCACCTCTGAAGAAGCCAACCTGTTTTTCGTTCCCGGTAATGTGCGCGCCAAGATCAATATTCTCGTGGCTTACTGGTTCATGCGCGGTGCGATTCCAAAACCGTGGCAGGCGCTTCGCGCCTACGGCCTCGGATCCAAGGGACTCGGGGCAGGCACTGTCCTCACGCGCGCGTTGACCGATTTGATGTTTCGCGGCATGACGCGTCGCACCGCCGAACTGCATCGGGGTCGCTCTTATGTCTACGAGTTCGAATGGCGCTCGCCGGCTTTCGGCGGGGAACTCGGCGCGGCGCATGCTGTGGAACTGCCGTTTGTGTTCGACACTTTGCTTTGCGCCAGCGGAAAACGCGGGCTGCTGGGCGAGAATCCTCCCCAGGCACTCGCGCAATTCATCCATGCGCTGTGGGTTCGTTTTGCAACCACCGGCAGGGCGCCTTGGCCGGAATTTAACGCCGAAACGCGACAGGTTTATTCGCTGACTCGGCAGGTTGCGGCCTACGAAGCGCCAACGCCGGCAGCGGCTTTTCTACCTTAGCGGGGCGCGCTTTGGGCTTGCAGCCCCTGGTCATTGATGAATGGTCAGAATCCGGCGTCGCGCCGAGCGCGTGCAAGGGTGGCCTTGGCGCCTTGCTGATCCAGAGCGCTGAGCCATGTCGCGACGGTTTGCGTGAAACGCGAGTGTTCGATCAAGTCGCCGAATAGGCTTTCGATTGACAGCAGCGGACGCGGATCCGACCCGCCTTCCACAGCCCGCGTGCGTAGCAGCTCGGCCAGCGGATGGATGACTTGGATGGGTGCGCCGGAATCGTCGGTTCCTCGCACGCGCTTCAGCCACGCGGCCAAGGCCAGCGCCAGAAGGCCGGCATCCGCGCCGCTCTTCAGGCGGTCACGGATGGGATCTACGAGGAGATTGATCGGCGCATCGGTGTTGACGCGATCGACCGTGTCCTTGATCTTTGGATTGGCGAAGCGCTCGATCAGTTCGGACTTGTAGACCGTCAGGTCGACGCCCGGCACGCTCGGCAGCGTCGGGCCGGTTTCGCGATCCATGAGCGCTTGCATATAGGCTCGGAAGTCCGCGTCGCGCAGGGTTTCGTCAATGTATCGGTAGCCTGCCAGGCGGCCCAATCCCGCGACGGCCAAATGACTGGCGTTCAGCAAACGCAGCTTCATGAATTCGTACGGCGCCACGTTGGCCGTGAACTGGGCGCCCACGTTCTCCCACCTCGGCCGGCCTTGTACGAAATCATCTTCGATGACCCATTGCCGAAACAGTTCGGAAAACACAGGCCAACGATCGTCCACGCCAAATCGCGACGCGAGATAGTCTATATCCGCCGCCGTGGTCACCGGCGTAATGCGGTCGACCATGGTGCTCGGGAAGCTCGCATGGGCCTCGATCCATCGGGCTAGCGGCGCGTCGCGGAGTTCCGCAAAGGCGAGCACGGCTTGTTTCAACACCGTGCCGTTGTGCTGGATGTTGTCGCACGTCAGTGCGGTGAGCCCCGGCATTGCGTTTTGATGACGCCGCCTGAATGCCTCCACGAGCAGGCCGATCGCGCTGCGCGGCGTGTCCGGATGGGCAAGATCGTGCGCGATTTGAGGGTGCGATGGATCGAGCTGCTTGGTGAAGGGGTTCAAGCAGTAGCCATTCTCCGTCACCGTCAGGCTGACGATACGGGTTGTGGGGCTCACCATGGCTTGCAGGGCCGCTTGCGATGAGTCGCCGGCGAATAACACGTCGCACAACGAACCAATCACCGTCGCCGTTTCAGTCGTATCCTGTCTCTCAACCAGTGTGTAGAGGCAGTCCTGCGGCAGAAGCGCCTCCTGCATGCGAATGTCGCCGGGCATCAGGCCTACGCCGATGATGCCCCATTCCAGCGCGCCGCCTCGATCCATGAGGTCGTGGGTGTAGCGCGCCATGTGCGCGCGATGAAAGCCGCCCAACCCTAGGTGGACAATGCCGGGGCGGATCTGCGCCGGGTCAAACGACGGCCGAGCGATGGCCGAGTTCAACGCCGGCAGAGTGTGTCGCGACAGGCGGTCGTTCATCGGCGGTGATAACAGCTATCCAGTCCTCAAGCCCCTTGAGCGTGATTATATGCCGCGATGCGGCCGGTCGAAGGATTTACTGGTCATTGCGCCACTGCCTGGCAATTTTCTTTCATTTGTTTGATCGCCGCGCAGTCGTTTGTCGCTTGAGCTTCAGACATGGCGGGGGAATCGATCGAGTACGACTTGCCGTCGCCTGCGGGCGTGATCGACAAATCAGAGCCTTGCTGCGGAAGCTTGGACTTCAGGTGCGCGAGTTTTCGCTCTGCTTTGGCCTCGCTCGACTCGGTCGCAAAATGTACCTTATACGCGGTGAGCTCCTTCAGCTGAGTCCTGGCCAGATCGGATTCAGCTCCCGTGGGATATTTCTGCAAGAACGCTTGAACGCCAGCGGCGGTAGCTTGGCCCTGCATGCTCTTCCAAGCGGCAGCCCGATCAGCTGCCGTCATGGCCTCCTTCGCTGCAGCCACATGAGCACCCTCGGCATGCTGTTGCAGGTAGCTCTCGTAAGCTGAATTCGTCCCCGCATGCTGCGCTTCCTGCCAGGCATTCTCATCCTGAAGTTTGAGAATCATGGCTTGGGCCTCAAACGCGTGCTTATCATTCGGATGTGCCGCGATGAAGGTTTGGTAGGCGGGTACAGTATTGTCGCTGGCCGCTTTGGTCCAATCGGATTGCGCGGAACTGCAGCCGGTTATGGCGGCGGATAGGCTCAGGAGGCATGCCATCGCGGGGATCACGCTTCGGATATTCATATTCCACGCCTTGTTGTATTGATGGATACTAGTAATTAAGAGACACGATGTCGCATAAAGTTCGAATACCGTTAAAACTTTTTGGCCTCTGGCGCGTCTCATGGGCGTGTATTACGAGAATTTCACCATGACACCCCAAGTTCGCCTGGGCCGCCCAGTCGACGCCACGATCGATGCTGCAGTGGTCCAAATTGTGCTCCTAGAGCTCAAGCGCAGCGGCTATCGCTCGATCACCATGGAGGGTGTCGCCCGCAAAATTGGGCGCGCGCGGGCCAGTCTGTATCGACGTTGGCCGAGCAAGCGGCATCTGGTGGCCTTTGCAGTCGTCTCGGCGTTGGGTGCCAATCCCTCACCAGACACGGGTTCGTTGCGGCAGGATCTGATGGAGGCCGTAGAGACCTTGGTTACCGGCTTTCGGGGGGCCTTAGGACCAGCCTTGGCCGGTCTGGTCGGAGAGATGGCCGATGATGCGGTGCTCGCGCGAACGATTCGCAAGGAAGTGCTCGCGAAGCGGCGTCGTTCCATCCGCGCTGCATTTCGGCGCGGCATCAAGCGCGGAGAACTTCAGCCCGGGGTTAACATCGAACTGCTGATGGATATGCTCACGGCCCCGTTTTACTTTCGTACGCTGTTTGGCCACGTAAAACTCTCGCCAACCATGATTTCGGCGGTGGTTGATACGGTGCTTCGCGGGGCTGCCAAGCGATGATATATCGCAGAGGTTCTGGTGGCAGTAGCTGTCTTTTTTTCAATCCATGATGGCGCGTCGACTCATGGTATTAGCCTCTGCGTCGCTGATTACGGCCGGTTGTCGATCGACTGAGTTTTTCATCGCGAATGCCCCTAACTCTCTGTCGCGGGTCGAGCGTCACTTGAATATTCCCTACGGCACCGATCCTCGCCAACGCCTCGATATCGTCGCACCAAAGCATGGGGAGAACCTCCCAGTGGTTATTTTCTGGTATGGCGGCTCATGGATTGAGGGAGCTAAGTCGGAGTACCGGTTTGTTGGAGACGCGCTCGCCAAGCGAGGAATTGTCGCCGTCGTGGCTGACTATCGACTGTTCCCGCAAGTGACATTTCCCCTGTTTGACCTGGACGGCGCGAATGCAATCGCCTGGGTCGAGCAGAATATTGGTCACTATCGGGGCAATCCGGCACATATCATTCTCATGGGTCACTCGGCCGGCGGCCACACGGCCGCCTTCCTGGCCTTTAATCATAAGTTTCTCCAGCAAGCCGGGGCTGACCCGAAAGACATCATTGGACTCATCGGTTTATCAGGCACGTATGCTTTCGAGCCGGATTCCGATGTCCTGCGCGCCGCTTTTCCGCCGCCTTACAGCAGCGCAGATTGGCAACCTATCCGCTATGTCGATTCGCAGGCACCGCCGACTTTATTGTTTCACGGTCTTGACGATAAGGAGGTCTCGCCGCAGGAGGCGATCGAGCTGCGTGATGCGCTTGAGCGGGTGAAGGTGCCTGTGCGGCTGAAGCTCTTTGCACATCGCGGACACGGAGACACAGTGGCTTCGTTCTCCCTTATTGCGCGCTGGCGTGAGCCCGCATTACAGGAGTCTGTGGCATTCATACGAGAAGTTGGGGGTGGGCCATGACCGAGGTAGACCAAGTTAAAGAGGCTGTAAATAAGCATGGGGAGGTCTGTATGCGCCCCTATGCTGCGATCGCCATAATGCTGTTCATAGCCGTCGGCTGTTCAAGCGACAAGAAGCTGGCTCGAACGGCCTTGTGGACTGCTGCGAATGCCGTCGATGTGGCCTTGAGTCCGGACGCGGACAAGTTCGCTCCTAACGAAGTCACCGAGTTACAAAATAAGTTGGCAAGTTTAAACTCGGCCTACGTGCACCGCGATTACGCGGCGGTGATCGACCAGGCGGCCGCGGTGTCAGCGTCCGCCAATCATCTCGCGGATATGGTATTGATCGATGAAAAAACAGAAGCCAAACAGCGTGCGCAGTGGGGAGCGTACGACACGCTATTGCCGAACCTGCTGGGCGCGGTCCATGCCAGACTGCAAGAACTCAATCGATTTGGGCGCACGGATACGCATGTCAATTTAAGTGCCGCTCGCGTGGAGCTTGGTCAGGCCGACGATGAGTGGAAAGAGGCGATGAACGCGTACGTGCTCGGCGAGTTGACGCGGGCGTTGGACGCATCGAGGCAAGCCAAATCCAACGCTGAAGCGGCCGCCGCTGCCATCGATTTGCAGCAGTTTGCCGACAGGTAGGCCGACAGTAGACAATTAGCCATGGGGCGGCACGCTCGCAAGGATTGAGAATATGGATTGCTCGGTGGAGGACTTAATCGGTGCGCCTTCTCGTCGTTGAGGACGATGAGAAGATTGCGTCGTTCATCGTCAATGGCCTGGAGCAAAACGGCTATTCGGGTGACAAAGCAAGCGATGGCGAACAAGCGCTATCCTTTTGCCGCACGGTTGCTTTCGACGCCATCATCCTAGACATCATGTTGCCGAAGCTCGATGGGTTGGCCGTGATACGGGCGATTCGTCAAGCGAAGAGTCTCACCCCTGTATTACTGCTAAGCGCGAAGGCGAGCGTCGATAATCGAGTGACGGGTCTTCAGGCTGGGGCTGATGATTACCTGACCAAGCCGTTTGCGTTTTCGGAATTGCTGGCGCGTGTTCAGGCGTTAATTCGACGGGCCACCCACGTCGCGGAGCCCACCAGCTTGGTGGTCGGCGACCTTACAATGAATCTGCTGACTCGCGAGGTAATGCGTGGCGGCCAGGCGCTGGAATTACAGGCTCGGGAATTCGCGCTGCTGGAGCTGCTCATGCGTCACCCCGGGCGGGCGGTCACCAAGACCATGATCTTGGAGCATATCTGGGATTACAGCTTCGACCCGCAGACGAACGTGGTTGACGTCCTCGCGCATCGGCTGCGTTCCAAGCTCGAAAAAAACTTTCCTACCAAAATCATGCATACCATCCGCGGCGTGGGTTATGTCCTTAAGACTTCCTAGCCTCATCGCGAATAGCTTTACCCTGCGACTGAGCCTTTGGTACTTGTTCATTTTCACCGTGAGCGCCGGCATCCTATTCTGGCTGCTCTACGTGCTGCTGTCGGCAGCCCTCGAGCACAAAGACCGCGAAGTGATCGAAACGCGACTTAAGGCCTGTGCCGCAATCTATGAGGAGGGGGGATTGTCCGCGCTGCGCGAATTTGTCGATCGCAGCCATGAGTCGGAAAAATCTCGCGCTTTTTTTGTGCGGATCGCGAGCCCGACGGGCAGCGCGCTGTTGCTGAATGTGCCCGAGGATTGGGTGCAGTTTGATGCCGCAGCACTGCAACCAGGCGGCGATCCCTCCCATCTGGTGTGGCTACGGATCCCTAAAGATGAGGAGAGCGATGTCACTGTCGCCTCCGCCAGGCTACCGGATGCAACGACGCTCGAAGTGGGGCGCCGGACAAATAATCGGGAAGCGACTTTGGAGCCATTTCGACGCAGCTTTCTGGAAGTCATGATTCCGGCGCTGCTGCTGGGTGTGTTTGGCGGTGCGTCGTTCGCTTATCGGGCCACCAAACCGGTACGCGAGGTGGTGGCCACCGCGCGTTCGGTGATCGATACCGGTAATTTGTCGGCACGCGTACGCGTCAGCGCCCATCAAACCGAATTGTACGAACTGGCCCGCCAGTTCAATCGGCTGCTCGACAAGAATCAGGCCTTGATCCAGGGCATGCGGGATGCGCTCGACAATGTAGCGCACGATCTGCGCACACCGCTCTCAAGACTGCGCAGCATCGCCG
>CAZZWE010000150.1:0-9877 GCA_964657675.1 uncultured Steroidobacteraceae bacterium
TTCATCGGCGTGATCTGCATGGCTTGCGTGGCCAATCTGCAGTACGGCTGGACCCTCTTCGTCAATCCCATTGATGCCAAATATCACTGGGGTCGCAGCAGCATTCAAATTGCCTTCACGATCTTCGTGGTCATCGAGACTTGGCTGATTCCCGTGGAAGGCTACTTGGTGGATCGCTTCGGTCCGCGCTGGGTCATCTTGAGCGGCGCGCTGCTCATCGCCCTCGCCTGGGTGGTCAACTCGATGGCCAATTCTTTGGGGCTGCTGTATCTCGGCGCCGTGCTCGGCGGCGTCGGCACCGGCTGCGTCTACGGCACCTGCGTCGGCAACGCGTTGAAGTGGTTCCCCGGCCGCCGCGGGTTGGCTGCCGGCATTACCGCCGCCGGTTTCGGGGTGGGCGCTGCGTTCACCATCGGACCCATATCCACCATGATCAGCCATGCCGGCTATCAACACGCCTTCTTGGTGTTCGGCCTGTTGCAGGGCGGCATCATTTTCGCGCTGGCGTGGCTGCTGCTGGTACCGCCCGCCACCCTGACGACCGCCGCCGTCAAACCCAATCAGACCTCACACGGCTACACGCCAGTGGAAGTGCTGCGCAGTCCGGTGTTCTACGTGCTGTACGTCATGTTCGTGCTGATCGCGGCCGGCGGATTGACCATGGCCGCCTCCATGGCGCCCATCGCCAAGGATTTGAAGATCGACAACCTGCCGGTCGAGTTGTTCGGCTTCGCCATGCCGGCGCTGGTGTTTGCGCTGTCGCTGAACCGGGCTTTCGATGGACTGGGCAGGCCATTCTTTGGCTGGCTCTCGGATCAAATCGGCCGGGAATACACCATGGCGCTGGCCTTCTTCATCGGCGCCGCCGCGCTGTTCACCTTGAGTCAATCGGGTAGCAACCCGGTGATCTTCGTGCTCGTGACCGCGCTTTATTTCGGCGTCTACGGCGAAATTTTCAGCTTATTTCCTGCCACCCAGGGCGATACCTTTGGTTCCAAGTACGCCGCGGCCAATGCCGGGATGCTGTACACCGCCAAAGGCGCGGGCGCCTTCCTGGTTCCCGCAGCCGCAGCCATCGCCAAGGGGCATGGCTGGGGCGCCGTGTTTTCGATCGCCATGACCTTCAACGTACTGGCCGGCCTGATGGCCCTGTTTCTGTTGAAGCCCATGCGCCAGCGCCATTTCGCCAACAGCCGCGAATCACTGTCTCCTGCCAAGCAATCTGTTTCTGGAACCCGCGCGACATGAGAGAGGCTCAATGCCCCCGCGGTTTGTCGACCTTCTTCACGAGCCTCCTATATCCATCAATAAGAGCACACCATGGCAACTAACCTGCAGTTCAAAGAACTCCCTGTCGAGAAGACCGCAATGACCGATGGCTTTCATCTGGTCATCGACGCATTGAAAGCCAACGACATCGATACGATTTTCGGTCTGGTCGGCATCCCCATCACCGACCTTGCTCGCCTGGCGCAGGCAGAAGGCATGCGGGTGATCGGATTTCGTCATGAGCAGCAGGCGGGCAATGCCGCCGCCATCGCCGGCTACATCACCAAGAAGCCGGGCATTTGCTTGACGGTGTCGGCGCCGGGATTCTTGAATGGTTTGACCGCCTTGGCGAACGCCACCACCAACTGTTTCCCAATGATTCTGATCAGTGGCTCCAGTGAACGCGAAATCGTCGATCTGCAGCAGGGCGATTACGAAGAGATGGATCAACTGAACGCCGCCAAGCCCTATGCCAAAGCGGCGTACCGCATCAACAAGGCGGAAGACATCGGCATCGGCGTGGCGCGCGCCATTCGCGCCGCCGTGTCCGGCCGGCCCGGCGGTGTGTATCTGGACCTGCCCGCGCAACTGCTGGCGCAGACCCTGGATGCCGCGCACGGCAAACGTTCCATGGTTCGAGTCATCGATGCGGCCCCGAGCCAACTGCCTGCGCCGGAGTCGGTGCAGCGGGCCGTTGCCCTGCTCAAGGGCGCCAAGAAGCCCTTGATCATTCTCGGCAAGGGCGCCGCGTACGCGCAAGCCGATGCGGCCATCCGCGCGCTGGTGGAGAATTCCGGCATCCCCTACCTGCCCATGTCGATGGCCAAGGGGTTGCTGCCCGACAATCACCCGCAGTCGGCCTCCGCTGCGCGCTCCTTCGTGCTGGCCGAAGCCGATGTGGTCATGCTGATTGGCGCCCGGCTCAATTGGTTGCTGGCGCACGGCAAGGGCAAGACCTGGGGGTCGCCGAAGAAGTTCATTCAGATCGACATCTCGCCCACGGAGATGGACAGCAATGTGGCCATTGCCGCGCCGCTGATCGGCGACATCGGCTCGTGCGTCGACGCCCTGGGCCAGGCCATGAAGGGCGATCTTTCCAAGCCCAGCGCGGATTGGATCAAGTCCATTCAGGATCGCAAGGACAAAAACCTGGCCAAGATGGCCGCGAACCTCGATCAGAATCCGTCGCCGATGAACTTTCACAGTGCACTGCGCGCGATCCGCGATGTGCTGAAGACCCGTCCGGATATCAACATCGTCAACGAAGGCGCGAACACGCTGGATTTTGCACGCAGCATCATCGACATGTATCAGCCCCGCAAGCGCTTCGATTCGGGCACTTGGGGAATCATGGGCATCGGCATGGGTTACGCCATTGGCGCCGCTGTGACGACCGGCAAACCCGTGGTCGCCATCGAAGGCGACAGCGCCTTTGGATTCAGCGGCATGGAATTGGAAACCATCTGCCGCTACAACCTGCCGGTGACCACCATCGTGTTCAACAACAATGGCGTGTACCGGGGCACGGACGTCAACGCCTCTGGCGGTTCGGATCCCTCGCCTACCGTGTTCGTCAAAAATGCCCGCTACGACAAAATGATCGAGGCATTCGGTGGCATCGGCTACAACGTCACCACACCGGACGAACTGCACGCGGCGCTGGTTGAATCGATCGCCGCCGGCAAACCGGCCCTCATCAATGCCGTCATCGATGAAACCGCTGGAACCGAAAGCGGCCGCCTGACCAATTTGAATCCGTCCAGCGCCGCTGGCCACGCTAAATAAAACCTAAGACCCATTAATCAGGAGTTGAATTTATGTCATTGCCCTTAGAAGGTATTCGCATCATCGATTTCACGCACGTACAGGCCGGCCCGGCGTGCACCCAATTGTTGGCGTTCTACGGAGCCGACGTGATCAAGGTCGAGCGGCCTGGCTCTGGCGATGTGACCCGCAGCCAGTTGCGCGACGTGCCGAATGCCGACGCCCTGTACTTCACCATGCTGAATGGCAACAAGCGCTCACTGACGCTCGACACCAAGACGAAGGAAGGCAAGGAAGTATTGGAGACCATGATCAAGACCTCTGACGTGTTGGTCGAGAACTTCGGCCCTGGCGCCTTGGATCGCATGGGTTTCACCTGGGAACGCATTCAGGAACTGAACCCCAAGCTGATCCTGGCCTCCGTCAAAGGCTTCAGCGACGGTCATTCCTATGAAGATCTGAAGGTCTACGAGAACGTGGCCCAATGCGCCGGCGGCGCGGCCTCCACCACGGGATTTTGGGACGGCCCGCCGACTGTGTCGGCGGCTGCCCTCGGCGATAGCAACACTGGAATGCACTTGGCGATCGGCATTCTGACCGCGCTGATGGCGCGGAACAAAACCGGCAAGGGTCAAAAGGTTTCCTGCTCCATGCAGGACGCCGTGCTCAATCTGTGCCGCGTCAAATTGCGCGATCAGCAACGGTTGGACAAAGTGGGCTACCTCGAAGAATATCCGCAGTATCCGCATGGCACGTTCACCGATGTGGTACCGCGCGGCGGCAATGCCGGCGGCGGCGGCCAACCGGGCTGGGTCTTGAAATGTAAGGGCTGGGAGACGGATCCCAATGCCTACATCTACTTCACCATCCAGGGACATGCCTGGGAACCCATCACCCGTGCGATCGGCAAACCCGAGTGGGCCAAGGATCCTGCGTACATGACGGCGCAGGCCCGACAGGACAAGATCATGGACATCTTCGGCACGATCGAAGAGTGGCTCAAGGATAAGACCAAGTACGAAGCGGTCGACATCCTGCGCAAGTTCGACATCCCCTGCTCGCCCGTGTTTTCCATGAAAGAACTGGCGGCCTCGCCGGATCTGCGCAAGAGCGGATCCATCGTTGAAGTGGACCACAAGGTCCGCGGCAAGTACCTCACCATCGGCAGTCCGATCAAGTTCTCCGATATGGAAGTGACGGTAAAGCCCTCGCCGGTGCTGGGTGAACACACTGATGAAGTGTTGGCCGATTTGGGCTACAACAAAGATGCGATTGCCAAGTTGCACGCCGCACACGCGGTCTAAGGCAACCGGCTGACGATGACGATCAGGCGGCGCCCGTTGGGGCGCCGCTTTTTAGTTTATGGCATAAGCAATCGCTCGACTCACAAGGATAATCAAATGGCCAACCCTTCAATCGACTTCGCGCAGTTGCTCAAAGTCATGGGCGATGCCGTGATCGTTGCCGACCCGCGCGGCGACATCGTGTTCTGGAACGAGGCGGCCACAAGAATTTTCGGCTTTACCGAAGCCGAGGCGCTTGGCCACAACCTGACCCTGATTACTCCGCAACGGCTGCAGGGTCGGCACAACACGGGCTACGAGAAATCCATGGCGACGGGCACGACCCGCTACGGCACGACCCTATTGAAAGTGCCCGCGACGCATAAGGATGGCCGCACCTTGTCGATCGCTTTCAGCGTGGCCATGCTATTCGACGATGCCCACAAGGTCACCGGCATCGCTGCGGTGATTCGCGACGAAACCCAGCGTTTTCAAGAGGATCGCGATCTGCGTAAGAAACTCGCGGACTACGAGAAGAGCGCTTAACGCGACTTCAAGAAGGCGGCGATTTCGCGGCGCATCGGCGCCGAGGGCTGCGCGCCGCGCCGCGTCACGGAGATTGCGGCGGCGGCGCTCGCGAAGCGCACCGAGTCTCGCAATGACTGCCCCTCGCCCAACGCAACGGCCAGCGCCCCGTTGAAGACATCACCCGCCGCGGTGGTGTCCAGCGGCTTCACCTTGAATCCGGGAATCACCCCGGACAGCTGATCGCTCGAGACATAGGCACCTCGCGCGCCCAATGTCAGAATTACCGTCTGCACGCCCGCCGCCTTGAGTCTCCCCGCGGCCTTTTCCATGGAAGCGATGCTGTCGATTTTGATTCCAGTCAGCTGCTCGGCTTCGGTTTCGTTGGGCGTGAGAATGCCAATGTTGCGAAGCAGAGCCGCGGGCAAGGGACGCGCGGGCGCTGGATTCAAGATGACGATGGCGCCGTGAGCGGCGCCCTGCCGGGCCGCCGCTTGCACCGTGGTTAAAGGAGTCTCCAGCTGCATCAGCAACACATCGGCGCGGCGCAGGACGGGGGCGGCTTGTTTTATTTCCCGGGACGACAACTGGCCGTTCGCACCGCCGGCCACCGCAATGGAGTTCTCGCCGTTCTTGGCGACGAAAATCAATGCCACGCCTGACGCGGCGTGCGGGTCGCGGCTGACGTACTTCACGTTGATGCCATCGCCCCTATAGCCCTTCAGCGCTTCATCTCCGAAGGTGTCCGCACCCAACCGCGCCACCAGACTGACTGATCCCCCGGCACGCGCGGCGGCGACCGCTTGGTTGGCTCCCTTGCCCCCCGCAGCGCTGAAGAATTCACCGCCGAGCAACGTTTCGCCCGGCTTCGGAATCCGTTCGAGACCGATGATCATGTCGGTGTTGGCACTCCCGACCACTACGATACTGGGCGACCTCTTCATCGTTGAGCTTAAGCCCTGGATGCGATCAGGATGCCGAGGCCCAATAGATAACAGACGAACATGGCGCCGATGAGGGTGCCGGTGCCGCGGGGCGCGTCCTTGAACTCCTTCCAAATGAACACGCCCCAGATGGCTCCCACCAGGGTGGCGCCCTGACCCAAACCATAAGACAAGGTGGCCCCTGCAGAACTCGCGGCGATAATGTTGAATGCCATGCCGGTGTTCCAGATGACGCCGCCCAACAAGCCCACCAGATGCAGACGCAGACTGCCGCGAGCAAAATACTCTCGATAGGTCACCGGCGGCCCCGTGAAAGGTTTGGCCATGGCGATACTGTTCCAAACAAAATTTGAGAGGAACAGACCGACGGAAAATACGACGACGGCGGTGTAAGGCGACAATTTGCCCACTTCCAACACCCCACTGGTGGGCTCGATGCTGCCCATCGATTGAGCGATAAAGCTGTAGAAACCGCCCATGAGCACGCCGGCGATCACCGACAGCACGATGCCGCGCGCGGGCGCGCGGCTCGAGGCGGTGGCCAGCCGCTTGTAGGCCAGCGCATCGAGAATGATGGCCACCACCACAAATCCCACACCCAGCACCAACGGGGTCACATCGCCCGTGCGAGTCACCCAGTAAGTGCTGATCTCTCCCAACACCAGCGCAAGCCCCACGCCGACGGGAAAAGCCACCGCGAGCCCCGCGACTTCAATGGCCGCCACCAGCAGAATGTTCGACAGATTGAAAATGACGCCACTGACGAAGGCAGACGCCAACCAGCGGTTATCGGCTTGCGCGAAATCGGCCAAGAAACCCCGGCCGCCGGAACCGTGACTGCCCAGCGTAAAGGCCAGCGCCAGTGCCAGCACCACCACGCCGATGGCGTAGTCCCAATAAAACAATTGGAACGGCCAGCGCCTGCCCGCGAGCTTCTGAGTATTGGCCCACGAGCCCCAGCACAGCATGGTGACGACACACAGCGCCACTGCAACCGCGTAGGAGTGGACGATGAACAATTGCCGCTACTTGGGCTTTTTGAAGCGCAGCAGAAATTGATCCGTGTGATCGCGGACTGATGGATCGAACACATTCTTGCTGTGGTCGTCGCCGGCATTGGCGAGCAGCACGCTTTCCGCGTCGAGCTTGAAACCGGCGGCCAACACATCCGCTTTGACTCGGCCCGGATCGATGCGATGCAAGGTATCGGTCGCATCGATCCCCGAGCCCTTGACCGCGGCATGATCCAATACCACGTAGACCCCGCCCGGCTTCAATGCGGCAAAGACCATTTTGTTGAACGCGGCCACATCCACCGGGCCCATGAACTTATCGTACAGGTCGTGGTAGTCCTGACGAATGAAGACGGCATCGAGCCCTGGCGGCAACGGCGAGAGGATGGGATCGTGGCTGACGACGATGTTGGGCATTTGCACAGCGAGATCGTTCATCCTTTTCAAGCCTTCGGGATGCACCTTGACCATCTCCGCGGTTTCAACGGCGTACACCGTGCCCGAGGGACCGACGGCCTGCGCCAAGGACGCCGTCAAGCGGCCGCCAACGATGTCCGCGACTTTGTCGCCTGGTTTGACCCCGATGAACGCAATCACCTCCGGCACTTTCCAGGCCGGGTTGAGCGGCGGCAGCGCCGCCAGCGCCTGAGATGAAGCGGCGATCGCCACGACTACTGCGCCCAGCGTCAGAGTGACGCGGTGGATGGAACTTCGCATGGACATGCTCCTTTAAGTCTGCTGTTTGAGAGTTAAGAATCCTGCCGCCATGAACTTGGCAATGCGTTTTTTGACCGCCGGGAAATCATCGGACCGGCACACGCCTCCCGACAGTCGTTCGATGCGCCCGGTGCGCGCCAGCGTATTCATGAGCGCCCCGGTGACAAAATGATAGCCCCAGAATATATCCTCATCGGAATAATCTGGCAGCGCGCGCTTTAAGATGCTGACCAGCTTCAACACCACCGGATCGAAGTGCACATCCATCAGCGCTGCGCCTTCCGGCGTGTTGCTGACACGCGCGCAGAATGCGGCGTAGTTCATCCAAGCCTCGCCGCCCTCGAAATAGAGGTCCAAGTCGGTGTCCAAGAACACGTGCAGCGCGCCCTCAACGGTTGGATGGTCTGCCGCCCGTTGCTCGTACTCTTCGAGCGCGGCCATCCTGCGATCGCTGGTAACGCTGGCGCGCCGCGCAAATACCGCGTCGAACAGATTACGTTTATCTTCGAAATAATAATGCAGGAGCGTGGTATGAATTCCGACCCGCTGCGCCACGTCGCGCAGCGTCACTCCGTACAGCCCGTGTTTCGAAAATAGAAACTCAGCCGCGTCGAGGATCAGCTCCAGGCTTTCTGCGCGCTGTTGCGCCTTGCTACGCCGTTGGCGCTTCGGAGCTTCCGCCACCCAGCTAGCCCTCTTGTCGTGCTTCAACCATGGATCAGTCTACAGTCAGTTTCCCATTTGCGTAATCAGCACGCAATTGGTTCTTGTCGATCTTCCCCGTGGCGGCCAGCGGCATGGCATCGATCTTCAAGACCTGATCGGGAAGCCACCACGGAGCAATCTTGCCACGCAAGTAGTCGAGCAGCCCATGCGTCTCCGCGGCGAGACCTTGCCGCCATTCCACGATGAGCACCGGGCGCTCACCCCATTTCTCATCGGTGCGTGCAATGACCGCAGCCAACCCAACGGCGGGATGACTGCCGACGATGTCTTCGATTTCGGCAGGGTTAATCCATTCGCCCCCCGACTTGATCAAATCTTTCGAGCGCCCGCAAATCGACATATTCCCCGCCGCATCGATGCTGGCCAGATCGCCGGTGTCGAAATAGCCTTCTGCATCGAGCGCAGTCACATCGCTGTTGAAATAACGCTCAATCACACTGGCGCCTCTGACTTTCAAGTGACCGACGACGCCACGTTGCCGGGCAAGCGTCAGGCCGTTCGCATCGGTCAGTTTGAGATCAAGCCCCATCACCGGCTTGCCCGACGCGCGCGCCTCATTCGCAAGGCCATGAGCAGACGCCACCGTGCCTAAAGGCGAGAGTTCCGTCATTCCCCAACTGGTTTGCACTTTGACCCCCAGGCGCTGTTCCATTCTGCGGATCAGTGCGTCCGGGCAGTTCGCGCCACCGATCAAGATGCGTTCCAGCGCCGGCAATTCGCCGCCCACCGCATCGAGGTGATCAAGCACGCCAAGCCAGACTGTCTGAATCCCCGCGGCGACGCTTACCTGTTCCTCGCGCATCAGGGCGGCCAAACTCGCGCCGTCCGTGTGGCGTCCCGGCAGCACGAGCTTGGCGCCCACGGCCGGTGCAGCGAAAGGAAGACCCCACGCATTGGCATGAAACATGGGTACGGCGATCAACAAGACGTCGCGCCGCGACAGCGCCACCGCATCCGCCTGCAATTCCCGCAGTGTGTGCAGATAATTGGACCGGTGCGTATACATCACGCCCTTGGGCACACCGGTGGTTCCCGAGGTGTAGCAAAGCCCCGCAGGCGTCTGCTCGTCAAATTGTCCCCACCGACATGCCGCGCCGTGCGACTCCAGCAAGCTCTCGAGTTCCCACACAGTCGCGCCAGGGTGTTCCATTCCGGCGAACGAGGACTCACCGCCATCCATCACAATGAGGTGTTCAATGCGAGGACACAGCGGCAGCAGTTGCGCCAGCAGCGTCGCAAGACTTGATGACACGGCCAAGGCGCGATCCTCGGCCTCATTGACCATTGCCGCCAGGTGAGTAATGGTCAGCCGCGGATTCAGTGTGTGGCAGGTAAGGCCTGCGCCCATCAACGCATAGTACATTTCCAGATGGTGCTGCGTGTTCCACGCCAGCGTGCCGACGCGATCGCCTGTCTTTAAGTTCAAGCCATGGAGTGCGCCCGACAACCGGTTGCTACGGGTTCTTAGATCCGCATAGCCGATGCGCCGCGCCGCCTGCCCGGCCTGCGCCGTGACCACTTCTCGATCGCCGGACCACTTGGCCGCGTGATCCAGGAATTTATCGATGGTGAGCGCGTAGGGTTGCATGCGAATCGAACTGCAGCGGGATTCGGCCGCCGACTTGAACGTCGGCGG
>CAZZWE010000151.1:0-9860 GCA_964657675.1 uncultured Steroidobacteraceae bacterium
GGCAACATGAGGCGGTGCTGAAGCTCATCGTGACCCGCGGCGGGGCTCCTAAGGGGGTGCGTCCCGGCTATCGTCCCTCGGGGCATGAGCGGGCGACTCGCATCGTTTCGCTGCATGCGCTGCCGCCCGCGCAGATTCAGGCCGATCCGGATGCCGCCGTGCGCGTGCGTCTGTGCCGCACGCCGCTCAGCGTGAATGCCGCGCTGGCCGGCATGAAATCGCTCAACCGCCTGGACTCGGTGCTGGCCCGTAGCGAGTGGCGCGATGCACACATCTGGGAAGGGCTGATGGGCGATGCCGACGGTCACTGGCTGTGCGGTACCATGTCGAACCTATTCTTGAGGCGCGGTTCGGTGCTGACGACCCCCGCGCTCGATCGCGGCGGCGTCGCCGGCGTCATGCGGCGTTGGGTGTTGCAAACTGCGCCAGACTTGCAGCTGAGTGTGTGCGAGAAGTTGGTCAGCTGGCGGGATTTGCAACGTGCTGAGGAAATGTTCATGACCAATGCGGTCGTCGGCATCAAGTCGGTACGCAGCCTTGAAGGAGGCAAAGATCCGGTGCGATTCAACCGATTCGATGCGGCTCAGCGATTACGCGCCCGGCTGGAGGCCGCATGAAGTGGCTGCTGCGTTTAGGGGTAGTCGCATTGCTGTTGGCGGTTGTGGGCTTAGGCGGCGCCAAGTGGGCCATGACGACCCTGGACACGCCCCTCAACTTGCACGCCGCGGTGCGTTACAAAGTGGCGCCGGGCGCAAGTTTTGCGCGGGTGGCCAACGAGCTGTCCGCATTGGGCGTCGTGGCGCATGCGAAAATCTGGTCGTTGTATGCGCGTCTTAGTGGCCAGGCGGCCGCGGTGAAGGCGGGCGAGTACGAGATCACGCCCGGGATTACGCCGCGGGAGTTACTGACCAAGATGGTCAACGGTCAGGTGCTGCTGCATTCATTCACCATCGTCGATGGCTGGCGGGTCCAGGACATGCTCGAGGCATTGCGCCGCAATCCGGAGGTGAACACGACATTGCCTGCGGGGCCACCGGCCGCGGCGGCCGCGGCGCTGATGCAAAAACTGGGTGAGCCGACCGTCAATGCCGAGGGACAGTTTTTGCCTGAGACCTACCGTTTCGTATCGGGCACCTCGGACGTTGAGGTGTTGCGCCAAGCGCATAGTGCGCTCAGCCGCGAGTTACAGTCCGCGTGGGCCGATCGCGATACGGAGCTGCCGCTGCACGACGCCAATGAGTTGCTGATCATGGCCTCCATCATTCAAAAGGAAAGCGGCATCGCGCAGGAAATCCCCAAGATCGCCGGCCTGTATTTACATCGTTATAGCATTGGTATGCGATTGCAGGCCGATCCTACCGTCATTTATGGACTAGGTGAGCACTATGACGGCGACATCCGCACGGTCGATCTGCGTACCGACGGCCCCTACAATACTTACACTCGCGCGGGACTGCCGCCGACGCCGATTGCCTTGCCGAGCGCCGCCGTCATTCGGGCCACGGCGCATCCCATGAAAACCGACGCTGTTTACTTCGTGGCCTCGACCAAGGGCGATGGCACTCACGTGTTTTCCTCAACCTTGGAACAGCACAATGCCGCGGTTGCGGCGTATGTGGCGCACCAGCGCCACAAGATGGCACAGGACCCTCATCCATGACTCGCGGCCGGTTCCTGACGCTGGAGGGCATCGAGGGTGTGGGCAAGACCACGCAGGTGAGCCGTGTCTCTGCGGCGCTATCACAATCAGGCATTGAACACATCGTCACGCGCGAACCGGGCGGGACACCGCTGGCCGAACAGATCCGTCAACTGGTGCTGCGCGAGAGCACCGAGCCGGTGCCGCCGACGGCGGAGTTGCTGATGATGTTCGCGGCGCGTGCCGTTCACCTGGCCAATCTCATTGAGCCGAACCTAGAGGCAGGACACTGGGTCCTGTGCGATCGATTCACCGACGCGACCTATGCCTATCAGGGCGGCGGCCGCGCGTTGCACCAGGAGTCGATCCGTCAGCTGGAAACCATCGTGCAAGGTGCATTGCGCCCCGATCTGACGCTGCTGTTGGATGCGCCGGTGGAACAGGCGTTGCAGCGGGCGCAAAAACGCAATGTAGGAGTTGCCCAGGATCGCTTCGAAGCCGAGCGTGCCGAATTTTTCGAACGGGTGGCCACGGTCTATCGCGAGCGCGCGGCGGCCGAGCCACAGCGAATCGCGGTCATCGATGCGGCACAGGCGCCCGACGCGGTGACCGCTCAAATCATCGCTGTGCTCAAAGGACGCGCATGGATACCGTAGGTGCCAATGCATTGCCCTGGCTGGCGCCCGCGCAACAGCGGCTGCGAAGCGCCGCGAACGCCGGCCGCTTACCGCACTCGTTGCTGCTGCTGTCGGCGCCCGGACTGGGCGCGGAGCTCCTGGCGCAATGGATTACGGGAATGGCGTTGTGCGAGGCTGGTCAGCCCGAGGCGAGCCGACCCGACGCGCGGCCGTGCGGCGTGTGCCCCTCCTGTTTGCTGCTGCGATCGGATAGCCATCCTGACGTGCACATCGTGCGTCTGGAGGAAGATGCGAAGCAAATCAAAATCGAACAGGTCCGCGAGCTGATGGAGATTCTGGCGCTCAAAAGCTATCGCGGCGGATTCAAGGTGGCCGTCATCGAGGGCGCCGAAGCGTTGAACGTCAACGGCGCCAACGCATTTTTGAAAACTCTCGAGGAGCCGACAGCCGACACCGTGCTCATCCTGATCGCACGGCCCACCCACCGGTTGCCCGCCACCATTGCCAGCCGGTGCTTGCGGATCAGCCTGCGCGCGCCCTCGAGAACGGCCGCCCTAGCGTGGCTGGCATCGCATTCCGCGGCGAAGAAAGATTGGAATGCGGCGCTGACATTATCTGGCGATGCGCCGTTGATGGCGCTCGACATGGAGGCCGCCGGCTTGGACGCGCTGCACGAGGATATGCAAAGAGGCATGAGCCAATTGGCCGCAGGCGCTGTCGACGTCAGCTTGCTGGCGGAAAGTTGGAGCCGCTCAGAACCGGGTCTGCGTATCCTTTGGCTTGAGAACTGGATCACACAGCGCGTACATGCCGCAGTTTCCGACCCCAATTCACGTCAAAGTGCGGAACCGGTCCGCTTGCCTGCCGCTTTACTTAAGCCCAAGATAAGGGCCTTATTCGAGCTGTTAGATGCTGCGCGCGACATCCGGCGCTTTGCGTCGACCGGTATGAATCTACAGTTGGCGCTAGAGGCCTTGCTGGTCGGCGGTCGAGAGGCGCTGACCACGTAATATTTTTGCGGGAATGCCAGGAATTGCGAAGTCCAAGTAACAAGCCGGGTCTGCTCACGCTCACCATCAAGGATAAGAGCGCGCTATACCTTGCCTACATGCCCTTCGTTAAGAACGGCGGACTGTTCATTCCCACCAACAGCAATTATCGCTTGGGCGATGAAGTGTTCATGCTGTTAAACCTCATGGGCGAGGAAGAAAAACTCCCCGTGGCTGGCCGCGTCATCTGGATGACACCCAAGGGCGCACAAGGAAAAAGAACGGCCGGCATCGGCGTGCAGTTCAGCGATCAGGATCGCGGCAATACCCAGAAGAAGATCGAGAACTATCTCGCCGGCGCATTAGGCGGCGATAAACCAACGCATACGATGTAGCGCCCGACGCCGCGGGCGCGCGGTGAGCTCGGGGCTAATGGCTCGGTGGCGCCGGCTGCTCCGCCGGTTTAACGGCCAGAGGCTCAACGTACACCGGCTCAGGGTCGGGCTTGAACTCGAGCGGCTTGTGCGGGGCTCGGTACAGGTAAATGGTTGCCGCCACGATCAGCGCCAGAAACGCCAGGGCGAGCCATTTGTATTGTGAAAACATCGACGGGGCTTCGTATTCGAAGCGCGGTTTGGGCGCGAAAGTATTCGGGCCTTGATCTCTGTCGAAATGAGATGGGTCGGGCACAGGTTCAGCCGCTGCGCGAGCGGGCTGCTTCGCTCGCCGCCAAGCCGCCCTTGAGCACGTAGGCTTCAAATCCTCGTTCGCTCAAGATATAGGCCGCCGCGGAGCTGCGCCGGCCGGTGTCGCAGCACACGACATACTGAACGTTCTTGTCGAGTGCATTGAGTTTCAGGCGGATGAAATACAGCGGAATATTCACCGCATCATCGATGCGGAAATTCTGGAATTCACTCGGCAGGCGCACATCCAACCACTTGCCGCCTTCCGCGACGATTTCCCGGGCTTTCTCTTGATCGACCCACTGCAGCAGGGGTTCGTTGAGCAAGGTCTGAAAGTCTTGCTTGCCGAGGCGCATCAAGGTTCCATCGCTCGACATGGTCACGGTCGCGTTGCGTTTGGCCTCGGCGATCAACGCTTCTTCGCCGAAGCTGTCGCCAGGTCCCAATTCCGCCAGCTTGATGCCTTCCTTGTTGAGCGGCGTCTCGCGCGTGACGATGCATTTGCCGGCCACCACGACGTAGAAGAAGTCGCCTTCCGTACCCTGCTTGATCACCACATCGCGGGCGCGATAGTTGATGCGCTGCATGCGCATGAATATGGCTTGGATATTGGCGGGCGGAATGCGGTGAAACGCTTTGGTTTGCAGCAGCGTGGTCATCCAATCGCCCGATACATCCAAGCCGTCGCCGCGCAATTCGGCCACTTCGTACTGTCCGGTTTGATCCCAGGTCAGCAGCACGTCGAGCAAATCGCTGTCGATCATGATGTATTCAAGATCGGTTGCGGCGCGCGCCGTGAACTTGCGCGGCAGGCCAGGCGCCAGGGCAGGGCGCGCTTCCGGAGAGCCGGCTTTAATCACGCTCATGAGCCGGTCATCGGCACGCAATTCGACTTGGCCGGAAACGAGATAGAAGGTCCGTTTATCCGAATCGCCTTCTTTGAACAGCACACGGCCGGCAGTCAGTTCACGGATCGTCGTCTTGCGGGCGAGCGCGTGCAGGTTCTCCGCCTTCAGGCCGTCAAGGGGCGAGAAGGTCTTGAGAACTGCCAGGTCGAGAGAACGTTCTTCCATCTAAAATTTCGTTGGCGCCTAGAGGGTCAAGTCTATGATTTTGGGTGTGAATCCTACCATATGCGGCGGTGCCACCGACCACGCAGTGGGTCACAGAGAAGGGCTCTCAATGCGGGATTTTTGCCCAGCCCGCATCAGGTCTAAACCGCTCGCCGTAGCGCTGCGCGAGCTGCTCCAAACGGCTGACGACGGCGGCAATGCCTCGATCTCGGGCATATTGGAGAGGACCGCCGCGAAACGGCGCGAAGCCGGTGGCGAATACCGCGCCGGCATCGAGCAGGTCGGCATCCTCGATCGTGCCTTCGCGCAGGCATGCGACGGCCTCGTTGAGCATCGATAAAATCAAGCGATCCTCTAGATCATCCGGCACAGCGAAATCCTTGATGTCCTCTTTCTGCGCCTTGCCGTCTTGCCAGCGATAAAATCCTTGGCCGCTTTTGCGGCCGAGCTTCTTTTCGGCCACCAAACTGAGCAATAGTTCCGGAACCTTACGCTGCAGGGCGCCGCCGAGCACCTGGCCGACGTTCGCCGAGACATCCAGGCCCACCACATCGGTGAGCTCAATTGGTCCCATGGGCATGCCGAATTTGACCGCGACCTTGTCGATCACCGGCGCCGGAATGCCCTCCTGTAAGGCCAAGAAGGCCTCGTTCACGTAGGGCGTCAAAATGCGGTTCACCACAAAGCCGGGTGCGCTCTTGCAGGGCAGCGGCAGCTTGTCCAATTTGCGGGTAAAGCGCTGTGCGTCCTGCACCGTGTGCTGCGCGGTACGCGAACCGCGAACGATTTCTACCAAGGGCAGCTGCGATACGGGATTGAAAAAGTGAATGCCGACCAGGCGCGAAGGATCCGCCAGCCGCTCGCACAGGGTTTCAATCAAGATACTGGAGGTGTTAGTCGCCAAGATGGCCGTGGGTTTGAGCTGTGGCTCAAGCTGCGCATACAGCGAGTGTTTGGCTTCCACATTCTCGAAGATGGCTTCGATCACGACGTCGGCGTCGGCGACGCCACCGCCGTTCACATCCATCCGCAATCGCGCCATCGCCGCATCGGCCGCCCCTGCATCCTTCAGGCGTTTGTCGAAAAAACTTCGGGCACGGTCCAGTGCGGGTTGTATGAGCTCGGCACTGCGGTCTTGCAGCGTGACGGTGAGACCCCGATAGGCCGCCCATGCGGCAATGTCGCCGCCCATGACGCCCGCGCCGACGACGTGCAGGTGCCTGAATTCCAAACTCGACTCGCCCCCGAGACTTTTCAGCCGATCCTGCAACCGGAATACCCGCACCAAGTTTCGCGAAGTCGGCGTGCACATGAGGCTGCTGATGGAACGGGCTTCCGCTTCGTAGGCGGACAATCCCAGTGCACCGTAGCGCTCCCACAGTTCCAGGATGGCGAACGGCGCCGGATAGTGTTCCCTGGAGACGCTGTGCTTCAACGTTGCCGCCGTTTGGCGCGCCACGAACGGCCGCAATGCGCTCAAGTTCAACAGCTTGTCGACGAAGGGTGCGGAGGCAGGCGAGGGCCGCCGCAACACCAAGGCCTTGGCGCGTGCGGCGAGCTCGGAGGGCGGCGACAGCTCATCCAGCAACCCCAAACTCAAGGCGCGCGCCGCGCGCACCGGACGCCCTTTGAGCATGAGCTCAAGCGCGGGCCGCACGCCAATCAACTGCACCGTGCGCACGGTGCCGCCGAAGCCGGGATGAATGCCGAGCATGACTTCCGGGAGACCGAGCGATAGCGTGCCGTCATCCGCTCCCACGCGATAGCGGCAGGCCAATGCCAGTTCCAGACCGCCGCCGAGTGCAAAGCCGTGCAGCATGGCCACGCTCGGACAAGGCAGGTCTTCGAGTTGCTGTAAGATTTTCTGCCCGGCGCGCACCAGCTCGAAACCCTGTTCGGGTGTGCGGATCTGCACGAACTCCTTGATATCCGCCCCGGCGATGAAGCCGTTGGTTTTACCCGAGCGCACCACGATGCCGACCGGACTTTCCTTGCGCACTACCGCGAGTTGCTCCGCCAAGTCGCGCAGTACCGCGGCCGACAGCACGTTGGTGGAAGCGCCAGGGATGTCTACGGTGAGCCAACCGACGCGGTCGGCGTCAATCTCCAACGTCCAGGCGCCGTTATTCACGCGGCCTTGAGGTTGGACTCGTGAATGGTGAAATCGCAGACCAACGGCAGATGATCCGAAAATTGCACGTCGGGGATTTCAAACCGGTTCACTTCGATTTGCCGGCTATGCAGGATGAAATCCAGTTCCTTGCGCGGGGTGCGGCTCGGATAGGACGGCAGGCCTTTGGTATTGGCACTGGCAAGCCCAGCCGCCTGCATGAACAAGTAGATCTCGTGGTCACCCCAGTAGGTATTGAAGTCGCCGGCCACGATCACCGGCTTCGATGTCTTGCGGACCAAGTCGTACAGATAGCGCAGCTGATATTGACGGTGCCGGAATTTCAACGACAGGTGCACCAAGAAGATGGCCACATCGTCCAGTTCCAACTCGATGATCAGCCGCTTGATCCCGGTATCGAAATAATGAAAGCGTTCGCCGCGCACGCGGGGCGCCGCCAGGAATGCATTGGCCTGCTTACGGACAATGGGCACCATGTGATTGACCGAGGAGACCCCGTACTTGCACTCGTAGGTCGAGTAATGACCCAAGGATCGGGCAATGAAATCGGCCTGATTGACCATGCCGCTGCGCACCGACCCGATGTCGACCTCGATCAGGCCCACCACATCCGGATCCTGCTGCTTGATGAAATCGGTGATGCCGCTTAGAACCTTGCGATTGGTTCGCAGATACCCCGCCCCGGGTACCGGGAGGTGGAAGGCCGGCCCGGTGCCGGTGGCATATCGTATATTGTAAATCAGCAATCGCACCCGAACCATTGTATCGACGCTGGGTGCTTCGCGCATGACCTTCGGCGCGATACACTAGGCCCATGTCGAGCAATCCGATTCGCTTGTTTGTCACACACGCGTGGGTCGAAAACGACGATTACAGCCGTGTGTTCGAATACCTCGAGGCGTCGGGTACTTTTTACTATCACAGCACCAGCCAACCGCAGGCCAAGCGACCCATCGATAAGGAATCGCAGCGCGAGGATTTGCGTCGTCAAATTGCGCCCTGCGAAGTCATTATTGTGCTGCCGGCGGTTTACCACATCGCGCCTGAATTGGTGCAGTTCCAGATGAACTTCGCGAAGGCGGCAGACCGTCCCATTGTGGCGATGGAGAATTTCGGTTCCACCGCCCCGCTGCCCAAGCCCATCGTGGATTTGGCCGACGAAGTCAGCCCGTGGAATGAAAGAAATCTAATCGATGCGTTGCGCCGCCAAGCGCGCCATCAAGAGACCACGCGCTGGGACACGATCGAGTTCAAACTCGACGATTAGTTGCTGGCGACCAGATCGGTCGGCACGGCGTGCAGTTGCACCACGGTATTGGACCGTGCTGCGTTGGCATAGGATTTGAGCAGCATCCCGAACAACTCGACGATCATCCCAGCGCAGTCGTCCGCGTCTTGGTTGGACATCTTGCGAACCGATGCGGCCACGGCATCCTCGCCACGCAGGGGCTCCACACCGCGCAAACTGCGCATCATGCTGCTAAAGGACTCGCGCAGTTCGGCAGGCAGTTGCTCCTCGGACAGCGCAGACAGGTGGCGCCGGTAGGCACTGACCAATCTTTGCTTGATGGGCGTTGAGCGCACCAATTCGAGGGTGGCAGAGTGGAAACAATCCCAAGCGCTGATCATGTAAGCCCCACGGTGGACAAGGATGCAAACCTAAAGTGGTTTCGAGGCTGCGGACTCCTGAGCAGTCTTGATAAATCAAGACTCTGCGATCGGAATATACAAGACAATGACAGAAACGCAACGCAGTTTTAGTGAAAGCTTTGAATTGCGTCCGATCTGAGTGAAAGCGCCTGTGTCTAGGTGCTATCCTAGAAATAAGAGGCGATATAAATCATAACCCGTTGATATAGATCACTAAAAAATTACACGGGATGCGCCGCCTAATTTTTTGCGGTTTCGCTGTGTTCCTGCCACCCACCACCGAGTGCTTTGTACAGCGTCACGAGATTCTGGAGCCGCAGCAGTTTCACTTCGATCAAGGATTGCTGCGCGCTGTACAGCAACCGCTGCGAATCCAGCACCGCCAGATAATTGTCGACGCCGCCGGTGAACCGCATGTTGGCGAGGCGAAAGCTTTCACTGGTGGCATCGACCAACGCTTGGTCGGCCGCAATCTGGCTGTCGAGTGTGGCCCGCCCCGCCAGCGAGTCTGCCACTTCGCGAAAGCCGCTTTGAATGGTTTGTTCGTACTGAATCACCAACACATTCTTCTGCACCTTGGCCAAATCCAACGCGGCGATATTCGCACCGCCTGCGAAGATCGGCAGGCTGATCTGCGGCGAGAAAGTCCAGGCGGTCGATCCATGATCGAACAATCCAGAGAGCTGCGTGCTGGCGGTTCCGTAGCTGCCGGTCAGGGTAATGCGCGGGAAAAAGGCGGCACGGGCCGCTCCGATGTTGGCATTGGCCGCGATCAAATTATGTTCGGCGGCGAGAATATCGGGACGGCGAGTCAATACCTCGGACGGCAGTCCTTCCGGCAGATCGGCCAACATCGCTTCTTCATCTAAGTCCGGGCCGCTCGGCAAGTCGTTCGGCAGCGGGGTTCCCAACAACACCACCAAGGCGTTTTGATCCTGCGCAACCTGTCGGGTGTATTGCGCCAGATTGGCCTGTGCGGTCGCCACTGTGGTCTCGGCTTGATGCAGATCGAGTGCCGTCGCAACACCGCCTTCGAAGCTCAAGTTGATCAACT